>CANFXY010000023.1 GCA_947451105.1 Bacteroidota bacterium | reverse complement strand
TTAAATAATCTAGGTCATAAATGCATGTATCCACATTTTGTGGTGCATATTCAAGCTTGCTAATAGACTTATTTTTGCAAGGTGATATCATATAAAGTTAAACACCTCAACAACGGACTAACATTTATTCATCATTACGACCCAAATACTAATCTTTGTGTCAGTAATATATTATACAATGTAGGTGCTAGAGATGAGGATCCTAGTAAGACTGGGTTCGCACATCTTTTCGAGCATCTCATGTTTGGTGGATCTGTAAATATTCCATCTTTCGATACCCCATTGCAGAAAGCAAGTGGAGAGAACAATGCTTTTACCAGTAATGATATAACCAATTATTACATTACCCTACCTTCAGATAACATTGAAACAGCGCTATGGTTAGAGAGTGATCGTATGTTACGCTTAGATTTTTCTGAAAAATCTTTAAATACACAGAAAGGTGTCGTAATTGAAGAATTTAAACAAAGGTATTTAAACCATCCATATGGAGATGCCTGGCTTCATTTAAGGCCATTAGCATACAAAACCCACCCTTATCAATGGCCAACCATAGGGAAGGAAATTTCTCATATAGAGAACGCGAATTTAGATGAAGTTATAGCCTTTTTTGAATCTTACTACAATCCGAGCAACGCAATTGTCTGCATAGCGGGAAATATAGAATTTGAAAAGGCCTATGAATTAACATTAAAGTGGTTTGGAGATATACCCGCTGGACCAGTAAATAAAAATATTTATCCAGTTGAAGAAACACCTAAGAATAGAGTTGAAAAAACTATAATTTCTGATGTTCCTCAAGATTCTATATATATGGCATTTCAAATGGTAGATAGAATGCACTCAATGTATTTTGCATTTGATATGCTATCAGATATATTGTCTGGATCAGAATCATCTAGATTCACCAGTATTTTAGTTAAAGAGAAGGAACTATTCTCACACATACACGCATATATAACAGGGGATATTGACAAAGGTCTGTTTGTAGTTGAAGGGAAGCTTAATGCAGGAGTAGGTTTTGATCATGCCGAGGCCGCCATTTTAGAAATTTTAAAAGACATCTCAATTAATGGATTAGCTCAAGAAGAATTAACCAAAGTTAAAAATAAATCTCTGACTAGCAACCTTTTTGCTAAAACATCTGTCTTAAATAAAGCAATGGCACTTTGCTATTCATACCGATTAGGGAATATTGATTTGGTAAACACTGATATTGAAAGTATTAAAAACCTACAAAACTCAGATATTCAAAGTATTTGCAAAGAATATTTATTAAATAATACGCAAGCTGTGTTAAAATATAAAACAAAATGATTAATAGAACAGTAGCTCCCGAAATAAAAAACATAAGCCATATTAATACTGGTTACCCAAAGTCTGACACCAATATATTTAGGATTGATTCTGAGGAAGAAGTATTTAAATTAGAAATAGTTTTCCCAAAAGCTGGATACAGTTTATTGGACAATAAGCATTCAGGTATTTATGCAATGGATTTACTTTTCAGTGGAACAAAAGAAAAGACTGCTCAAACGATAGCCGACGAAATTGATATTCTTGGAGGCTATATTTTCAAAGGCTGTGATTATTATACCTCATCAATTACAATATTTGGCATTTCAGAAAACTTAAAACCTCTACTTAAAATTGCGAAATATTGCCTTGAAAATTGTATTTATCCTTTGGATGAGGTAAACATACTTAAAAATAAAAAGAAGAGCGAGTTAAATATAAATTTAAATAAAACAAATTATCTTGCTAACAGACAGATTAACCAGATGATATTTGGCAAAAATCATCCTTATTCAGTTCCAATAACAGAGCAAATAATAGATGATTTGAATTCTGATGATTTTTTAAAATACATTAATACAAGATTGGTTGATCCCTATTTTATATTTACTGGATCTAAGTCTATAAACGTAGAAAACATTATACAAGAGCATGCATTTAGTATAGGCAAATTAAATAATGAACAAAACCCTGAAGCACAAGCTATTGAAGAAGCTGCAGATGAACTAATTATCAAATCAGGAAGCACCCAAAACTCTATAAGGATGGGCAAAAAGCTACCTTCAAAAAAAGATCCCGATTTTTTTAAAATAAGTTTACTAAACCTAATTTTAGGTGGATACTTTGGATCACGGTTAATGAAAAACATACGTGAAGAAAAAGGATTAACATATGGTATACACTCAAGTATAACGCCCTTTAAATCTTATAGTATTTTTAAAATAAGCAGTGAATGTAACAACAAATTAACCGAACAGGTAAAAAATGAAATCATCTCCGAGATTAATATACTTAGAACAGAATTAGTTGAATTAGAAGAACTTACGGTTGCAAAAAACTATCTTCTAGGCGCTATCAGCAGGAATTTTGATGGTGCTTTTAATATTAGCGATAGATTTAAAACGTTTTTAGAAATTGACAATGACTATAATTACTATTCGAATTATTTTAAAGCCATAACAGATATAAATGCAGAAGATATAAGAACGTGTGCAAACAATTATTTTGATCCAAATTCGTTAAAATATTGCGTAGCCGGTGAAATGTAAGGTATTAATATTGCTCATTATTATTATTGGGTTTACTCAAAACACTTTTGGTGTAGAAGGCAAGCCAGTTATGAGACGCGCATGCCTTAACCGCTTAGATTCTACTCTTGAATTACAATGGAATAAACCCACTGATGTATGTGGAACATTTACCCGTTTTGATTTATATGGCCGAGACAATAATTTAGCTGTATTTCAAAAGCTAAGGACATATAACTCTTTTATATTAAGCGCTTTAAACATTAAACTTGGGAATTTAAAGAATTGGGAATTCTACTTAGTTTACCATAAGGCATGTAATGGAATTGACAGTATATTTAGTGATACCATCCTTATAGACAACAACCCTCCTATTAATTCTGATCTAGATTCTGTAAGTGTTGATTTAATTAATCAAAAAACGATGCTTGGTTGGAGTAAGAATTCAAGCAAGGATGTTAAAGGATACATAATATACCATGTAACGGGAACCAATTCTGTGATAGCAGACACCAATTCAACCTTTTATTTAGATAAAGGAAACAGAAACCCTGGATTAGGTTCTGAAAACTATAGTATTGCTGCTTTTGATAGTTGCAATAACACATCTCTAATAAGCACACCACATAAAACTATTTATATACAAGGAACATTAGACCAGTGCTTAAAAACCATAAAGCTAAGTTGGAGTGCCTACGTTGGTTGGAATGTATCTTCTTACAATATTTTTGTAAGTGTAAATGGGGGCGTATTTAAATTGGCTGGCAATGTGGTACAGAATATAAAAAGCTTTACATACAATTTTCCTGTATTTGGAGATAATTACTGCTTTTATATTAGAGCTTATAAAGATTTAGACCCAAGCATAAGTTCAAGTTCAAATAAAATTTGTATTAATACTGGTAGTATAATTGCAAATAAGTATTCTTATATCGCGAAAGCAAGTGTAAACAATGAAAGAATAGATTTGGTATTAATTACTGAAACAGGTAAATCTCTTCAAAAAATAAACGTTTATAAAAAGGAAGGAAATTCAAGTTTTGGGTTTTGGCAAAGCCTCAATACAAATGGTGGAATAATAAACATTTCTGACCCCGATGTTTATGTTCATAGCAAAACCTATAGTTACTATTTTACTACAGAAGGTCCCTGCAATTTGGTTTTTGACACATCCCAAACAGCAACAACAATTCTATTGTCAGTTTTAATGGTATCACCTGGAGATCAAAAACTAAACTGGTCACCCTATAACCAGTTTATAAAACAAACCAAAAAACAAGAGCTTCTACTATCTAATAGTCCGAACTATAACTATAGTTCCACGTGGAACATTTTAAGCAGTTTAACAAATTCTACATTAAACACCACCGACAACACCAACTTTAGCACAATACAAGACAGAATATGCTATTGTATTAGGGCTATTGAGAATGACCCTTCCCTAAATTATAACAGAAGCGATACCAGCTACAGCAATATTGAATGCCTAAATGCAGATCCAATAGTATACTTTCCTAATGCAATTCAAATAAACGGCTACAATACTTCATTTTACCCAAAGGGAGTATTTATAGATTATGATAAAAGCTCTTATCAAATATATAATCGATGGGGCCAACTAATATTTGAAACCAATGACATTCGAACACAATGGTTCGGAACATTTAATGATAAATTAGTAGATAGTGATGTGTTTGCCTATAAAGCCACAATAGTTGGGTTAAATGGGAGCATTCTTTATTACGACGGAACAATAACAGTATTGAAATAATGATAAAATTCAATGGAAAAACAAAGCAAGTAAAAGAATACACTTCTTGCTTTAAACAAATAATAAAACAAATAGTAAAGGAGCACCACTTCCAAGTAGGCTCTATTAACTATGTTATTGTTTCAGATGAAAAAATACTTGAGATAAACAATGAAGCACTGAAACATGACTACTACACAGATATCATAACTTTTGATTATTCGGAAGGCAAGACATTGGAGGGTGAAATATATATTAGCGTAGACAGAGTCATAGACAATGCACAAAAATACAATGAAAAGTTCCACGTGGAACTCTCCAGGGTGGTTTTTCATGGGATTTTACATATGGTGGGATACAAAGACAAAACAAAAAAAGAAAGTGAGAAGATGAGAGAAATGGAAAAAACATATATAACACAATTTTTAAAGACGTTCCACGTGGAACAATAATATGAGAAAAGAATACGATGTCATTGTTATAGGTGCGGGTCATGCAGGCTGTGAAGCTGCATATGCCGCAGCAACAATGGGTTCAAAAGTAATTTTAATTACTATGAACATGGAAACAATTGCTAAAATGAGTTGCAACCCAGCTATGGGTGGTGTAGCTAAAGGTCAAATAATAAGGGAGATAGACGCACTAGGTGGTATGTCTGGTATAATAACAGACAAGACTATGCTACAATTTAGAATGTTAAATAGATCAAAAGGTGCAGCAATGTTTAGCCCCAGAGCGCAATCTGATAGAATGAGGTTCTCTGAGGAGTGGAGATTGGAACTTGAATCTAACCCCAACATTGATTTTATGCAAGACAATGTAACTTCTCTATATGAGACAGCGGGTAAAATTACCTCAGTTAAGACAAGTATGGGCTATGAAGTATTTGGCAAAGCAGTAGTGGTAACAAGTGGCACATTTCTAAATGGATTAATTCATATAGGGACCAAAAATTTCGGAGGTGGTAGAATGGCAGAAACAAATAGTGTAGGAATAACCGCTGACCTTGTAAGATTTGGTTTTGAAGCTGGTAGAATGAAAACAGGAACTCCACCAAGAATAGATGGTAGATCCTTAGATTATACATTAATGGAAAGGCAAGATGGAGATGAAAACCCAGGTAAGTTTTCATTTTCAAACAAAACACATTCTTTAAAAAATCAATTACCTTGTTATATTACTTATACCAATAACAATGTTCATGATGTATTAAGGGAAGGATTTGATCGATCTCCAATGTTCAATGGCAGCATATCAGGACTAGGCCCAAGATATTGCCCCTCTATTGAAGACAAAATTAATAGGTTTGCAGAAAGAGATAGACACCAGATATTTGTCGAGCCTGAAGGATGGAAAACAGTTGAAATGTATATAAATGGTTTTTCAACTTCATTACCTGAAGATATTCAAGAGAAAGCATTAAGACTAATACCTGGTTTCAAAGAAGCAAAAATATTTAGACCAGGATATGCAATTGAATATGACTTCTTCCCTCCTACTCAACTAAAAGCTAATCTTGAAACAAAAATTATTAATAATTTATTCTTTGCGGGTCAAATAAATGGTACCACTGGATACGAAGAGGCAGCCTGCCAAGGACTTATGGCGGGTATAAATGCGCATCTAAAGATAAATGATAAGCAAGAATTTATTCTAAAGCGTTCAGAGGCGTATATAGGGGTTCTAATAGACGATCTAATTAATAAAGGTACAGAAGAACCATATAGGATGTTTACCTCTAGAGCTGAGTTTAGAATATTATTAAGGCAAGACAATGCAGATAACAGATTAACACAGCTAGGATATAATATTGGTTTGGCAAGTGAAGAAAGATTAAAAGATCTTGAAATAAAGAATGATAAAGTAAAATCATTGATACACTATATAAAAAATCATTCCTGCGAACCACATGAAGTTAATCCTTTATTGGAATCAAAAAACACTAGTATCATAGATCAAAAAGTTAAATTAGATAAAATAGTATTAAGACCACAAATTGAAATTAATAATTTTAATTCAATCTATGAGAGAATAACTAATGAAGAAGATGAGATTAAGGAAGAGGCAGAAATATTAATAAAATATGAAAGCTATATAGAGAAAGAAAAACAAATGGTAGACAAAGTATTAAAATTAGAACATCTAAAATTAAGTTCTGAGTTTGATTATAGTACATTAAAAACATTAAGTTTAGAAAGCAGAGAAAAATTAAATAAGATAAAACCAGAAAATATTGGACAAGCTTCAAGAATAAGCGGTGTTTCGCCTTCTGATATTTCAGTATTATTAGTTCACTTAGGAAGATGAAATATTTTAACATAATCATATTACTAATTTTTCTCTCTTCTTGTGCTAATGTGGGTACATTAGGTGGTGGTCCTATGGATGAAAAACCACCTGTACTATTAAAAAGTAATCTAAGCAGAGATAATTTTACAAGCAAAAGTATTGTACTTGAATTTGACGAATACGTGAATCTAAACAATGCTGAAAAAAATATTTTAATTATACCTAAACCGTGTAATCTAAAAATATCATCAATAAATAAAAAGGTGGTTATTCAGCTCGATAGTCAATTAAAAAATAATATAACATATAATTTAATAATAAGCGGAGGAATTATAGATAACAACGCTTCAAATAAATTTTTCTATAATTACATATTTTCAGCAAACAAACTTATTGATTCATCGATGATACAAATAAATGTATCTAACATAGAAAATAATCAAAGTTTAAAAGTTTGTATAAATACAAACAATGGTTCAGACAGCTTTAAAAGTTTCAATACTGAATATACGATGTCGGTTACTAATGAAAAAATAATTTACAAGGGAATAAATAAAGAATCAGTAAATGTATGGTTGTATACAGATAAGAATAATGACAATAAACCAGACCTGTATGAACCAATTAATTTTATAAAAAATATTAAAAAGGACAGTAGCTATAACTTGTCATTAATAAATTGGAAGAAACCATTTAAAATTAACAAAGTTATTAATGATGAAAATTTTCAATTTATAAAAATATTTTATGATAAGGAAGAAAATATAAGTAGCATTGTTTCGCAAATTAAAATAGATAGTAATGATCTGGTATTAATAACGCCTGAATTTTCGATTGCAAAAAATAATAATAATACATCTAGATTTTTAATAGATACTTCGATAAAATTTAATTATAAATTTGATTTAAAAGATTACATAATAAAATCAATTGAAATAGTAAAAACTAGAAATAATTACACGGTACAATATAAATTACCTTTTGACTATAAAAAACATCAAAAAAATAATCATTTAAACGTCCATAGAAGAACTTTAAATATCAAACCTGATACTTTTATTATAACAGATAAAAATTTAAGCATACAAGATACTTTTAATTTAAAGAATATTAATATTATAGAAGATCAAAAATTTTCTCATTTAGATCTTTCTATAAAAAGTCCAACAGGTAATTCTTTTGATATTAAAATAACAAAAAATGGGAAATACTTTAAGACAGTATTTGATACAAATTTAATAGATGAATATTTTGAACCGAATGTATATAAGATTGAAATTTATAAGCATAATTATGAAAATGAATTTAATCCAATATTTATGATTAAAAACATGCAACCTATATACGAAAAAACCTTGTATTTAAAGGCATCTTGGGAAGAAAAACTTGATATAAAAGTTGATTAATTTTCAACATAATTAACAACATAATCATGTATAAATATCAGATATAATATTAAAGCTTATGTGGAACATTTCTGGTGTTTGTAAGAGATAAAATAAGTGTATAATTTTAGAATAAATAGTAGGCTTATCCTCAATAGTAACAAAAATTTAAAATAGTATTAACATAAGTGTTAATATGTGAATTAACATCTCAAAGTATTAGTAAAATATAGCATAATAACTAAAATTTGGCGTTGGTAAATAAGTTAAAAGATAAAAAATCCAATATAAAAAACACTAAAATAATGAGTTATCACGATATCAACAGCACTATACTAATACAATATAATATTTAAATAAATCTTTTTTTATTCTTATCCGTTGAAAACACAACTAAACTGAAATTAAAACTTTAAACTACTTTTGTACCATGCTTGAAAAAATAGAAGAACTGAAAAATAAAGCAAAAATTTTTACAATTGAAAATTTAGAATCTTTAGAAAATTATAGATTGGCATTTTTATCAAAAAAAGGTTTTCTTAATAATTTATTTGAAGAATTTAAAGTTATAAGCGGTGAAGAGAAAAGAGAGATAGGAAAACAATTAAATATACTGAGACAAGAGGTTGAAGGGATTTTTAACGAAAATCGCGAAAAATTTTCCGGCAGCGCCGGTGTTAATAAATCTAATATTGATGAATCTCTTCCTGTATTTTCGGAAAAAATAGGTTCCACACACCCAATATCAATTGTAAAAAATAATATTTTAGAGATATTTGAAAGTATAGGTTTTACCGTTGAAAATGGTCCAGAAATAGAAGATGATTGGCACAATTTTACTGCGTTAAATTTTGCTGAAAATCATCCTGCGCGAGATATGCAAGATACGTTCTTTGTTAACAAAGAACCTATAGGTAATTATGCATTACGAACACATACAAGTAGTGTGCAAGTTAGATTGATGGAAAACGAAAAACCGCCAATTCGTGCTTTAATGCCAGGAAGAGTCTATAGAAATGAAGCTGTTTCATCAAGATCAAATTGTTTCTTTCATCAAATTGAAGGTTTGTATATTGATGAGAAGGTTAGTTTTGCAGACTTAAAGCAGACTCTTTATTATTTTGTTTCACAATTTTTTGGTGAAAGAGAAATTAGGTTTAGACCATCTTATTTTCCTTTTACCGAACCAAGCGCAGAAATGGACATATTCTTAGGAACTGCAACAGAACAAGACAAAAGGCTTACTAAGGGAACTGGTTGGCTTGAAATTCTTGGATGTGGAATGGTAGATCCTAATGTTCTACAAAATTGTGGAATTGATCAAGAAAAGTATTCAGGATTTGCATTTGGTATGGGTATAGATAGAATTACTATGTTAAAATATGGAATTAAAGATATACGCCAAATGTTTGAAAACGATGTTCGATTCTTGGAACAGTTTTAGGATGAAAAATAGCTTACTTCTTATATTGGTATTTTTATTTTTTACCAACTTTAAGCAGGTAAGTAAAAAATCATCAAATTCAATTGAAATACGTTTTGGAAAAGGCGGTGGAATAACGGGTTTATATGAAAAATATACACTTTCAAAAAATGGTGTATTATGGAAATATTCCGACTATGATAGCACCAAAGAATTAATTAAAACTATTCCAAAAACCAAACACAATTACATAATAAAAAAGATATCAAATAAGGCTTTACAATCAATAAACCTTAACGAAGCAGGAAACATGAATTCTTATATAGAATTATCTAAGGGGCTTAAAGTTTTTAAGAGATTTCAATGGCCAATAGAGAAAATGGATATACCAGTTCAAATCAAAGAACTCGATTCTCTTTTAAATACTTTGTTATAAGCTTATTGGTTTCAAATTAAAATAAACATAGAATACATCGCTAAACCTTGTTTATATTTGCAATTTATCATGAATATAGGTATAGTTTGTTATCCAACATTTGGCGGTAGTGGTGTTGTCGCAACAGAGCTAGGGAAAGCACTAGCAGCTAAAAATTACAATGTACACTTTATTAGCTACAGTCAGCCTGCTCGCCTAGATTTCTTTAATCCAAATGTGTTTTTTCATGAAGTTTCCATTTATAAATATCCTTTGTTTGAATATGTTCCATATGAAACAATATTAGCAAGTAAAATTGTAGATATAGTAAAGCAAAATAAGATAGATATACTTCATGTGCATTATGCCATACCTCACGCAAGTGCTGCATTAATGGCTAAGAATATATTGGAAGAACAAGGTATTCATGTTCCAATAGTTACCACCTTACACGGCACAGATATTACTTTGGTTGGTAAAGATCCAACATTCGAACCGGTTGTTTCGTATTCAATAAATCATTCTGATGCAGTAACGGCTGTATCAGAGAGTTTGAAGCGCGACACACTTAACAATTTCCATATTCAAAAAGACATTCATGTAATTCCGAATTTTATTGATTTTTCAAGATTTACAAAACAAAAGAAAGAACACTTTAAAAAGGCTATTGCACCTTTAAATGAAAAGATTTTAGTGCACACTTCTAACTTTAGAAAAGTTAAAAGGGTAGAGGATGTCGTAAAAGTTTTTGCTCTAATAGCAGATAAAATACCATCAAAGTTATTGCTTATTGGCGACGGTCCGGAGAGAACCAATATTGAATTGCTTTGCAGAGAGACTGGTGTTTGTGATAGAATTACATTTTTGGGCAAGCAAGAACAAATTGAAGAAATTTTATCTGTATGTGATTTGTTCTTATTGACATCTGAAACTGAAAGTTTTGGATTGGCCGCTTTGGAGGCCATGGCATGCGAGGTTCCTGTAATTAGCACCAATACAGGCGGTATTCCAGAAGTAAATGTGGAAGGAATAACTGGGTTTTTAAGTGATGTTGGTGATATTGAGTCAATGGCCAAAAATGCTTTGTATATTTTATCAGATGATTCAATATTAAAAACATTTAAAAGCAATGCACTAAAACAAGCTCAATCTTTTCATATAGACAAGATTTTGCCAATGTATGAAGAAGTGTATAAAAATTTGATGAAACAGTCTTAAATGGCTTTAAAATAGACTTGAATACACTGTTTACAGTTTTATTGGATATTACATACAAATGGTTTTAGTTTTTTATCGCCAACCCATTGTATTTTACAAATCACATCATCGACAATAATAACATCGTTTTTACTAAGACTTTTAATTATCGTTTTTAAATTTTCACTCAATAAATTTCCTTTTAGAGAATGCTTTTGAGCAATATTATTTTTAATTATTGTGATACTAAACGATGTGATTTGATAGTTCAAATTAAATGGCAACATTTTAATGTCTTTTAAAATATATAGGCTATCGGGAACAACTACATTTGGTTTAGGTGAATTAAATTGTACGGAAGGTAGTTCAATTTCTAAAACCCTTAATTTATATCCACCCATTTTTCTTGAAGTTCCATCTGGTAATTTAGCACTGCATAAAGCTGAAACACTTCTTGCCCCCGAATCAGGTTTGATGGTGTATTTTCCATTATTGTTTGAAATTATTTTGGCGCCTTCTAAGGTTAATGTTGTTGAATTTGGGGAAACGCCAGGTATTGAAACGTATAAAACCTGTTCGATGTTGGCATATAAAATATTTGAATTGGGTCCATCCCAATAAACCATTGGCATCATAACGAAGTAAGAATATGTTTGATGAATGGTTTCAACAAAAGTATTGTTTTTATAAATGTCAGCAGACGCAATTATTTTATAAATACCTACCCCAGAACTAAGCGTTTTATATACACAAGAGTCTAGTTTGTTTCCGTTTACTTTATAAATAACCTTCTCACCTGGGTTTAGAGGGCTTACAGATAAGTTAAAACTTGAACTTATTCCTGATATAAATACCGCAGCATCAGAGGTAATAGATAGTGTTTTACATTGACTAAAGACTACATTTAAATAACAATAGAGGAATATAAACAGAATATTTTTTAGAAACATTGTTCAAAATTAGGGAATTAAATTTTTAAAAAAATAGGGTTATTCTTATTTCAATTTGATACTTTAAAATATTAACTCTTATTTCGAAGATTAATAATTTAAAAATGAAAAATTCTTTATTGTTACTAGCAGTGGTCAGTTGTTTTAAAATCAATGCACAAAAACAAGCTGTACCTCAAACCTCAGCAAGCAATACATCAGCTAATTATGAAAATGTTTTAAATGCTTTAACATTTAGAAGTATTGGACCAGCTGTAACATCTGGAAGGATTTCAGATATTGTAGTTAATCCATTAGACAAGTCTGAATGGTATTTGGCCGCGGCAAGCGGAGGTGTATGGAAAACCAATAATGCCGGCACTAGTTTTTCCCCAATTTTTGATGCACAAGCATCATTTTCGATAGGATGTTTAAAAATGGATCCTAAAAATCCACATGTAATTTGGGTTGGGACAGGAGAAAATAACAACCAAAGAAGTGTGGCATATGGCGATGGAATATATAAATCTGAAGACGGCGGGAAGACATGGAAAAATATGGGTTTGAAAAACAGCGAACACATAGGAATGATTGCTATAGATCCAAATAATACAAACATCCTATATGTTGCAGCATATGGACCATTATGGAATTCTGGCGGTGAGAGAGGTATTTACAAGTCTATCGATGGCGGTGTAACATGGAATAGAGTGCTAAATGTTAGTGAACATACTGGATTCAATGAAGTTCATATAGATCCAAATAATCCTAATATTTTATACGCAAGTGCCCATCAAAGACAACGTCATGAATGGACTTATGTTGGTGGCGGACCTGAATCAGGATTGTATAAAAGCACGGATTTTGGTGTTACATGGAGTAAATTAGAAAATGGTTTACCTAAAGGAGATGTAGGTAGGATTTCAATTGCGGTCTCACCTGTTAAGAGTGATTATGTCTATGCTTTAATTGAGGCAAGTAATGGAAATCAGGGTCTTTATTTTTCAAGTGATAGAGGCGCAAGTTTTGAAAAAAGGAGTTCGTATTCAAGTGCTGGAAATTATTATGTAGAAATATTTGCTGACCCTGTTAATTCAGATAAAATATATTCGATGAACACTTGGGCAGAGGTAAGCAATGATGGGGGACGAACTTTTCAAGGAATAGGTGAAAACAACAAGCACGTAGACAATCATGCTATTTGGGTTGATAAAGATAACACTAAACACTTTTTATTGGGCTGTGATGGTGGGTTATACGAGACATGGGACAAAGCTGCAACATGGGATTTCAAATCCAATTTACCAATTACACAATTTTACAGGGTAACAGTTGATAACGCTAAACCATTTTACAATATTTACGGAGGAACACAAGACAACAACACTTTAGGTGGCCCTTCAAGAACAATAAGTGCAAGTGGTATTCATAATTATGATTGGTTTGTTACAGTAGGGGGTGACGGTTTTAAGACTGTGGTTGACCCTAAAGATCCTAATACCGTATACTCTCAATGGCAATATGGTGGCTTAGTTAGATACAATAGAAAAACAGGAGAGGCATTTGATATAAAGCCTCAAGAAATTGGAAATGAGCCAGCATTTCGCTTTAATTGGGATGCTCCAATTGTTTTGAGTTCGCATGATAATTCAACCTTATACTTTGCTGCACAAAAGCTTTTTAAAAGTACCGACAAGGGTAGTTCATGGAAGATTATTAGTCCTGATTTATCTAGAGGATTAGACAGAAATAATTTAACCATAATGGGTAAGGTTTGGAGTATGGATGCTGTTGCGAAAAATCAATCAACTAGTATTTATGGAAACATAACAGCATTATCAGAATCGCCAATTAATTCAAAATTATTGTTTGCTGGAACAGATGACGGTTTGATACACATTACAATAGATGGTGGTTCGAATTGGCTTAAAATTGATAATATTCCGGGTGTGCCAAAACAAACCTTGGTTCAAAATATTTATGCATCAAAGCACGATGAGAATATTGCTTTTGTTGTTTTTAATAACCACAGAAATGGAGATTTTAAACCGTATATTTTTAAGACGGTTGACAAAGGAAAAACATGGTTACCAATTCAAAATAATTTACCTGTCAGAGGCTCTGCACAATGCATCGCAGAAGATCATAAAAATAAAGATTTGTTATTTTTAGGAACTGATTTTGGTTTATTTTCAAGTATAGATGGTGGTAAAAATTGGGTGAGCTTTAAAGGTGGATTGCCAAACATTTGCATCAAAGAAATTGCCATTCAAGAGCGAGAAAATGATTTGGTTTTAGCTACTTTTGGTAGAGGTTTTTATGTATTAGACGACTACACGCCTTTGCAAAATTATGTGGCTCAAAAACAAGCAATGGAAACCAGTGCTGCAAGTATCTTTCCAATCAAGGAAGCTTTAGTTTATATACCATCTCAACCATTGGGACATCGAGGCAAATCATTTCAAGGTGAGCGTTTTTATACGGCAAATAATCCATCAATTGGAGCTGTTATTGCGTATTCAATTAAGGATGAGTATAAAACAATTAAAGAGCTTAGGAAAGCCAGGGAGGAAAAGCAAATAAATGATTTTTATCCAAGTAAGGATAGCATTAGAAAAGAGGATATGGAATCAGAATATTATATCCTTGCTGAAATTAATGATTCTTTAGGACAATCTGTTAAACAATATAAGTTACCGATATCTAAGGGCGTAAATAGATTTATTTGGAATGGGCGTTACGATAAAACTAGCCCAATTAGTTTTTACACCCCGGATCCAAACAACCCTTATGAAAGTGACGATCAAGGTGCATTGGCTATACCTGGATTGTATACAGTTAGAGTTAAGATTATGAAAGGTTATGATTTGATATTTACTTCAAAAGAACAATCTTTCAGGCTTACCACATTATTTGAAATGGGCAACACTAATACAAAATTTAACACGGAGTTAGCCGAAGTTAGAAGGGTAGTATTAGGCAGTAATCAATATTGTGATGTTTTGGAAAACAAATTAAACTTCATTAAAGCAGGAATACCATATATCAAAGACTTATCAATATTAAATAAAATCAAAGAATTGGAGAGCCTTTTAACTAGAATAAGATTTGAAATGAATGGCAACGGGAGTTTGGCGTCAAGGGAATTTGAAGTATTGCCGGGAATTGTGGGCTCTATTGAAGGCATAGTAGGAAATTTATGGGCCACCAGTCAAGTTCCTTCAAAAACATATGAAGATAAATTAGAAGACATAAAAAAGAAATTTGCCCCTGTTTATGCTGAAATAGTAAATCTGAAAGAAGGAATTGAACTATTAGAAGTATTGCTTGAGCAATTGAAATTCCCAGCAACTCCAGGCAGATTGCCGGTTTGGAAGGGATAGTAAATAAAAAGCCTGCTTATATTTATAAGCAGGCTTTTTTCGAATTATAAACCTTCGAAATAATAGGTGTAGGTATCAGATCCACTTGATGTTTTAAGCCAAAGTTCTTTACTTGCCAACCTTTGAATGTTGTAGATTGTTGGATTGTTTGAAATGGTAATTTTTACATCTTCATCATCGTTTACAAATTCCCAATTCCCGTCTTTTACTGATTTGGTTGGAAAGCCAAATATTGAACCTTCTATGGTTTGCGTTAGAGTCCCTGAATTGAAAACAATGTAAGTATAGGTGCTTCCGCTAATATCCTGAGTGGTTCCATTTTTTTCATACTTTGTTAAAGTCCATGTATTTGTAAATCTATCTTTCCTAGTCTTCAATGATACTACTGGATCATCACTGCCTTTTTTACAAGATGTAGAGCCTAAAATAGTAATAAGTGCAATTGCCATTATTAAAATGGACTGGTGGATTTTTTTCATTTGATTATTTAATATGTGTTAAGAGTTTAACAGTGCAAAAGTCATTTTAATTCTAAGTTAAAGCGTTACAAATGAGAAACCTATATTTGTATTATTGCCACATTCAATCAATTCTATATTTTTGTATAATTATGAAATTCATTTTAAGTATTTTCTTTAGTCTAATTTTATTTGCTTCTTGCCAAGAAGCTATAAAGAAAAAATCGATTCAAAAAGAAGAGCCGGCTACTGTAAATACGGGTTATTTGAATTCAATGGAACCTAGAAATGTAAGCAACAATTTAATCATTAAAGATATTTCAGATCTTATTGGTTATTGGGTTGGAGATTTTGAACCCGATAAAGATGAAGAATTAATTAAGAAATTTATCGAGACAGATCAATCGTCTTGGAAATTTTATAAGAAGTTAAATCTTTCAATTGATTCGATTTCAGGGGAATCTGTTTATGGTCATTCTGTTGTTTCGGGAACTAGAAGACCATTGAATGGCAGTTACAAGAAAGAAGGAGATACTTATGTCTTTTTATTATTAGAACCTGGAGATGACAAATTTGATGGTAAATTTGAATTTACAATTAATGAGAATGATAGTGAAATAGTAGGTACCTGGAAAGCATTTGGTAAAGTAAGAATGTTTGCAAGGGTGTATACTCTGAGAAAAATATTGTTTCAATATGATGCCAATAAAGAATTAGAAAGTAGATATGTTGATTTCAATAAAATGAAGGAAAACAAATTAATGTACGAAGATGAGGAATATATTGAAGAATCATATTTTACTACAAGTTCATCAGTGTTTGATTTTAATTCAAGTATAAAGGAATTGAAAAGTAAAGACGTTGAAAATTTGAGTAAAGCCGATATTTATATTTTGAGAAATTCAATTTATGCGCGACATGGATATTCGTTTAAAAGTGCTCAACTTTCTTCATATTTTCAAGAACAAAGTTGGTATTATCCAGTAAAGTCTGATATCAAAAAAGAGCTAAGTGCCGTAGAAAAAAAGAATCTAAGTTTACTCATGCGTTATGAAAAGAATGCCGAAGAATATTATGATGTATTCGGTCGATAAAAAGTTATAGATTTGGTATGTTTTTAACAATAAATAAAAGAGCAATTAAAAGGGTTGTCTTTTATTTATGCTTGTTGTATTTCACCTATTTGATGGTGCTAATTACTTTACAGTATATTCCAATCAATTTTGATGTGGCTTTTCTCAGAATTAAACAGGAGCAAATTCTTTATATGCATTATAAAATTGCATTTTTTTCTCATGTTTACAGCTCAATATTTGTATTGTTGGCGGGCTTTACACAGTTTTCCGAACATATTAGAAAACGCTGGCGAATAGTGCATAGAACTGCAGGATTTCTATATCTATTTTTAATTTTAATTGTGGCAGCTCCGAGTGGGTTTATAATGGGGATTCATGCAAATGGTGGCCTAAGTTCTAAAGTTTCGTTTTGTATTCTTTCTATTTTATGGTTTGTGTTTACATTAAAAGCATTTTTGCATGCCCTTAAAGGCGATTTTAAAGCCCACAGAGCGTTTATGTATAGAAGTTATATCCTAACTCTTTCGGCAATTACTTTAAGGGCTTGGAAATGGCTTATAATAAGCGTGTTTGAAACAGCACCTATGGATACCTATAAAATTGTTGCATGGTTGGGATGGGTTTTGAATTTACTTGTTATCGAATTGTATTTAAGGATTGATAGAAAAGGATAATTTTATAAAAAACAGTATTATTTTCGCAGCATGAGACAACTAATATTCATTATTTTATGTTTATTTTCAATTCAAGCAAATGCGCAACCAAGCGGGCAAGAATTGGCTAAACATGCAGAGAAAGTTGCAAAAAGTAGAGATAAATCAAAGAACTTGGTAAGTTTGGATACTTTGTTTGCGAGTGGAAAACCGTATTGTTTAATGGTTGGCTCGAAGAAGATTTTAGGTGGATATGGCGCATACAGTGTTCGACCTATAGGTATGCCGGAGCATGAAGTTGTATATTTAGAAATGGAATGTGAAGGTTCAGGCTCAACTGCAGTATGGTATTGGAACATGGTTTTTGTTGACCAAGGTCAAAAAATTCGGTTTAGAAATGGTACTATGGATCTTGAAAATACTATTGTAGATTATAATTTGATTAATGAAACAGGTTTAAATATTGCAGGCATGAATAAACTGGTATTGCTAAAAGGAGGCAAAACATCTACTCAACCTGCTCCCATTCAAAACAACCGTTTGGTTGATAGAAATAGAATGATTCAAATATTTGGAAATAGTATTCAGCAATCGGGTGTTCAAATCGGCACCATTACAAAAGAAGTGAAAGCAGAAAGTGGGGGAGTGATTACCCATTATACAATTAGTTTACCAAGCGGAGAAATTATTGCAACTGCTAAAAATTCAGGCGCAACTGACCATGTATGGCTAATTGTAACAGCAAAGGACAACAACAGCAACACAATTAATTCATCACTTGGTAATGATGAAAAGGATATTGTTAAGTATTTAGTTGACCAGCTTTATTTATAGGTAAATACAAATTAACCACCCCAATTTTCTCTATCCAAACTTCTGTATTGAATGGCTTCAGCTAGGTGTTCTGTTTTAATTTCAATGCTGTTGTCAAGATCGGCTATGGTGCGCGCCACCTTTAGTATTCTGTCATAAGCTCTTGCACTAAGGTTAAGCTTTTGCATGGCATTTTTTAGCAGTTGTGTTCCGGTATCATTAATGGTGCAAATATCTTTAATTTTATTGCCTGGCATTTGAGCATTGCAATAAATACCAATGTTTTCTGTATAACGTTCAGATTGAATTTTTCTAGCAATTATTACCCTTTCACGCACGCTTGAACTAAATTCATTGCTCCTTTTTCTACTTGATAATTCTTCAAAACTCACAGGCGTTACTTCAATGTGAATGTCTATTCTATCTAGTAGAGGCCCACTTATTTTACTTAAATATTTTTGTACTACACCAGGTCCACAAACACATTCTTTTTCGGGATGGTTAAAGAACCCACAGGGGCAGGGGTTCATACTAGCAACCAACATAAAGCCTGCGGGATAATCAACAGAAAATTTAGCTCTTGCTATGTTTACTCTGCGGTCTTCGAGGGGTTGTCTCATTACCTCTAAAACTGTTCGTTTAAATTCGGGTAATTCATCTAAAAAAAGCACACCATTATGAGCCAATGAAATCTCTCCTGGTTGAGGTGTATTGCCTCCGCCAACAAGCGCAACATCACTTATTGTATGGTGAGGCGCTCTAAAAGGCCTTTGAGAAACCAAACCTTTGGAATCAATGAGTCTTCCAGCAACAGAGTGAATTTTTGTTGTTTCTAAAGCTTCTTCAATGGTCATTGGAGGAAGTATC
This sequence comes from Bacteroidota bacterium, assembly GCA_947451105.1. Lineage (GTDB taxonomy): Bacteria > Bacteroidota > Bacteroidia > NS11-12g > UBA955 > JABMMZ01. Next base: position 10,693 of record CANFXY010000023.1, on the reverse strand, counting down.
GATGGCAATCTTTTAGCCAGCATAGTTTTGCCTGCACCTGGCGGGCCAATTAGAATGATGTTATGCCCACCAGCGGCGGCAATTTCCATTGCCCGTTTAATGTTGTCCTGACCTTGTACATCCGCAAAGTCTAAATCAAATTGGTATAAAGATTTATTGAAATCCTCGTTAGACGTATTAGCTTCAGGTAAGAGCTCTATTTTTTTACGAAAGAAATTTACTATATCCCGAATATTATCAATACCATATATATTTAAATCCTTTACAATTGAGGCTTCTGCTGCATTTGCTTTTGGCAATATAAATCCTTTGAATCCCTCTTTAAGTGCTTGTATTGCTATTGGCAAAGCCCCTTTTATAGGTAAAACGGTCCCATCAAGCGATAGTTCACCCATTATAATGTAGTTTTCTAGCTCAAATGCATCTGATAACTGTTCATCTGCAGCCAACAAACCAATGGCAATAGTAAGATCGTATGCACTTCCTTCTTTTTTAATATCAGCTGGAGCTAAATTCACTACAACTTTTTTACGGGGGAAATTGTATCCATTGTTTTTAAAAGCGGTGGTGATTCTTGTCCAACTTTCTTTAACAGCATTATCGGGCAAACCGACCATAATAAATTTTGCACCATCAGATGATACATTGACTTCAATTGTGACTGTGTAGGCATTGACACCAAATACAGCAGAGCCATAAGTTTTGATTAACATAGTAATAGTTTTAACCAAAGTTAGTGTTTAGGCTTAAATAAAAAAAGATAGAAATTAATAATTAATCTATTTTTTATGCTTTTGCCAACGGTTAAATATGTCAATAAGTAATATGTCAAAGTTAAATGCAACCCAACAAGGTATTAATTTTAAACAAAGTTATTAAAATTATACTTGATATTCAATATTTTAAATCTTTAATTATGTGACTGTCTAATTAATAAAACAGGCCATAAATATCCGTTAAAATGATTATTAAAAAGCATCATAAATTTGAAACTTACAATAAATCTATAACGATGAATATTACCGAATCACATTTTCTGAAGGCATTAAGCAGTTATCCTAAAGATATTGAAAAGGTAATTGAAAATCTGAACCTGGCTCTTTCTTCTGATTATAGACATGCCCCATCTTTGTGTTTAATGGGTAAAGTATTCGCTAATGAAATAAAGGATTATTCATTGGCTGAGAATTATTTTAAAAAGGCTATAAAGGCTGATTTTAATTATGTTGAAACACATATTAATTACATCAAGCTGTTATTGATTTATGGAAATCTTGAAATAATAGATAAACAAATAGAACTCTCTAAGCAAGTTATTGGTGTAAATGTTTGTGAGTTGTATTTATTGAAAGCAAAGGCCCTAGAGATGAATAGACATTTCAATGAAGCCATTCAAAATGTTGAACTGGCCTTAACCTTATCATGTACAGAGAACATTGACAAAGAATTAGAAGAGTTTAAAAAGAGAATCTTACGAAAGATGAAATCTAATATACTTAACAACAGTAACGAGCCAATTTCATCCTACCGCTGGTCTAAAACTTATAGTTACTAATCAAGATTATTTTCAATATAGTCGATAAGACTATGTATACATTTAATGTGTATTTCTTGGGCTCTATCCGCGTATTCAGAATGTGGTGCTCTAATTTCAACATCACATAAATTGGCCATTTTACCGCCATCTTTACCGGTTAATCCTATAACTTTTATCCCTATCTTTTTTGCTACTTCTATGGCGTTTATTACATTTTTTGAATTGCCGCTTGTGCTTATAGCAAGTAATACATCTCCTTTTTTGCCTAAAGCTTCAAGATACCTAGAAAAAACATATTCATATCCATAATCATTTCCTACACAAGCCATATGGCTGACATCAGAAATGGCTATAGCAGGTAAGGCAGGTCTATTGTTCCTGTATCTTCCAGTTAGCTCTTCTGCAAAATGCATTGCATCGCAAAGACTTCCGCCGTTTCCACAACTAATGATTTTACCTCCATTTTTAATGGAATCGACCATTGTTTTACCAGCATTTTCTAAGGCTGTAAAATTATCTGAGTTGGATAAAAAAGTATCTAGGATACTTTGTGCTTCTTCAAAATGTGCTTTAATACTCATTTTCTATGGATTTCTTTTTTTAAATTCAGCCAAACCATTTTCTAAGAATTTCAAGAACTCTTCAGTGTCAAATTGTTTTTTGTTTATTTCACTGCCTACTGGTGTTTGCAATAAACTTTCAGAGCCATCAAGTAAGCAATATAAGGGTTGGGATGTTTTACCAAAATAGCAGATTTCAATTTCTGCATTTTTATTGCCAAGTGTTTTTATTTCTTTTCTGCTATATCTGCCGGTAAACCATTCGTTAGCTGGAAGTTTAACCTTTTTGTCATCTACATAAAGTGAAGCAATAACATAATCTTCGTTAAGTATTTTCAATACTCTAGGATCGCTCCAAACCATCTCTTCCATTTTTCTGCAATTAACGCAACCATGACCTGTGAAGTCAATGAACAATGGTTTTTTAAGCTCTTTTGCGCATGCCACTGCTTCATCATAATCGTAATAACCATTTAAGCCATGGGCAATGTGAAAGTCTTGAGAATAATTAGGCTTTTTACAAACATTCCCTTTAATTCCTTGGGCTTCTCTGATATTTCTTGAAATATCAAAATCTTGAGTACTCATAGGAGGTAAATATCCAGAAAGGAATTTAAGTGGTGCACCCCATAATCCGGGTATCATATAGATTACAAACGACAAGGTACATACTGCCAACAATAGTCTAGGGACTTTCAAATAAGGCATATCACTATCATGTGAGAATTTAATTTTACCTAAAAGGTAGAATCCCATTAAAGCAAAAATGATTATCCAAAGACTTAAGTAAACTTCACGGTCTAATAAATGCCAATGGTAGGTTTGATCTACAATGCTCAAGAACTTTAAAGAAAGGGCTAATTCAAGAAATCCGAAAATTACTTTAACACTGTTTAACCAACCGCCAGCTTTTGGCAAATTACTTAGCCAATTTGGGAAAATGGCAAACAATGAAAATGGGAGGGCGAAAGCCAATCCAAATCCCATCATTGCAATAACAGGTCTAAGAAATTCACCGCCTGCACTTTGAACTAAGACCGAACCAACTATAGGGCCAGTACATGAAAACGAGACAATCGCTAGGGTTAAAGCCATGAAGAAAATACCATATAAACCTCCTTTGTCTGCTTGTCTATCTACTTTATTGGTAAGCGCTGAAGGAAGCACTATTTCGAATGCCCCAAAGAAGCTGAATGCAAATACCAAAAATATTATGAAGAATAAAATATTTGGCAACCAGTGGGTTGAAATTACATTACCTGCATCAGCTCCAAATGCAAAAGCTGTTAGGGTGCCTATAATAACATATATGCCTATGATTGAAATTCCAAAAAAGAAACCGTTGATTATCGCTTTTCTTTTACTTTTCTTATCTTTTAAGAAAAAAGCAACTGTCATTGGAATCATAGGGAATACACAAGGCGTTAAAAGACCTGCAAGTCCAGATAAGAAAGCCAATAAAAACAAGCCCCAATTGCTTTCTTTGTCAGTTTCAGACTTTTCGCCGTTAAATGTTTTGTTTATGCATTTACTTTTATCTTTAAAATCGCTAAGTTTATAAGAGCAGTTTTTGCAAGATGTGTCAACGAATGACTGATTGGAATCTTGAGCAGTTGTATTAGTATTAGTAACAGCAGTATCAATTGGATCCGTGATAATTGGGACCTCTATGGCTACTTCTTTTTGGTCGCACTTTGTCGGATTTCCAATGGCCTTGATGTTTGCAGAAAAAGGAAGTGGAATAAGGCCGCCAAAGTTAAAGCATTGGGTTTCATTGCACCATTGTCCCTCAATATTTCCTTTGATAGTGACACTGTTGTTGAGTATTTTAATTTTTTGATGAACCTCGGCTTGATTAAAAAACTCGCCTAATTCACATTTAAAAATATCATCAATTATTTTTTTATCTCCCACGCTAAAAGGTTCACCAACTAGGCAAAAACTAGAATTTTGTGTGAAATTAAAGATAAGTTTAAGTGGACCTATATCGCACTTGTTGTAGGTGCTATACATGTGAATACCGGCTGGTATCTTAGCCTTAAAGATAATTTCCACTATATCCCCTGTTTTGGGACTATTGTTGTTAAAGCTTATTTTAAAAACTGGATCAGGAGGAGCATCATTTTGAGCCTCAGTCAATTGACAAAAGAAAATAGTGCTTATAAAAAGAAATAATAATTTTAAATGACTCATAATATTATTGAGGATACAAAAATAAGAAGTATGGAGCAGTTGACAATGAAAAGCATAAAACTGTGTAATAAAGTGAAATTTTTTTGAGTTAATGAATTAAGGCTTAGTGTATATGTTGACAAGATAAGTTAATGAATGGTTGCTTTGGATTTATTTTTGCGTAGATAAATGAAATTTAGAATACTCTTAATATTTGGTTTTCTGTTCTATAAAAATGCTGTATCACAAACAATTACAGTTAAACAATATATAGACACATTTAAAAATATAGCCATGCGGGAGATGCTTGAATATAAAATTCCAGCAAGTATAACTTTGGCTCAAGGGCTGCTTGAAAGCGGAAGTGGAAACAGCAGGTTGGCAAAACAGGGGAACAACCATTTTGGTATTAAATGTAAGAAAGACTGGACTGGATGCACTATTTTAGAAGACGATGATGCATTGCAAGAGTGTTTTAGGTGTTACGCCAAAGCCGAGGATTCCTATAAAGACCATTCTAGATTTTTAAAAGACAATAAGCGTTACGCCGCCTTATTTTTATTGGATATTTCAGATTATAAATCTTGGGCAAAAGGATTATTATCAGCTGGTTATGCAACGAATCAGAAATATGCCGATTTACTTATATCAACCATTGAGCGAAATAAATTGATGCAATACGACTCCATGGTTTTGTCAGGATATAATCCATACAACACCCAAATTCCAGCAAATATTGATTTAGTTTATAATAAAGTGCCTAGCACAGTGGTTCAGCAGAATGAAACCATTGATAAGATTGCAAATGTTAACAATAAGACAATTAATAAAATAATTAAATACAACGATTTAAATTTTCACACAAACATAGAGCCTGGGGATGTGTTGTATTTAAAACCGAAGAAAAGGAAGGCTAGTGTTTGTAATCATGAGGTAAAAGAAGGTGAGACTATGTGGGAGATATCTCAAAAATATGCAATAAGGATAAGTTCATTGTATAAAAAAAATTTAATGGATATTGGAACAGAGCCTCAAATTGGCGTAATTCTTAATCTACAGACTAAAGCTAGCTCTCGTCCAGATACTGTTGTCAAAAATATAGATCAAGCTAATTCCGAAAAATTCATAATACACTATGTTTCAATGGGTGAAACGCTATACAGTATTTCACAAAAGTACAATATACCTTTAGAAGATATTAAAACAGCAAATGGACTTAAAAATGATCAAATAAGTTTGGGAATGGAGCTGAAAATACAAAAACCACAAAAAGGTGCAATAATTGTTTATAAAGTTCAAAGTGGAGATACATTATATAGTATTTCAAGGAAATTTAGCGTTTCGGTTGAAGAAATTAAATCTTGGAACAAAATTTCTGATAATTCCATTAATGTTGGCCAAAACATTGAGATAAGAACGAAGTAGGGGATTGTTGACAATCCTATTAAAAATGTAATTTCTTAATTATTTTTATCATTTTTTTGTCATAATCCTCCTTAAAAGGAAATATTTATTTGTTTTTTTTGATAACTTGTCTATTTTTGGACCATAATAATTATTACAATCTGCATTATGAAAAAATTAATTACAAATTTAAAAATGCTAAAGCTAATGCTTGTAGCCTTGCTGCTAAGTGCAGTGGGACTAGATGCAAATGCCCAAGCAGCACCGTGGTGTGACGGTTATCACATGTACCAAAACTCGTCAGTTGGTGGTTACACTTCTAGTAACTACATCTTTGCTCTTGAGCAAGTTCGCATCAGCGTTGGAACTAAGGTTATTTATAACCACGCTGCTGATGGATTTAGCGGAAGCACAAACTGTGGTCAAGAGTGGAGATTATCAAACAGCGTATCAAAAGCATTTGATTTGACTGCTGGTAATACTTACATAGTAGAAGGTAGTGGATCAAGTGGTTCTTATGCTTACGGTGGATCTATTGGTGTTTTTATCGATTTCAACAACGATAAAGACTTTCTAGACGCTGGTGAGTATTTAGGTGGTTTTTCTGTTCCTGGAACAATTCAAGTGCCTTCAACTTTAGGTTCAGTTAGTTTTACTATTCCATGTAACGTTAGCCCAAGTGCAACACGTATGAGAGTAGTTGGTAACTATTCAGGTTATCCAATGAACGCTTCTTATGGTTGTTCAACTTGTAGTGGTGCTCCTTATTATGGAGAAACAATTGACTTTAGCATTAACATAGTATTACCTACTAGTGTATCTGCTAATTTCGTTGCACCAACCAGTGTTTGGGTAAAAACAGTAAACAAATTCATTAACAGCAACCAATCAGGTTACACTGAGCATGCTTGGGATGCAAATAATGATGGTACTTGGGAACAAAGAGGTGTTACTCCAAACTATAGCAACTCTCAATTCTTATGGTCAAAACCTGGTAACAAATGTGTTAAATTAAGAAGCACAAACTGTTTAGGAAAAGATAGTATCGTAAAATGTTTCAACGTTGTTGCTCCAACTGCTATTCCAGTTGTAGATTTTGTTGCTGACAGAGTATTAATCGAGCAATATGAATCAATGCAATTATTTGACTTATCATCTAATGGACCTTATCAATGGACATGGGATGTTTATGATTCAACTACTTATGCCTCTTCAGGATACTATCCTTGTTTAGCTAATGGTGATTTATATTCTGATCCATGGGGTAATGGTAACAATGAATTTACAAGAAACCCAGAGTTTGCATTTGATATACCAGGTTGTTATACAGTAGTATTAACTGCAAAAAATGATGTAGGTCCTTCAGCTCCTAAAAGAAAAGTTTGTTACATCACTGTAACATTACCAACTCAATACAATTTAGGTTATGGTACTTACGGTCCAAACAATGATAACATCGTAGGTAGCCCAAGCGGAACTATTTTTGATGATGGTGGTCCAAACTTAAATTATGGTGGTGGTCAAGGTTTAGGAACTCGTTCTTATTTACAAATCACTCCATGTAACGCATCTAAAATTGTGTTGAAAATGACTCAATTGAAGTTTAAAGATGCAGCTGATAAATTAAGTGTATGGGATGGAAAATCACCAGGCGGACCAGGTACAACCTTGTTGGCTTCATGGGGATCAAGTTCAAAAGCACCTCAAACAGTTACCGCAACTAGTGGTAGCATGTATCTATTATTTGAATCAGATGCTGCTGGAACTGACTCTGGCTACGCTGGATCTTACACTTCAGAATTAGGCCCTGCAACTTTGCCGGTTCCTCACTTCTCACCCAATACAGTTCCGAGCTACAACGCAACTCCTGTATTATTCACTAATACAACTACTAATATAGTAGGTGTTCCAACTTGGGAATGGACTATCGACGACAATCAAATTGCAAACAATGCAAAGAAAGATTTCAGATATACATTCTACACGGATGGTCAATATAAAGTTTGTTTAGAAATCAAATCTTGTGTAGGTAACAATAAATCTTGTACCACTATCGATGTTGTGACTCCAAGCTCTCAAACTTCATTAGATTTTATTGCTTCTAACCGTCGCCCGAACATTAACGTTGATGTTATAACATTGAAGTCAATAAGCGACAAAGCAAACAGATTCGAATGGACTATTTTCCCTGCTACTTATACATTAATGAATCCTCCAGCATCTCCATCTACATATGGAACAGGCTTTATTAAATATAATGCAACTCCAGGTGATAGTATTCCAACTCCAAGATTGAAATTTACAAGCCCAGGTTGTTACACAATCACTTTAAAAGCTTACAATTCATTAGATCCAACCAACACCACAAAAACTGTTGTTAAAAACAAATTTATTTGTGCTTTGGATTACTGCTCACCATCAGCTTATATTTTAAGTAGTGACGTAGGAATCAACAGAGTAAAAGTATTAGATGGTTCAAAAGAATTAATTAATAACTATTCTGCTTCAGGTGTTGCTGGTTATACTAACTACAGCAATACAATTAAAGCTAACTTAACTTTTGGTAGATCTTACAACTTAGAAGTTGCGAGAGTTGGTACAGTTGACCCTGCAAATAGAAAAGCGTGGATTGACTGGAACATTGATGGTGACTTTGATGATGCTGGCGAGCAAATATTAACTGAAGCTAGCACTTATAACTCAACTGTTAACGTATCATTTATGGTTCCAGCTTTGTCTCAATCATTTGAAGGTTTAACTAAATTAAGAGTTGCTGCTAACTACAACAATGAAAGCACTACTACTTGTGGACCTATCACTGCTGGTGAATACGAAGATTATGGCATTGTGTTGTTCAATGACAACAACCCTCCAGTAATTACTTTAAAAGGTAGCGATACTGTTAGAATTGAAGTTGGTACTTCATACACTGATGCTGGTGCAACTGCATACGATGCTTCAGAAGGAGATATCACTTCAGCTATGACAAGCTCAACTGACCTTGATGCTGCTGTTACAGGTTTATATACTTATGAGTATAACGTAACAGATAAATCAGGTAACAAAGCTGCTCCTGCTATTCGTACAATCATCGTAGTTAACGACTTAACAAAACCAGTTTTAACTTTAAACCCTGGTAATGCTGGTTGTATTGAAGCTAGAAGAGATAATGCTCCTTATGTTGATCCAGGTGCTACAGCAACTGATAACAAGGCTCCATTTAACTTAACTTCTTCTATCTTAACTACTGGATCGGTTGATTCACGTAAAATAGGAAATTATGTTATCACTTACTCTGTTAAGGACGTAGCTGGTAATATGGTAACTAAAACAAGAACTGTATGTGTTGTAGACACTAAAGCACCAGTTATTGATACTTTAGGTGACAACAGAATTCAAATTGGAAGTGTTTGGTTTGACCAAACAACTGCAACTGATGCTTATGACAATTCTCCAGTATTAGTTAAAACTTGGGGCTTCAATGGCTCAGTTAACACTTTATTGAGAAGAACATATCCTGTAGTATATACTGCATACGATCAAAGTTCAAATCAAGCAACTGCTACTGCTAGAAACTATAGAGTTGATGACTTTATTGCTCCGGTAATTAGCTTAAACACTTTTGATGTTGTTTACCATGAAGTAAGAACTCCATATAACTCAGTTTCTGCTTCTGTAACCGATAACTATTATGTTGCTGGTCAAGTAAGTTTGGTTAAAATCTTCAGTGATGTTGATGCAACTAAATTAGGTACCTATACTGAAGTATTTGAAGCGGTAGATGGTTCTGGTAACAAAACTCAAAAAACCCGCACTGTTAAAGTTGTAGATACACAAGCTCCAAGAATTTGGGGTGATATCATCCATGGTTGCGTAGGTGAAAACATCTGGCCAATGTATGGTATTTCAACTACCGATAACTACTATAGCCCAGCAGATTTAAAACCTTTGGTAGAAATAGTAAATCAAAACGTTAACATTTGGGAAGAAGGTATCTATTCAATCACTTACAGAGTGACTGATCCTTCTAATAACACTTCAAATGAGTTCACTAGATTGGTATATTTCACCTACTGGCCAAAATGCTTCAACAGCACAGTATCAGTAAGCGATGTTAAATCAATTGAAGAAACAGTTAGTGTTTATCCAAACCCAACCAACGGTATTGTAAATGTTGACTTACAAGGTTTAGTTGCTCAAAATGCAAGTATCGAAGTATACAATGCAATGGGTCAATTAATCTTAGTAAATAACTATAATGAGTCAAACAGCAAGTTTGAGATTAACTTAAACGGAAATGCAAGTGGTGTTTATACCATCAAATTAATTGCAGACGGACAAGTAATCACTAAACGTGTAGTTTTACAATAAGATTTAAATAATTATTAGAAATGGGGTGCATTTATGCACCCCATTTTTTTTGTTTATTTTTAGGAAACACCAAATATTTTACCAAAAGTATTTCACATTTTTATCATTTTATTGTCAATTAAATGTGAATATTGATATTATTTAAATTTTTTGATTAAATTTGAAATAGTGTTATAGTATTTATAATTTGTTGATATATAGAATATTAATATATATTCAATAAGTAGTTTTATTGAATTATTTTATCAAGTGTCTATTTTTTTTAATAGATTGGCTTAATATATATTCCACAATATTAAAATATTGCTAAAAACACTTTAAATTGCGAACCAATTAACATTTATATGGATAAGTTTACTAAAAAAATCAATGGAAGAAAAAGACTAAACAGGCTATTTGGTCTGTTGTGTTTATTTATTCTTGGTATTAATTCTGTGTCTGCTCAGTATTGTACTTCAAACGCCACTTCTACAGCAGACGAAGATATTGCTTCGGTATACCTAAAAGGTAATACTGTTACACTTAACAATATATCTTCTGCACCTACATGTCAAGTCTACACGGATTGGACTAATTTAACTCCTGTGGATTTATCTGCTGGTCGTTCTTATACAATTACTATTGTAGAAAGTACTTGTAATGGTCACTA
>CANFXY010000022.1 GCA_947451105.1 Bacteroidota bacterium | reverse complement strand
GCACCAGTTTCGATGCAACATTCAAATCCTTGTTTTATTAGGTTTTTTACTACTTCGGGACTCAAAGCGACGCGATTTTCAGAGGCTTTGGTCTCTTTTACAGTTCCTATGATCATTTACGGGCAAATGTAGGATTTTTTTTGAATATGACATCTTATTGTTGTGTTATGTCATGATACAGATCAATAAAAGGGCTAAGTTTTACCTTAAATTCAAACATTTTTTTTCTATACTAATGGAATTAACTATTTTTGCACCACTTTTTTAAAATAAATAAAAATATGATCATAGGAGTTCCAAAAGAAATTAAAAATAACGAAAACCGTGTTGCGGTTACCCCAGCCGGTGTTAGCGAATTTGTAAGACATGGACATAAAGTATATGTTCAAAGCACTGCAGGAGAAGGTAGCGGATTTTCGAATGAGGAATACGTTGAAGCAGGTGCTCAATTATTGCCTACAATTGAAGAGGTATATGCAATTGCTGACATGATTGTTAAAGTAAAAGAGCCAATAGAAAGCGAATACAAATTGATTAAGAAAGATCAATTGTTGTTTACGTATTTCCACTTTGCGTCTCACCAACCTTTAACCAACGCTATGATCGAAAGCGGAGCAGTATGCTTGGCTTATGAAACAGTAGAAAAAGCTGACCGTTCATTGCCATTATTGGTTCCAATGAGTGAGGTAGCTGGTAGAATGAGTATCCAAGAGGGTGCTAAATATTTAGAAAAGCCATTGGGTGGCCGCGGCATCCTATTAGGTGGCGTACCAGGTGTTAAACCTGCTGATGTGGTGGTATTAGGTGGTGGAATTGTAGGAACTCAAGCGGCTAAAATGGCTGCAGGTTTAGGTTCTCAAGTTACCATCATGGATATCTCTATTCCAAGATTAAGACAGTTAGATGACATCATGCCAGCAAACGTGCAAACTTTGTATAGCAATGGTTACAATATCAGACAAGCAATTAAAACTGCAGATTTAGTTATCGGTGGTGTATTGATTCCAGGTGCTAAAGCGCCACACTTGATCACTAAAGACATGTTGAAATTAATGAAAAAAGGTGCTGTATTGGTAGACGTAGCAGTTGACCAAGGCGGATGTTTTGAAACCACAAAAGCTACCACGCATGCTGATCCTACCTACGTAATTGATGGTATTATCCACTACTGTGTTGCGAACATGCCAGGTGCAGTTCCTTATACTTCAACATTGGCTTTGACCAATGCTACACTTCCTTATGCTGTTCAATTGGCTAACAAAGGATGGAAAGAGGCTTGCAAACAAAACGCTGAATTGTTGCTGGGATTAAACGTAGTTGGCGGTAAAGTGGTTTATAAAGGCGTATCTGAAGCCTTCAACTTGCCATATACTCCAGTAGAGCAAGTATTGTAATTGACAATTTCCTACATGCATTTCTAATAAGAAATGACAATAAAAAACGGGTTCCATTTGGAACCCGTTTTCTTTTTAATGTAAAAATACTGTCATAATTAGACCAAAACACCGACCTGTTTAAATTTCTGAAACACGCTTTCTGTATGCGGTGCATCTTTGAGTTCTTCGCTTAGGTCTTGTCCCGCCCAATGCTCATAATGCTTACCATTTCGCCATAGTCGGCTATCTGTGACATCGTAAATTTTTCCAAGATAAGCTACCCAAATTTCGGGTTTGTCTTGTCCATTTCTAAGCGCCAATTGTTGTAAAGTGTATTTTGCTTCCATTTGTGAAGTTTGAAATGCCTTAATTTTGTAGTTCACAAATATAATCTGATTTTGAAGTTAAGACTATTCCTTGTTTTTGTAATTGTATACATCATCGCTGTTTTTGGTTGGTGGTTATATTCATTTATAAACTACACAGAAAAGGAGTATAAATTAGAGAACAACAACTTAAAGTTAAATTCATTCGTTATACACAACCAGATTAACGAATATATCGATAAGCTTCAGGGCAATGAGGTTGAATCGCCTTACACAATATATAAGCTGCATGCCAAGGAAATAAAGTCATTGCATGAGAGCTTAAATATTGAGTATAATATTAAGACCAGCATGTCGATTGTTGATAGCAACGGCAATTTATACAATCTTTTAAAAATTACGATTGCACCTGAGGAATTTAAAGCCATTCACAAAACCTTTATAAAAAAGCAGAGGGCATTTTATTCCGAAGTTATTTTTTTTACGATATTAATTATTTCAGGCGTTGTATGGGTTTTTGGTAAGTTAGAGTCTCTGCTAAATTTAAATAAAATGCAGAATAACTTTTTATTGTCTGTAACCCATGAATTGAAAACGCCACTTACTGCAATTAAATTAAGTTCTCAAACCCTTCAGCATAGAAAGATAGATGCAGAAATTCAAGGTACTTTAATACAGCAAATCGTTAACAATTCTGATCGACTTAATGAATTGTTAGACAATGTTCTACTTGCCACCAGAATTGATGGCAAAAGCTATAATTACAACATGTCAATGATAGATTTGACTGAGCTAATTCGCAAGACTGCAGAATTGGTTTTGTGTCAACCTAATTTTACTGGACAATTTATTTTTCATGAGCAAGAAAGGCGCATATTGGGCGACGAGGTTTCTCTAAAATTGGTTTTTAGCAACTTGTTTCAAAATGCAATTAAGTATGCTGGCAGTAATTCGCTTATTTCAGTGACTTACATTTATGAAGATGGCCAATTAAATGTTGCTGTTTCTGACAATGGACGGGGCATAGACCCAAAAGAATACAAGTCTATTTTCCTGAAATTTTACAGAATTGGAGACGAAAATACGAGGGAGAATAAAGGTACGGGATTGGGACTTTTCCTTGTTAAACAAATATTAAAATCACACAAAGCAAATATACGTGCAGAAGCCAATATGCCTCAAGGCACTACATTTTATATCACTTTTAAATAAACACCATTATGACCAAAAGAATTTTACTAGTAGAAGATGAATCAAGTTTACACGATTTACTCAAATTAAATCTAGAAATGGATGGAAATAAAGTTGTGGGTGTAAAAGATGGAACTACGGCTGTTCAGAAATTCAAAGATGAGCAGTTTGATTTGGTCATTTTAGACATCATGATACCTGGTATTGATGGACTGAATGTTTGCGAGAATATTCGTTTGAAAAACCAAGAGGTGCCTATTTTATTTTTAAGTGCAAAGAATAGGGTAGAAGATAGAATAGCTGGGCTTAAAAAAGGCGCAGACGATTATTTAACCAAGCCATTTAATTTGGAGGAATTGCAGTTGAGAATTAACAACCTCATGAACCGAAAAGGTGCCAATGCTGCTATATCAAATATAGGACTTAGGGAGTTTGATTTTGGAGGCAACCACATCAACTTTGAAAAGCACGAAGCCAAGGGCATAAATGGCGAGTTCAACTTAACCAAAAAAGAAGTGCTTTTACTGAAACTGTTAATAGACCATAAAAATGAAGTGGTAAGCAGGGAGAAGATTTTACAAACGGTTTGGGGTTATTCGGTTTATCCTTCAACCAGGACCATTGATAATTTTATTTTATCGTTCAGAAAATACTTTGAAGTAGATCCTAAAAACCCTAAATTTTTTAATGCAATAAGAGGTGTGGGATACATATTCGAATGCAAGGAATAACAAGCATTGTCATAATACTGTAATAATTTAAATTTATAACATCCAAGCCCAAGAAATAAGTAAATTTGCAGCCACAAAATTATCAACTTAAATAAAATGAAAAAAATATTCGCATTGGCTATTTTAAGCCTTAGTTTGTCAGGCATTTATGGTCAAAATTGTCCAGCAAATGACAGTGTAACTATGGGACCTGGTTCGGGTACTGATGTTTATTACAGTTTAAAAAAGGCCAAAACAACCGGAAATGGTTTGGTATCATCTTCTCCAAATAACAACTGGCATTTAGCGATTTCAGTTCAAGCAAGTGTCTTTCCATACAATCCTGCCAACGGAGTTGCCATTCGTGTGAACTCAGTTTTGGGTGAGAATCCTCAAGCTGGAATGACAGGAACTAAATTGGTTAAATTGAATGGCGCTAATGTGGGTAATTGGAGAAATGCAGACACCACAGGATTAAATACTTTACCAGAATTGTTAGACTCTGACAGTACTTGGAATTTAAGTGCATTTACCAATGGTTACCCAAAAGCAGGTCCTTTTAACTTTATTTGGGGAACCTATAATCAAGTTAACCACAATGTAGAAAACAATGGTAATGTTTATGTATTGTACAACAAATCTGCCAACTGGTACAAAAAAATTAATGTTAAAGAACTTTCTTATGACACCATGTGGCATATCATTATATCCAATATTGACAATACAGATTCTGTTTATTTGAAAGTGGATAAGAAGAACTATCCAAACCGCATGTTTATTTATTACAACGTTTTAACCAAACAATTTATAGATAGGGAGCCTAGTACTGACCAATGGGATTTGGTTTGGACAAAATACAAAGCAATGATTGATTTCAATGGCAGTAAAGTGCCTTATTCTGTAACAGGTGTGTTAAGCAACCCAGCAACTAAAGTAGCAAAAAATTTAGGAAAGAAATGTGATGAAGTATGGTTGGCCAATAAAACAGCTAAACTGAGTCCAAGTATTTCGACTATTGGTTCGGATTGGAAAACCTTTACAGGTACTGCTTATGCCGTGACAGATACTTTTGTGTATTTTGTTACCGCCCGCGACAGTGCTACTTATAAATTAACCATGAAATCTTACGCTGGTGGATCTAAAGGTAAAACTACTTTTAATTTTTACCAAGCAACTTTAGGTCTTGAATCAAGCGATGTAGCGGAAGCTGTTAGTTTGTATCCTAACCCTTCAAATGGAATTGTTAGAATTAATACAGATCTTTCTATTGAATCTATTTCAGTAATGGATTTACAAGGTCAAATGTTGTTAAGCACCAAAGAAAATTTCGTTGATGCGAGCAATCTTACTACTGGAATCTACTTGGTTCTTATTCAAACTGAGGCTGGCTTAATTAAGAAAACACTAATTAAAGAATAATTGACTTTTGGTATTCGCCATATCGTATTTTCAATAGCAATGCTTGTTCAGAGCATTGCTATTGCTCAATATGAGGATACCACTGAAATCAATAAATTTGTTGTCAGTACGGGCAATATAAAGCCTAGTACAACTTCAAATACGGTGCACAATGTTCGCATTATAACGGCCGCAAGTATAGAAAGACAAGGGGCCTACAACTTAAAAGATCTTTTATCTAAAGAAAACAACGTCCGTATAGGAAATGATAATCTGCTTGGCTCATCCATCAGTTTGCAGGGAATAAGCGGGCAAAATGTAAAGATACTATTGGATGGAATTCCTATCAATGGCCGGGAGAATGGAAATATCGATTTAGGTCAATTAAACTTAAACAACATTGACCGAGTAGAGATAATTGAAGGACCGCTATCTGTGATATACGGCACCGATGCTTTAGGTGGTGTTATCAATTTAATATCAAAACGCATTATGTTGGATTCGACAAAGCCAATAACAGCCTTTGCAAATGCGTATTATGAAAGCATCAAACAAACCAATTTTGGAGCTGGAGCAGTAGTAAAAGTAAATGACATTGATTTTGGTGCAAGCGTAAACCGCAATTTCTTTGGTGGCTATGCATTAGACCCAAATTCAAGGGTAATGTTTTGGAAACCAAAGCAGCAGGTTTTTGGTAATTTTAGCATTACCAAACAGACAGGAAATTTAAAGATTCGTTTTAAAACGGATTTGTTTAGTGAAAAGATTGAAAATCGGGGCGCACCGATTATCAACCATTTGGAAGCTTATGCGTATGATGAATACTACCTAACAAATAGAAGTATTACCTCATTAAATTTAGAACAGAAAATAAACAAAAAGTCATATTGGAATGTGCTAACATCATTCAGCTTTTACCAAAGAGACAAAGTTACCTATAGAAAAGATCTAACCCAATCTTCAAATAATTTAGAGATTGTACCAAGTCCTGATGCCAATAGTTCAACCTCATTTTTAAACATTATGAGCAGAGGAACCTACAGCAATGCTCAAAAGGACAAGTTTGCCTACCAATTGGGTTATGACATTAATTTTAACAGTGCTTTCGGAACCAAGATAGAGGCCGATAGAGGTAGAATGAATGATTACGCTTTGTTTGCATGCGCCGAGATCAAACCAATTAAGTCTTTAAACATTAAACCAGGATTTAGAGCCACCTACAATACCCGCTATGCCGCACCTTTTATTCCTTCCATTCAATTGATGTGGACCGGTGTAAAAAACCTTACTGTGAGATATGCCTATGGCAGAGGATTTAGAGCACCTAGTTTAAAAGAATTGTATTTGTACTTTGTGGATTACAACCACAACATCATTGGAAATCCTGATTTAAAATCAGAAATGTCAGACAACCACAACGCGGCGTTGAAGTATAAATTGAAGATTAGAAAAATGGTTTTCTATTTAGACAACAGTTATTTTTACAATCAAATTTTCAATCAGATTGCTCTGGTATCTACCAATGCTGTTAACATTGAATATACCTATAAGAACATCGATAGGTTTAAATCGATTGGAAGCAACTTTAATATTAGTACCAATTATAAAGGTTTGAGACTTGTGCTTGGTGGTTCTTACACCGGAATATACAACAATGCGTTTGAATTAATTGGAAAGAACAAGTACATGTATTCGCCAGAGTTGAGGTTACAATCTTCATATACTTTAAAAAAGGGGAAATTAAAAACCACTACCTTTTCAATTTTTCACAAATACAATGGCAGAACTTTTGGGTATGCTCTAGATAACCTTAGAAATATCGTTAGCACCTATTCACAGGCTTATCATATCTTAGATTTCACCATAAATAAGCCGATGTTTAAATACAAAATGAATTTGACTTTTGGTTGCAAGAACATCATGAATGTCACAACCATAAATGCAACCAATATTTCAAGTTCTTTCCACAATGCTGGTAGCAATAGCATGCCGGTGTCTGTTGGACGTTCTTTATTTTTACAACTAAACTATAAACTATGAAATTGAGGTATTCATCTTTCATATTAATTTTTATATCCGTGCTGTTTAGCGCTTGCTTTAAGAAGGAAGATCCTATAACATTGCCACTAGGAACCTCTACCATCAGCAGTGTTTTTATAGGTACGGAATATGAAAAAGATATGTATTTTGATATTAGTACCAATACCTTTCAAGTAAAACAATCCACCGATTGGGATATACGCTTTGAATCTACGGATGCTGGTTATGGTATTTTTTTGAACAATGGAAATCTTATTAAAGCTAGGAAAATAGGGGTATATGGCCTAACAGAAAAATTGGCCAGTGACTCCAATTACTACAAAACCAATAAGGAGTTAAGAGATGCACCAGAGGGTAAGGCAGAATTTTCAGCAATTGGTGATTGGCGTGCATACAAATCAGCTGCACCAGATTATTTGCCTGGCATTTATGTCATTGAATTGAGTTATGAAAATGGGGTCAATAAATACAAAAAATTACAGGTATTAAATGTAAACGATACGGCATTCTTTGTACGCATTACCAATTATGCTGAGACATCTGGCGATACCATAGTAATTCCTAAAGATAAGACTCGAAATTTCACCTATTACAGCTTTAAGAATGGTGGAAGAGTGGTGCAAAATGAAGAACCAGACAAAAATGGTTGGGATCTTGTTTTTACCCGATACAACCATTTTTTCTATGGGGTTTTGCCAGGAAATGAGCCTTTCCCTTACAGGGTTTCTGGTGTTTTGAGTAATTCAAACAAAGTAATGGTGGCCAGAGATTCCTTGGATAATTTTGATAAAATTACGGCCGCTTCAATCCCTGATTATCTTTTTTCAAATGACTGGAATGTAATTGGATACGATTGGAAATCGCATGCTTTTGGCGCCGCTGGAACCTATACAGTTAATTCACATTTCACCTACATAATCCGGGATACAGATGGTGATTATTATAAGTTAAGGTTCCTTGATTTTTACAACAACAAAGGCGAAAAGGGTTATCCAAAATTTGAGTTTACCCGGATACAATGACGTAATTCAGTCAAAGAACTGAATTAAATTTAGGACATAACTGTCAGTTTATCGAAGATTTAGACGCATATAGGCGAAAACTTTTAATGTATAATCCTATAATTTAAGCATCTTTGTAGCTTAAACAAAATGGTATTACATTCAGCTCCAGAGATACTTAAAGCAATTGCATCGGTAGAAGATCCAAAAATTGTAATCACTACGCATCACAAGCCTGACGCTGATGCAATGGGATCTAGTTTGGGATTAAAACTGTTTTTAGAAACACTTGGATACCAAGCAACAGTTATTTCTCCAACTGATTATGCAACATTTTTGAAATGGATGAAGGGTGATGAAGAAACCATTGTTTACGAATTTAATCCCACCCAGGCTGAGGCGCTGACCCATGAGGCTGATTTTATTTTTTGTTTAGACTTCAACCATTTGTCTCGTATCAATGAATATGGCGATGTGGTTGCGGATAGCAATGCAAAGAAAATATTGATCGATCACCATCAATTTCCTCAAGGTTTTGAAGACTACACTTTCTGGGATGACATGGCAAGTTCAACTTGCGAATTGGTTTACCGTTTTATTCATGCCAATGGCCTAGACCATAAGATAGATAAAGATATTGCGGCGTGTTTGTACACCGGAATTGTAACGGATACAGGATCATTCAGATTTGGAAGTTGCAGCAGTGAGACCATGCGTATTGCAGCCAGTTTGATGGACAAAGGCATAAAGCATGAAGAGATATTTGATAAGGTATACGATAGCTTTACAGAATCAAGGCTTAGATTTATTGGTTATGCCATAAGCGAAAAATTAGAGGTTTTGCACGAATACAATACCGCTCTAATAACGATAACAAAAGAGGAATTAAAAAAGTATGGCGTAGTGACAGGCGATACTGAAGGTTTGGTGAATTATGGATTAAGTATAGAAGGTATTAAATTTGCTGTGTTGATAATCGACCGAACCAAAATTGTGAAAATGAGTTTTAGGAGTAAAGGGGATTTTGCAGCAAACGTATTTGCAATGAACCATTTTAACGGTGGAGGTCATTTTCATGCTGCAGGTGGAAGTAGTTCAGTGAATCTAGATGAAACAGCAGCAGAATTTAAAACAGCTTT
Source organism: Bacteroidota bacterium (assembly GCA_947451105.1). Classification (GTDB taxonomy): domain Bacteria; phylum Bacteroidota; class Bacteroidia; order NS11-12g; family UBA955; genus JABMMZ01. The sequence continues at coordinate 20,735 of CANFXY010000022.1, read as the reverse complement.
AAAATTATATAAAGGACAATTGAATGGATAAAAAGAATCTTTTTTTAGTGCTTATTGCCGCATTGTTTTTTGCGTCTTGTAACAATTATTCAAAAGCCGAATCAGGTTTAAGATTTAAGTTTTTGAAACGCAGTGAGAAACAAAATCTGCCAAATTTAGGTCAGTACCTGCAATGCTATTACAGCATTGAAAACTCTGATGATTCTGTGGTGCATTCCATTTTTGGAAAAACACCAGATAGAATTATGCTGACCCAGTTCACCCATAAGGGTGGTGATATCATGGAAGCCTTATCCATAATGGCTGAAGGAGATAGTGCTCAATTTTTAATAAGTGCGGATTCTTTTTATTTAAAAACCCGTCAGGAAGAATTGCCTTCTTACATTAAACCTGGCACCGATTTGAAATTCACCATTAAAATGGATAGATTTTTAACTAAGTTTCAAGTCGACAGTTTGATCAATGTAGAAAAACTTGCCCGTTGGAACGATGAAATCGTTAACATCAACAACTATGTGCGCAAAAGCGGCTTGGTTGTGAAATTGGATACACTAACTGGTATTCGCATGCAATTCCATCAAAAAGGGGCAGACACAGCAAAACAAATAATAGAAGGATCTGTGGTGAAGTTTCATTTCATCGGAAAACTAATGGATGGAACGGAGTTTTACAACTCATATACTGCTGGTCAGCCACAAACTGTAAAAGTTAACAAAACACAGTTCCAACCTATTGGGATGTATGAAATGTTAATGAAAATGAGAAATGGTGACAAAGCTACATTTATATTACCTTACGATCTTGCCTTTGGGGCCAAGGGAGTAGAGGCAATGATACCTCCCTATTCGACACTCGTTTACGAACTTAATATATTGAACGTACAATAATTTATATGAAATTAAAATCTGTTATTATTAGCACTTCTGCCTTATGCGCTCTTATCGTCTTGGCAAGTATGGTTGCTCAAAAATCTATACCTGCACCAAAAGCAAAAAGCCCTCAAGTAGCTGCGCAAAACGACACCGTTACACTTAAATCTGGTTTGAGGTATGTGATTACACAAAAAAACCCTAAAGGTGTTAAAGCTGTCAAAGGCGATAGAGTTGAGGCGCATTATACGGGCACTTTAACCAATGGCAAAAAGTTTGATAGTTCTAGAGATAGAAACCAAACGTTTTCATTTACCCTTGGACAAGGTGAAGTAATAGCAGGTTGGGACGAAGGATTTGCAATTTTAAGAAAAGGAGAAAAAGCAACATTAATTATTCCTGCTTCCTTGGGCTACGGTTCTCAAGATATGGGCGATATCCCACCGAATTCAACTTTGATTTTTGAGGTAGAGTTGGTTAATGTTCAAAAACCAATCGCCTACAAACCATTCTCTGGAAAAGGGAAAGATACTGTCCGTCTATCATCGGGTTTAAAGTACATTGTCATTGATAAAGGAAATACAAAAATGAAAGCCCAATTGAATCAAATGGCTTCTATTTACTATGCAGGCTATTTAATGGACGGCACTAAGTTTGACGGAAATTTTGACCGTTTCGAACCTATCAATGTTCCAGTAACAGGTGCAGGCATGATTAAAGGATGGCAAGAAATATTACCAAGGATGAATAAAGGGATGAAAGTAAGAGTGATAATTCCACCAGCTTTGGCCTATGGAGCCCAAGGATATCCAGGTGTTATCCCAGCAAATGCAACAATAATCTTTGACATGTTTTTATCAGACTTAAAATAATGGCAAGAAAAATTTTAATCACAGGAGGTGCCGGTTTTATTGGGTCGCACGTTGTTAGACGTTTTGTGAAACTATATACCAATGACCAAATTTTCAATTTAGATAAATTGACCTATGCTGGCAATTTGGAAAACTTAAGAGATGTCGAAAGTAGTTCAAATTACACCTTTGTGAAAGGAGATATTACAGACACAGAATTCATAAGAAATTTATTTGAAACACATCAGTTTGATGGGGTTATACATTTAGCTGCAGAGTCGCATGTTGACCGTTCCATTCATAGTCCTATGGACTTTGTAATGACCAATGTTGTTGGGACCGTTAATTTGTTAAACGCAGCAAAAGGCATATGGAATGGGAATTATGATGGTAAATTGTTTTACCATGTCAGTACCGATGAAGTATATGGACAATTGGGAGATGAAGGCAAGTTTTTAGAAACAACGCCGTACGACCCTAATTCACCATATTCAGCATCAAAAGCATCAAGTGATCATTTTGTTCGTGCTTATCAGCATACCTATGGAATGCCAGTAAAAATATCTAACTGCAGCAACAACTATGGTTCACATCATTTCCCTGAAAAGTTGATTCCATTGATGATCAACAACATCATGCAAAAGAAACCTTTGCCCGTTTATGGAAAAGGAGAGAACGTACGCGATTGGTTATTTGTAGAGGATCATGCTGCAGCCATTGATGTAATTTTCCACCAAGGTAAAATTGGTGACACCTATAACATTGGTGGAAACAATGAATGGAAAAACATCGATTTGGTGAAGTTTTTATGCCGTTTGATGGATACAAAACTAGGCAGAGCGGAGGGAGAGTCAGAACAATTGATAACCTATGTAACAGACCGTGCTGGACACGATTTCAGATATGCCATTGATTCATCAAAATTGATGGGAGAGTTAAATTGGATGCCATCGGTTACCTTTGAACAAGGATTAGAAAAAACAGTGGATTGGTATTTGGCTAACCAAGAATGGTTAAACCACGTAACAAGTGGTGCTTACCAAAGTTATTATCAAAATATGTATTCAAACAGATCATGAAAGGAATAATATTAGCAGGTGGTAGTGGAACCCGTTTGCACCCATTAACCTTAGCCATTAGCAAACAAATGATGCCAGTCTACGACAAGCCAATGGTTTATTACCCATTGTCTATTTTGATGATGGCAGGTATTAGAGAAATATTAATTATTTCTACCCCTCATGATTTGCCTCATTTTCAGAAATTACTGGGCGATGGCTCAAGCTTAGGCTGTCAATTTTCATATGCAGAACAGGCGGTTCCAAACGGATTGGCGCAAGCATTTGTAATTGGCAAAGAGTTTATTGGCAAAGATAAAGTTGCATTGATTTTAGGTGATAATATATTCTTCGGCGCGTCTTTACAAAGACTCTTACAAAGCAACAATGATCCTGAAGGCGGCGTTATATACGCTTACCACGTAAGTGATCCTGAGCGTTATGGTGTAGTTGAATTTGACGAGAACAATGTGGCCATTAGTATAGAAGAAAAACCTTTGCATCCTAAATCTAATTTTGCTGTACCTGGTTTGTATTTTTATGACAACCAAGTGGTTGAAATAGCTGAAAACTTAAAACCATCTGCAAGAGGCGAATATGAAATCACAGATGTCAACAAAGTGTATTTAGAGAAAGGTCAATTGAAAGTTGGAATTTTGGAAAGAGGTACCGCATGGTTAGACACAGGTACATTTAACAGCTTAATGCAAGCTGGTCAATTTGTTCAGGTTATTGAAGAAAGACAAGGTTTGAAAATTGGAAGTATAGAAGAAGTTGCTTGGAGAATGAAATTTATAAGTGATGAGCAACTAAGAAAAGTGGCAGAGCCATTAACTAAAAGTGGTTATGGGTCTTATTTATTAGGTTTAATTAAACATGAAAAATAGCAAATATCTTTTTATTGTTTTAGTCGTTGGTTTATTGCTTCAAGGCTGTAAATCCTATACGTCTAACATTATTTTAAAGGCTGAACCAACAGATATCAATTGGAAATCTACCTATGAAAAAGCGGTAATTGAAAATCCGATTAAAGTAGGGGATAAAATCCAATATTCGATTTATACCAATCAAGGAGAGTCGATTATAGATCCAAATGGTACTTTAATGTCTTCAAAATCTTTTGGTGATGGTAACGAATTATCCGCAGGTATACCAACATATGAAGTTTTGGAATCTGGCATGTGTCTTTTTCCCTTGTTGGGAAAGGTTGCTGTAATTGGCTTGAAGACATCTCAATTGGATAGTTTATTATCTGCAAAATATGAAACTTATTACAATGGAGCATATATAATTTCGAAAGTTGTCAATAAAAAAATTATTCTTTTGGGTGGTAAAGGTGGTCAGATACTGCCCTTTAAAAGCAACATGAACCTTCTAGAAGCTATAGCAGCTTACGGGGGCTTAGATGCTCAGTCTAAGGGTTATAATATTCGAATTATTCGTGGAGATTTAAAGAATCCAGAGATTACATTGGTGAACTTAAGAACGATAAATGATATGAAAAACTCAATAGTGAATTTGCATCCAGATGATATCATTTACATTGAACCAATCAGAAGGCCAGGTGCAGAAGCTGTTCGTGATAATATGTATATTTTTAATTTTGTACAGATTATAACAACTTTGACTTTGTTAATAAACAACTTCACGAAATAAACTATGATAGATTTTGAGTCAGAAAGCGGTCAAATTGACAACAGAGTTGTTCAAACCGAGGGTGCTGGTTTTTCAAGTGAAAAATTAATTTTAATATTAAAGAAATATTGGTTTTGGTTTCCAATTTCTTTATTATTATCAAGCATTGGCGCGCACTATTATTTAAAATATAGCAAGCCTGTTTATCAAGCAAGTTCTTCCATTAGGTTGGAAATGCAGAAGGAAGCAAGCAACGCAGGAATTGCAACTATTCAAACAATGCAATTCGAAAATCTTGATGGAGAAATTGAGTTGATACGTTCGCAAAGGGTTGCACAAGAAGTTTTAGACGTAATTGACTTAAATGTATCCTATTTTGCTGAAGGCAATATCTTAACGACTGAAATTTATAAATCATCACCGTTTAGGGTTCAAATTTTTTCTGATCCTAAATATACGCAATACGATAAAGACTTCTCTGTTGTTTTTGTTAGCAAATATGAATTCAGTTTTAACGAAAAAAATGGAGATAAGACGAATGCAAAAATTTATAAAATCGGCGATCCAATTAAAATAGGTCAATTTGAATTTACCATTCAGTGGAATTCAGTTCGTGATCAAGATATTGAAGGTAAGGAATTTGTGTTTAGAATCAATAGCCGAAGTGCCTTAACTTCCTATTTGTTGGGTAATCTAAATGTAGCGGCAAGTAGTGTAGAAGCTAGAACATTGGCTATATCTTTTACTGATTTCAATAGAGATAAAGCCAGAGATATAGTGAATGCTTACGACACAGTTTATCTTCGTCAATCATTAGAAAAAAAGCAGAAGTCACATGAACAAACTTTACTTTTTATTAAAAACCAAATTGAAGAGACATCTGGGAAGTTAGAAACATATGAGAATGATTTGGAAGCCTTTGTGAAACAGAACGGATCAAGTTCTCCAAATGTCGAATTGAGTGAGATTGTTAAACAAGTTGAAGAACTTGAAAAAACAAAAGAGGAGTTAAAACGAGGCGCAAAAAACTATTCAGATATTTTAGCTTTTATACAATCAGATGCAAGTAAAGACAACATAATCCCATTAGTTTTTGGTACTCCTGCCATTCAAGTTGCAGATGGCATAAATAAATTAAACGACCTTTACAAACAAAGAGAAATGTTAAAAATTTCAAACAAAGAAGTTACGCTTCCTTTTAGAAAGTTGGAATTGGAAATTTCAATTGTTAAGTCCCAGCTTCTTAGTTATGTAAATGAATCTAAAAAAGTAATTTCTGAGCAAACTGCCGAAATAAATGCTCAAATTTCTAAGTTAAGCGCTCAATTTTCCGGTTTGCCAGATAAAGAAACAGAGTTGAACAGACTTAAGCGTTTTAATTCCTTGTATGAAAAATATTACACGGATTTAATTCAAAAGCAGATAGAATATCAAATTTCGAAAGCTGGTACAGTGCCAGAATTCACCATTCTTTCTGAGGCTTATGCAAGCGAGACACCAATATCTCCTAACAAACAAAAGATTTGGCTTTTCTTCTTGTTAATTGGAATACTTCCGGTTACCATTTATATAGCCATTAAATATTTGTTGATGAATGTGATATACAGTCAACAACAAATTGAAAATATTTTGATGGCACCTATTCTGGGATCTATACCTACTTACACCAAGAAGATGACTTCTTCTACCTTGGTGGTAGATAAAAATCCTAAGTCTTCAATCAGTGAGTCCTTGCGCTCAATCAGAACAAATTCTGATTTCATGTTGCCTAAAAAATCAAAGCAGATTATAGGAGTTACTTCTACAATAAGTGGTGAGGGTAAAACATTCTTTGCAATCAATTATGCGGCGATTTTAGCTTTAACGGGCAAGAAGGTTATTATTTTAGACTTGGATATGCGCAAACCAAAAATTCACGTTGGTTTTAACGTCGACAACAGCGTAGGAATGAGTTCTATTTTATCAGGTATGAACAATTGGCGTGAAGCTGTTAAAACTTCTACTTTAGGCAATTTATATTTTATTCCTGCGGGACCTATTCCACCAAATCCAAATGAATTGCTGTTGAAAAGTGAGTTTGATGAGTTGATAGACCAACTCTTTCAAGAATATGATGTGATTATGGCGGATAATCCCCCAATAGGGTTGGTTACCGATGCGAGTAGTGTATTTAAAAGATGTGATTTGTCAATTTACGTTGTGCGTTCTGGCTACTCAAAAGAAGCTGTTATTGGCAATATAAATGCACTTTATAAGAGCAAAAATTACAACAATCTTTCTGTGGTTATAAACGACGTAAACAGAAAGAATACCTATGGCAATAAATATGGCTATGGTTATGGCTATGGCTACGGCTATGGCTACGGTTACGGCTATTATGAAGACGATAGAGAGCGCACTAAATGGTGGCACAAGTTCAATCCTTTTAAAAAGAAATAATGGGTTTTTTAGACCGATTGTTCGGCAGCAGTAAATTGGATTACATGCCCTTGAAATGGGACATGCACAACCACATCTTGTTTGGTATAGATGATGGTTCAAAGTCTATTGAATATTCCTTGGACATGGCAAAGAGTTTTATTGACCTTGGGTTTGAAAGAATCATTGCCACGCCGCATATAATGAGCGATTACTATCCAAACAATAGAGCCATTATAGAGGATAAAAAAAACCAATTGGAATTGGCTTTGGAAGAGAATAATCTAGATTTGAAAATCGACTTTGCAGCTGAATATTATATGGATGAAGTTTTTTACGATTTGATAAAATCCAAAGGCGATGTGCTGACCTTTCACGACAAACATGTTTTGGTCGAAACTTCATTCATGAACAAGCCAGTTTTTTTTAATCAGTTGTTATTCGAGATAAAAACAGCAGGCTATATGCCAGTCTTGGCGCATCCAGAGCGTTATATTTATCTTCAAGATGATTACGAGGATGTAGAAAGGATATTAGACAGCGGCGTTAAATTTCAAATAAATTTGATGTCATTAGCGTCCTACTATTCGCCTATGGCAAAAAAATTAGCCCAATGGATGATTAAAAATGGCCATTATCATTTTCTAGGAACGGATGCGCATAGCGTCAACCATTTAAAAGTGGTAAAAGACGTTTTGGGTTCTAAATTGTTTTCTCAAATCGATTTCGACAAAGTTGAGAATGCTAAATAGCCTCTGAATTAGACGACTTTCTTTTCAATAAATTCCAACTTTCTAAGCTTAAAACCATCGTAAACAACAATGGAATTACAGGCATTAGGAATCTACTCGCGCCTATTGGACCTGTTAAGAAAACAATGTAAAAGGGTAAGCAAAACAAGGCCAGCCGAATAAACATTGCAATCTTCTTATTAAACAAAAACTTTATAAGCAACAAGATTTTAAATAGATTGAAAATAAAGAGTACGATTAATATAATACCTAAGGGATTTAAGATGGAATTAAACACCCTCATCAGCGCGTTGTCTTTGTTTGTTTCGTATAGTAAATTTTTCCTATGGCTCAGACCAAAAAATTGGCTTAAGTCAAATCGACCAGGATCTAAAACGCAAAACGCCATGCCGCGGAGGTGAAGAAAACTGTAGGTTTCAAGATTATCTTTAATTAGCGTTTTGCATGAATTGTTTATATATTCTTGTTTCGCTGAATATGAACCAAGTAAATTTCCTTTAAAATGTATCTCATCAACCATCGAATCTGCCCTGTGCTCTCCATATTTATACATCAACATGGTATAGGTGTTATAATGCAATAAATTGATGGTGCTAATAGATGAATATTGCCTATATCCTGTTCGTGATTGGTTCCAAGATATTGTAAAAACAATAAAGGCTATAGGAAGCAAGCTAGGAAGTAAGTATTTATAATCAAACTTAGGCAAGTGTCTCAACGAGCATATAAATGGGTAGGCAAATGCGAACGGCATAAATACAGGCTTCAGTGCTAATCCGCAAATTAATATTAGAGCTGAAAGTAGCGACCATTTAAAATTCAGTGGTTTGCATATTTGTGTATAAACCATGGCACATAAACACAGCTGTAAAAATGTTTCACTCATGATGGTGTTACAATAAATATATTGAGACAGACTAAATAATGCGAAGAAACTAGCGTGTTTCCAATTGATGTTTATTTTGAGGAATTTTAAAATTTTGACACAAAAATAGAAACTAAAAAGACTGGCGGCATTTTGGCTCAAATATACCAAGAGCAAAAAAACAAAATTGTAACCCAAGCTTACGGTTTTAAATAAGGCAAGTATTAAAGGGTAAAGGATAGGTCGTTTGCTTAGCCAATCTGGATTATAGGCATGGTTAAGATTCCACGAATACAGGGTTTGGTGGTTTATTAAATTGTCTGCTGCGTATAGGTATTCTTTGCTGTCTTGTAATATGCTATTGTTCCAAAACAGCTGTTTGCCCATAAAAAGCAAATGAATAGAAATAAGCAATATCCAAAAACGTCTTTGATCCACCTTTCAATGATAAGCATTTTTTAATTTTTAGAAAAATTGAATCCCAAGCAAGAATTTCAAGTAAGATAGGCCTAAGGTTTTGGAATTGGTTGACCAAGCGCTTATAAATTCTTACTTTTGCAAAGAATATGATGACAGAAGATATGCTCCGTTCTTATCTCAACACTTTGAGACTTGATTTGAATTTGTATAAAGATTCAATAAAGGAAGTGAGTGAAGACATTATCAATGAAGGCTATAGCAAGTATCCTGTTTTTATTGCCCATCAAGAAGATGTAAAATTGGGAGAGGTGATTTTGGACCGCGATGAGTTGGGTACTAATTTCACCATTCAAGCGAGCACTTTAGAAGATTTGGTATCTAAAAATATTATACTCCCTAAGAACGTAGATAAATTTAAAACTGCATATAAAGATCCTTTGGCTCAATGTTGTATTTTTTTGGTGAGTAGCCACGGCGCTCAATTTATCTTTGTTCCCTATGAGTTACCAGCCGCACCTGAAACACCTGAACAAGAATAATGTCTAAGAAGGTAGCTGTAGTCATATTAAATTTTAACACCAGAGAATTTTTAGAAAAGTTCTTGCCTTCGGTTAGTAAAACGAGCTACCCTAATACTGAAATCGTATTGGCAGATAACGCCTCTACAGACGACTCAGTCCAATTTGTTAAAGACCATTATCCGCTTGTGAAAATTATTGTTTTGGAAAAAAACTATGGTTTTACAGGCGGTTACAATAGGGCCTTGAAACAGGTTGAGGCTGATTACTATGTCCTATTAAACAGCGATGTTGAAGTGGATCCACAATGGATAGAGCCCATGCTAAATCTAATCGAATCAAATCCTTTAATTGCGGCCATTCAGCCCAAACTTTTGGCTTGGCATGAGAAGGATACCTTCGAATACGCAGGCGCATCTGGCGGCTTTATCGATAAATTTGGTTTTCCTTTTTGTAGAGGAAGGATTTTTGAGCACTTAGAAAAAGACCAACAACAATACGAAAACAATAAAAAAGTATTTTGGGCCAGTGGTGCAGCCTTGTTTATTAAGGCAGACTTATACCACAGTTATGGAGGTTTGGATGAAGATTTTTTTGCCCATATGGAAGAGATTGATTTGTGTTGGCGCTTGCAAAATGCCGGTCATGAAGTATGGATTTGCCCTGAAAGCTTGGTTTACCACGTAGGAGGGGGAACTCTGCAAAAGACCAATCCTAGAAAAACATATTACAATTTCAGAAATGGTTTGATATTGCTGCTTAAAAATTTGCCTGCCAACAAATTATTTTCTGTAATCGCATTTAGAATATTGCTAGACCATATAGCCGCTTTAAGGTTTTTAAGTCAAGGGAAATGGGGTGATTTTAAAGCCATCATGTCTGCGCATAGACATTTCATTTTAAAGTATAAATATTGGAAATCGAAAAGGGTTGTTCATTCGGGCAATCAAGCATATTTTGGACCAGAAGTATACAAAGGCAGTATTGTATGGGCGCATTTTAAGCGCAAAATCAAAACCTTCTCAGGTTTAGGAATGAATTAATTCTTCTGTCATGACAAAATCAGATAAAAAAATAGTTGTTTTGAGCGGCGCTGGCATGAGTGCTGAGAGTGGGATAAAGACATTCAGAGATGCGGATGGATTGTGGGAGGGTCATGATGTAATGGAGGTGGCGAGCATTCAGGCTTGGCAGAATACGCCCGAGTTGCTAACTGAGTTTTACAACCAACGCCGCATGCAATTGGCCACTGTGCTTCCAAATGCTGGTCATCATGCCTTGGCAGAATTACAGCGGTGTTTTAATGTTCAAATTATCACTCAAAATGTCGATGATTTGCATGAGAGAGCAGGTTCACAAAATGTTCTGCATTTACATGGTGAATTGCGGAAAATGAGAAGCGTGAACAGCCAGTCTGAAACAATTGACATTGGCTATACGGCAAGTGTTTATGGCGCAAAGAATGAAGCAGGGGAATTGTTAAGACCCTATATTGTCTGGTTCGGCGAAGATGTGCCTATGATAGAAAAAGCAATTGAAAAGATAGAGGATGCTGATATCTTAATTGTGGTTGGAACCTCTTTGGAGGTATATCCAGCTGCTGGCTTGTTGCACTATTTTCCCATTGAAAATCCAATATTTTTAATTGATCCAAACAGGCATGAGGATTTAAGTAAATCAAATTTGCGATTAATTAAAAGCACAGCAGCAGAGGCATTGCCTAAATTGGCCGAAATGCTTGTAGAAAAGTACAATTAATTCAGAGCCACATTTTTTCTCAATTTCTTGCATTAGATTAACCTTAATTAAGGATTAAATTTCGTAACTTTGCAGTCAATTTTAAATCATGAGTGATGCCATAAAGCACGAATGCGGTGTCGCATTCATAAGGCTTCTAAAACCCCTAGAGTATTTTAACGAAAAATATGGAACGCCATTTTACGGTCTGAAAAAATTGCAATTGCTAATGGCAAAGCAAATAAACAGGGGGCAAGATGGAGCAGGAATTGGGGTTATTAAATTGGATCCCCAATTTGGTCAACGTTACATTGCCCGAAAACGTTCAAATTCTAAAAACCCAGTCGCTGATATTTTCGAAGATGTAAATTTATCTTTGGCAGAATTAGACCAAGACAATTTAAAAAACGGATTGTATTTGAAAGAACATTTCCCTTATGCAGGTGAATTGTTGTTGGGTCATTTAAGATACGGAACGCACGGAGGTAATAGTTTAGAAAATTTACATCCATTTTTAAGACAAAACAATTGGATGTGTAGGAACTTGGTTTTGGCCGGCAACTACAACTTAACCAATGTGGATGAGTTATTTACCCAATTGATTGAATTGGGTCAGCAGCCCAAAGAAATTAGTGACAATGTGACCATGCTTGAAAAAATCGGACATTTCTTAGACGAAGAAAATGAAAGATTGTTTAAAATTTACAAGCAAGAAGGCTATTCCAATTTTGAAATCACCGAAAAAATAAAAGACAATTTATCGGTTGAAAATATTTTAAGAAATGCGTTTAAACGTACTGACGGCGGTTACAACATGGTTGGCATGATAGGACATGGCGCATCATTTATCGTGCGTGATCCGAATGGCATCAGACCAAGTTTTTGGTATGCAAATGACGAATTATTGGTGGTTGCAAGTGAGCGCCCAGCTATAATGACCGCTTTCAACATTCCTTACAAAGACATTAAAGAAGTAACACCGGGTTGCGCTTTAATTATCAATAAAGACGGTTCGTACAAAGAATCAAGGATATTAGATCCTAAGCCTTTAAAAGCTTGCTCATTTGAGCGTATTTATTTTTCAAGAGGCAACGATGCAGACATCTACAGTGAACGTAAAACCCTTGGTAAATTGTTGGCACCTAAGGTTCTTGAAAAACTGAATTACAATATTGAAAATACGGTATTTGCGTATATTCCAAATACAGCAGCCACCTCATTTTACGGAATGATTGACGGTATAAATGATTGGTTGAAAATTCACCGTTCTGAAGTGTTAATGGCTGAAAAAGACAGTTTAACACCTGAGCGTATTCAAGAAATTTTAACCTACAGAATTCGACGTGAAAAGATATTGGTGAAAGACGCTAAAATGCGCACCTTTATAACCAATGATACTGACAGGGAAGACATTGTTGGTCATGCTTACGATGTTACCTACGGCATCATTGAACCCAATCAAGATACCTTGGTTATTATTGATGATTCAATTGTTCGTGGCACCACTTTAAAGACCAGTATTTTAAAAATATTGGGCCGTTTGAAACCTAAGAAAATCATCGTGGTTTCGAGTGCTCCTCAAATCTTATTCCCTGATTGTTACGGAATAGACATGAGTCGTTTGAAAGATTTCGTTGCATTTAGAGCCTTGCTTGCCTTGTTAAAAGACAACAATCTTGAACACAAATTAAACGAGACTTACGAGCTATGTAAAATTGAGATGCACAAACCGTCTGAGGAAATGATCAACCGTGTGGTAGATTTGTACAAACTTTTCACAACGGAACAAATTTCTAAAAAGATAGCAGAGATAGTAACCCCTGAAAATTTTGAACCAGAGGTTGAAATTATTTTCCAAACCGTAGAAGATTTGCATATAGCCTGCCCTGATAATACGGGTGATTGGTACTTTACGGGCGATTTCCCTACACCAGGTGGAAACAAAATCACCAACCGTGCATTCATTTACTTCATGGAGAAAAACAACGCCAGAGCCTATTAATTGGGTTTTGAACTTTTAAGACTTTATTATGATTCTGTTGATTGATAATTACGATTCATTTACGTACAATCTAACAGATTATTTTGCCCAACTTGGAGAGGAAGTTCTCTTATTCAAAAACGATGAAATTGAAGCGGAAGATTTAAGCCGATTGCAATTTGATAAAATTGTTATTTCTCCTGGTCCAAATAGACCCAAAGACTCGGGAAATTTAATGTCAATTATTGAAGCCACTTACCAATTTTATCCAATTTTGGGTATTTGTTTAGGACACCAAGCTCTAGGTGAATTTTTTGGCGCTCAATTAACACATGCAGCAGAACCCATGCATGGAAAGGTATCTCGAATTCAGCACAACGGTGAAGGGATATATAAAAATCTGCCTAATGACTTTAATGTCTGCCGTTACCACAGTTTGATTTTAAAAAATTTAGACAATACAGGACTTTTGCAAAATGCCCAAACCCTAGACAATGAATGTATGGGAATAACACATACCCAATGGCCTATTGTGGGTGTGCAGTTTCACCCCGAAGCAATACTTAGCGAGTATGGTCTTGAATTGCTAAAAAATTGGTTGGATAGCACTAAGATTTCTTAACCAACATCAAGACGCCTTTGTCAATATTTAAATAACCAAATTCGTAGCAAAACTTGTAGGTATTGCCGTTTTTAGTTTCGTAAATATGGGTAAAGTATTCGAAGTTAAACCCAAGTACTTTTAAGGTCTTTTCAGAAATGCTGGTTTTGCCCGATTCAGGCAATAGGTTTTGCAGTATTTTTCTGTTCTTTCGCAACAAAGCATTGACATTTCTAACGTATATATGAGACGCTGTATTTTGTCTGTTGTTGTAGGAATTACGGCAGCTGTCGTTGCAAAATTTCTTATCACTTCTACCATTAATGGCTTTTTCACATTCAAGGCAATTTTTCATAGTTACCCAAATTTAGAACTTATTTTTTAAAATAACAAATTGAAAAATTAAGTCTTATTTAACAAAAGAAAGCCTTAAAGTTCGAAAAAATCACTCAAATTTGTAAGATGAGAAAGTCCTTGTCTTATCCAAGTTTTTTAATTGCCATTTGTATTTTATTTTCTAATTGCCATGCTGGGGCAAAAGTCATGGCTCAGAAAGTAGAAAAGCCATTGAATATCATTTTGCTAATAGGTGATGGAATGGGTTTGGCTCAAATCTCAGCGGCTGCATTTATAAATGGCGGTTTGGCTTTAGAATTGTTCAAGAACATAGGCTTGGTAAAAACGTCTTCTGCCAACAATTATATTACTGACAGTGCAGCCGGTGCAACCGCATATAGCACGGGTGAGAAAACATACAACGGGGCCATTGGCTTAAGCAAAGATTCAATCTCGTTGCCGACGATTTTAGAGATGTCTGAGGCGCATGGATTGTCAACGGGTCTAATCGCAACTTGCAGCATCACACACGCCACGCCAGGCGCTTTTTTTGGCCACCAGAAAAACCGTGAAATGCACAAAGAGATTGCCAATGATTTTTATGCTAAAGGCATTGATTATGTTGCTGGTACAGGCAAGCCATATTTTGATATGAACCGTTTGAAGTCTGATAATTATACGGTACATACCGGAAAAGATTTAATTGGCTTGGATGCCATTCAAAAGTACTTTTGGTTTTACAACGACAGCATTGATGCGCCTAAAAGTGCTGAACGCGGCCCATGGTTAAAACAAGCTTGTACCCAAGGAATACAATTCTTATCATCCAATAAGAAAGGATTCTTTTTAATGGTAGAGGGTAGTCAAATTGATTGGGGTGGGCATGCCAATGATTTTAATTACACTGTTACCGAATTGATAGACTTTGACCTTGCTGTTAAAGCAGCGCTTGAGTTTGCGCAAAAAGATGGAAATACCTTGGTATTGGTAACGGCCGACCACGAAACAGGGGGCTTGTCTTTAGATGCGGGTAGCTTGGCGAATAAAACTATACAACACCATTACTCAAGTACCCACCACTCAGGTATAATGGTGCCGATATATGCTTATGGGCCCGGGTCTGAAATGTTTACAGGTACCATAGAAAATACCGATGTGTTTAAGAAGATGAAAAGTTTATACGGTTTTTAAATTACCTGGAACTGATAAGTTGCAGTAATCGTTCTACTTTATCATGGGTGATACTCACTTGGTGTTTACCATTTAAAAGTAAATACCCACCATCACTTTTAATGTATTCACTTACAAAGTTTGCATTGACAAGGTAGGATTTATGCACGCGGACAAAAGCATCAGAAAAGTTTAATAAATCTTCAAAATGCTTGAGGTTTTTGCTGATAAGAAATTTTGAATCGTCGCTTAAAACTATTTCAGAGTATGCGCCATCTGCCTTTATTACAACGATGTCGTTGATGTCAATAAATTTGATTGTTTGCCCAATCGCAACAGCAATTTTTTTGTGACCGCCTGATTCTAAATTTTGCTTTAACGTAGAGAATTTTAAGATATTTTCTTCCTTGTTATACTTTTTAATTATTCGGTTAACTGCTTCACGAATGAGTTCAGGCTGTATAGGTTTTAGAATATAATCAATTGCTGATAGCCTAAAAGCTTGCAAGGCATATTCGTTGTATGCGGTGGTAAAAACAATGTCAAAGTCTATTTCATCTTCGTTGAAGAAGTCTAGGATTTGTAGCCCGCTATAGCCAGGCATATCAATATCTAGGAAAACCAAATTTGGCTTGTGTTTTTTAATGGCTTTAACGCCCTCAGGAAGGTCTTGGCAAGTTGCTAAAACAGTAACCTCATCCGCACATGTGTCATCAATAATGGCTTGAAGCATCTTTACTGCTCTAGGCTCATCATCAATTATTATCGCATTTATCACCATACAAATTTGTGTATTTTATTTTTATTTCTTCCTTCCGTTTTATCTCTTTATGGTATTGCTTTATAAAACAGGTATATTGATTTGCACCAAAGTACCAGTGGCGTTACCATACTGATCGGTTTTGTCTATAATTATAACACTGATGTTGTTTTTGCTGTCTTTGTTTAAAATTTCAAGACGTGTTTTATTGGCCTCACTAGAAAAAGAGCTGTGTTTTTGAGCCCGTTTTTCGTTGATTTCATTCGCTCTTTTCCTTCCTACACCATTGTCTTCAATTCGGACTTCTATGCTGTTTTTAAGCTCATTGTGTTTGAATTTTATTTCAAGGTTACGGTTATTGGTTTTGTGTAGCAAACCGTGTTTGATGGCATTTTCCACATAAGGTTGAATCAGCATGGGCATCACTCTAAATTGATCTTTGAAGGGGATGTTCTCAAATAGAATGGAATATTCAAAAGTGTCCTCAAAACGCATTTTTTCGAGTTGCAAATACAAATCTAATGTTTCTTGTTCTTCGCTTAACGTAATGGTTTCGTTATTCGATTGGTCAAGAATCTTTCGTGTTAAAACTGAGAATTTACCCAAGTAGTTTATTGCTTGTTTTTTGTCATTCAAGTAAATATAACTTTGGATGGTGTTCAATGCATTGAAGAGGAAATGAGGATTCATTTGCGACTTTATACTGCTCAATATGTTTTGTTGAAGTGCTTTTTCTAACCTGAATTTTTCAATTTCAGACTTACTTTTCTCCCGTATGTTTTTTACTCTGAATTTGTATACAACAATGGCTAGCATACCTAAACAACACAGAATTAAGGCATAAAACCATATAGAGGTCCAATATGGGGATTCAATAACAAATTCAATTGATTTAATTTGATTTAGCCCTTTTTGACGGATACTTAATTTGTATTTTCCTGGACTGAGTTGATTAAGGTAAATATCGGTTTGACCTTTGTTTAAAAGATACCATTTGCTGTTGTTTAGAGTGTATTCAAATTCAACGTTTCCAAGAACGAGGGCTGCGGGAATATCGATTGTAATTGTGAAGCTATTTTCTGAGGGCTTGAATACCAAATGGTCAAAATTATAAATGGTATTTTCCCCAAATTGAATGGTTCTAAAATATAGTTCAACTGGGGCAATAGAATTGATGAATTCATTTAAATCGACTGCATATAAATTTTGTCCTGAAATCAGATATAATTCTTCATCATTGATTGTAAAATCACTGCAATTGCTGAGGTTTACAGAACCAATATTTGTATAGGATAGAATTTTAAATGTTTTAATGTTGATGCTATGGATGCCTTTTTCACTTAAAACCCATACATAATCACCAGCATGTTTAATTTTAATGATGGTATTTCCAATATTGCTGTTTAAGGCATTTAAGTGGCTAACGATTTTTCCATCCTTTAGAATATAAATACCAGATTGAATGGTACCAACATAGATAAAAGGATTGAGGTAATCGATTATAGTGGTATAAATTGGTTCACCCTTGTCTTTTATTTGAATAATCGTTTGGTTTTTTCTCTGCATAAAAAAACCTGGAACACCTCCAAAATAAAATGTTGAGTTCAGTGTATCATAACCAACACAATTAAACCTGCCATTTATCGGGTAGCGAAAGATAATATCATCTAAACCTTTGAAAGTTCTGTTTTTAACAACACGGTTTATAGCATCGCTATTATTTATCTGTTTATAAACGGTGTTTGAAGTTGCTAAAAAAACATTTTCACCTTTGTCTATTGCGATATCTTTCATGGCTAACTCAGGAAAGTAATCGTGTTGCTTAAGGTTAGAATCTAAGAACAAAAATTTGCTGTTGCCTATCACCAAACGTTTGTTTTGCAGGTTCTTAATTAATATGATTGGTTTTTCATTTAAGTAGCGGTTAAAATCACCAACTTTAATGAGTTTGCTCTTGTCAATTTTATAAAGAACATTGCTTTGGGTTATGCAAAAGGCCTTATTATTGAATTGAATCAAACGTAGAAAAGGGTCTTCAATGTTGTTGCCCAATCTACTCAGCTTGCCTGCAGGAATAAACAATAAGCCCTCATTGAGTGTGGCAAACCATTCGTTTCCAATTTTGTCTTTGGCGTAATGCGTGAAATTGTGTTTGCTGTTAATGATTTCGTTGGTAACGCTGTCGTCTTTAATTTTTATTTTGTGAATATTCCCTGTGGTGAATATGGTTAGAGTGTTGTCAATAAATTCACTGTAGTTGTAATTGAAATTTAATTTAATTGGCTTAAGTTGCTTCTTTTCTTTTAAACTGTAAATATATAATTGATCGATATTGTTGTAAGAACCTAATAAGAATTTAGAATTTAAAAATATGGGCGGGAATATATTTTCCTTGTTAAGTTTTACTGAGTCAACACTTCGGTTTTTATAGGTATAAATATATCTTCCTTTATAATTCATGAAATGAACTTGATCTCCTTTCTGCAAAAATCCATTGATAGGAACACCTAAAAAAGTAGTGTGTTCTTCTTTGGTTTTTGGATTGATTTCTACCAACCCTCCTTGGGCATTGAATAACATGTTTCCATTGCTTAAAAATGCAATGCGCAAAGTATTTGACGGGTATTTTAAATCGAAGGAACGAAACAACTTCATTTCATCGTTTTGTATATAGTATACCTGTAGGCCCAAATTGGTCATCCAAACCGTATTGTCCGGACCGATATACAAATCGGTGTATACGTTAGATTTTTGGTTTGGGTTGTTGTAGTTTTTAAAGGTATTGCCATCATAGCGGCTAATGCCTTTATCATGGGCTATCCATAAGAAGCCTTTTTGGTCAAAACGTATTTTAAAAATATTGTTGGAGGGCAGGCCATCCTTTATGTTGAAGAATTTAAAAACTTTATCTTGAGCAGTTAAACTACTCAGCGTCAGAAGGAAGAAAATTAAAAAGTTTAAAAGTTTTCTCACCTAGCAAATATGTCATTATTTTTAGTATTCTCCATCATTTTTAAACTTAATCATTGATCTAAAAATATTTAAACGTATTAAGTGAATTCTTGAGTTGTTTTGATATACTGAAAAGCCCCTTTTATAAATTTACGGAAATTATGACAATACTCCCCTCCATATTTGCATCATAGTTTAATGGATTAAATCGTAAAAACTTTAAGATATTAAAAACTAAAAATAAAATACACAAGCCAAAAAAGCCTATCGTCGATAGGCTTTTTTGGCTTTATAGCGCATAAAAAAACCCTCTGGTTAAGAGGGTTTTTTATTGGTGTTTTTATAAGTTTATTTAACTTCTTCGAAAGACACATCTTCTACATCTGCACCACCTGCATTGTTAGTGCCCTCGTTGTTAGGGGCACCTTCAGTTTGGCCAGCGGCTTGTTGAGCGTTGTATATGTCTTGGCTTGCTGCTTCCCAAGCTTTGTTTAAAGCTTCAGAGGCTGCATCGCAAGCTGCGATATCTTTATTTTGGTGTGCAGTTTTTAATTGCGCCAAAGCTTCTTCAATTGCTTGCTTCTTATCTTCTGGTAATTTCTCGCCGTATTCTTTCAGATTTTTTTCTGAAGTGAATACTAAGGTATCAGCAGCATTTAATTTTTCGATTTCTTCTTTAGCTCTTTTATCGCTTTCAGCATTGGCCTCAGCTTCTTGCTTCATTTTTTCGATTTCTTCTTTGCTTAATCCGCTTGAACTTTCAATTCTGATTTTTTGTTCTTTTCCAGTTCCTTTGTCTTTAGCACTTACGTTTAAGATACCGTTTGCATCAATGTCAAACGTTACTTCAATTTGTGGAACACCTCTTTGTGCAGGAGGGATGCCATCTAAATTAAACATACCGATGGTTCTGTTGTCTTTTGCCAATGGACGCTCGCCTTGTAACACGTGCAATTGAACGCTTGGTTGGTTGTCGGCAGCAGTACTAAATGTTTCGCTTTTCTTGGTAGGGATGGTGGTATTAGATTCGATCAATTTGGTCATTACTCCACCATAGGTTTCGATACCTAAGCTTAATGGCGTAACATCTAACAACAAGACATCTTTTACTTCACCGGTTAACACACCACCTTGAATTGCAGCACCTACAGCAACTACTTCATCTGGGTTAACGCCTTTGTTAGGCGCTTTTCCAAAGAATTTTTCTACTGCAGCTTGAACTGCTGGGATACGTGTGCTACCACCTACTAGAATTACTTCGTCAATATCACTGGTGCTTAAGCCAGCATTTTTAAGTGCTGAGCGGCAAGGATCAATGGTTCTTTGTACCAATGAATCTACCAATTGTTCAAATTTCGCTTTGCTTAATGTGCGCACTAGGTGTTTAGGGATACCGTCAACTGGCATAATGTAAGGCAAGTTGATTTCGGTATTGTTGGTGCTCGACAATTCGATTTTTGCTTTTTCAGCAGCTTCTTTCAATCTTTGAAGCGCCATTGGGTCTTTGCTTAAATCTAAACCACTGTTTTCATCTTTGAATTCTTGAACCAACCATTCGATGATTTCTTGGTCAAAGTCGTCACCACCTAGGTGGGTATCACCATCGGTTGATTTTACTTCAAATACACCATCACCTAGTTCCAGTACAGAAACGTCATGGGTACCACCACCACAGTCGAACACAACAATTTTCATTTCTGTATTCTTTTTATCCATGCCATAAGCCAAGGCAGCAGCAGTTGGCTCGTTGATGATTCTGCGAACGTTTAATCCTGCAATTTCACCAGCCTCTTTTGTTGCTTGTCTTTGTGC
>CANFXY010000021.1 GCA_947451105.1 Bacteroidota bacterium | reverse complement strand
TTGGAGAAAATATCAGTTGTCAAGAGTCAAAATTATGAGGAAGCTGCGAGATTAAGGGACAAAGAAAAAAACCTAATCAAAATGTTGGATGCTGCAAAATTGAAGTGGGAAGAAGAAACCGGCAACAACCGTTTTGTGGTAAATGAAGAGAACGTTGCAGAAGTTGTGGCCATGATGACAGGAATACCTGTAAAACGAATTGGACAAAACGAAGGCAAAAAACTATTGACCATGGAAGCGGATATTAAAAAACGTGTTATTGGTCAAGACAAAGCCATAGAAAAACTTTCAAAAGCGATACAGCGCACAAGAGCAGGTTTAAAAGATCCTAACAAACCAATTGGCTCATTTATATTCCTAGGCCCTACAGGGGTTGGTAAAACCGAATTGGCCAAAGCTTTAAGTGAGTATATGTTCGACAACAACGATGCATTGATCCGCATAGACATGAGTGAATTCATGGAGAAATTTGCGGTTAGCCGTTTGGTTGGAGCGCCTCCGGGCTATGTTGGATATGAAGAAGGTGGCTTGTTAACAGAAAAAGTAAGACGCAAACCGTATGCGGTTGTGTTGTTTGATGAAGTTGAAAAAGCGCATCCAGA
Source organism: Bacteroidota bacterium (assembly GCA_947451105.1). GTDB lineage: Bacteria > Bacteroidota > Bacteroidia > NS11-12g > UBA955 > JABMMZ01. Next base: position 29,653 of record CANFXY010000021.1, on the reverse strand, counting down.
TGTATTCAATATCATGTTGCAGATTTTGGATGAAGGACATATTACCGACAGCCTAGGCAGAAAAGTAGATTTCAGAAATACAGTCATCATTATGACTTCTAACATTGGCTCACGCCAGTTGAAAGATTTCGGCACAGGTATAGGTTTTGCAACCAACAGCAAGGTTAACAACCAAGAGGCGGAGAGCAAACAAGTGATAGAAAGTGCATTAAAGAAATTTTTCTCTCCTGAATTCTTGAACCGTATCGACGATGTGATTGTGTTTAACAGTTTGGAAAAACCAGACATCATTAAGATATTAGACATTCAAATTGCGACCATGTTAAAACGCATTGTAGACTTGGGTTACAATGTTCAACTAAGCGATGAAGCAAAAGAATTTATTGCCGACAAAGGATTTGATAGCAAGTTTGGCGCTAGACCGCTTCAAAGAGCTATGCAAAAATATTTAGAAGACCCTTTGGCAGAAGAAATTTTGAAAGGCGAAATTGTTGAGGGAAGTAATGTAATGGTTGAATACGACAAAGAAAACGACAACCTAAAAGTTCAGACTGGCAACAGCAAAAAAAGCAAAAAAACAAAAGGGTAATTGCATTGAAGAACGCTTTGAACATAAAATTCATCTTAGTTCTGATAGCATTGCTAATAGGCAATAAGGCAAGCTTTGCTCAAGCACCTAAAGAAGCTGATGCTAAAATTTTAAAGGCACTTGAAGCATTAGACCAAATCAGCAGTTATGGCGACTATGCTGGATTTGATAGCTTGTCAAAGGTACAAATCGAGCAAGGTTTGCAAGTTTGTCGTAACTACCTTCTCCGCCCAAACGATAGCATAACGAAATCTATTTTGTTATACCATAAAGGCCGCTTGGAGTTTGTGAAAAAAAACTATGAAGTAGCAAAAGTAGATTTAGAAAAATCATTGGAATATGACATTTCAAATTACTTGGCACTTGAAAGGTTATGTGTTTTATCATGGGGCCATTTAAAGGCCTATACTAAGCGCAGAATCTTTATCAACTCTAGTTTATTTATGTGGTCGCAAAAATGCAAAATAGACAGCAGCAATGCATTCAATTGGTACTATTTGGCCATGACATTTAATCTGGATATGCAATATTCTAATGCCAATGTCAAAGGATCTGTTTTACACTGTTTAGATAAATGCATTAAGCTAGATTCTAATGTAGCAACTTACTATTTTGAATACGCGTTATTGACGGATATTAAAACCCGAATTTGGTATTTAAAAAAGGCATTGCAAAAAGAAGAAAACTGGTTGTACCGTTCTCATATTGCTGCTTATTATTCAGAAAACAAAATGGATGAGGCTTTGCTTGAGTTTGTTAACCAAAGCATCAATCTATACGAAGCACAATACCCCAATTACTATTTCTTTTTGGCCAACTTATACCAAGCAAAGGGAGATATCCATAAACGACAAAACGATATGGGGCTTTACAACATGTGCAGAGACCGGGTAAAGTATTACGATAGTCTGAACCAATAGTTATTGATTCCGCATTCCCAAGGCCATCAAAGAAACAAGACCTATGGTTAAAAGGCCAACTAAAAGAAAATTCAATAACTTAGATTTGTTTTCCTCTTCCAATTCAAGTTCTTCTTCTGTGTACTCGTTCATTTCATTGGTGTGATCAAAGGTCGTATCGCCTTCAAAAGAGACTTGTTGTTGCGCGATTTCTTTGGTTGATCCCGCATCTTTTCCAACTTGTAAATCTTTGCTATTGGGTGAAACAGTGGTGGTATCTGGAGGTAAGTCCTTGTCTTTCCTTAGGGCTCTAACGGGCAAACGGATTAGAGAATACAAGGCCCATAAAATGAACCCAATGATGATGAGACCAATCAAAAACAGGAACAAGATATATTCATATTCATTGTCTGGTATAAAATCAAAAATATTGGATTGGTATATGCGGCGGGATTTGCTTTTCTTCTTCTTGTATTTATCAGCATTCTTGAGGCTGTCTTTCCCGATAGGTTGATGGCCTATTTGAACTTTATGAGCGCTGTAATTTGGGGCAGTAAAAAAGCTGTTGTTGTCGACATTTGAAACAGTAGAATCAGATTTTAAGATGGTGGCAAAGACATCTTTTACCAATGAGTCATTAAAATCCTTAGCCGCTTTTCGACTTACTGCTTTATTCTTCTTCGCCACCTGCACCCCGGAATACTCAACACCCCTACTCAAGCCTAGATTCCACCCATTGCTGTAGCGGCATTTAGTTACCATGCAAGATGGCAAGCTTGTTAGCAAAACTAGACAGATAAAAAGTGCTTTAAATTGGGTATTCATTTTTACTTCTTTGATTGGTACAAATCAAAGACTTAAACACAAAAATCTTTACCATTTATCACAACAACAAAATAAAACATATGATTAAACACAAAAAAGCAAGAACTTATTAGTCCTTGCTTTTAAATATTGTATTTTTTAATTTAAATATTACAAATATCTGCAATAAACAATAAAATTAATTTAACAAATAATCACTTTTCGCAAAAAATTAATTATTTGGATGACCAGCATTTATCCATTTTGTTACCGCAATAATATCACAATCTGAAATTGGAGAAGTCCCCTGCGGCATGGCAGAATAACCGGATTGTTGTTTGATAGAGCCCAAAAGGCGTGCATTGGTAACTGACTTTACAACGCCATTGTAGTTACTCAAATCATACGAACCTCCTGGATTGTTGGTAGAATGACAACCCACACACCATTTGTCCATCAATGGTTGAATACGGGCAGCATACGTATAAGTTGAATCGCAAGTATTGCAGTTTGACGTATTCTCCGCACCAGATTTAATCCAGGCCTTTATGGTGCTTTTCTCCACTTGGGTTAATTGAACCGATCTAGAAGGCGGCATGGAACCTGAACTAATTTGGGTGTAACACGCACTTGAAAATGGCTTGCCTGCCTTTACCCCTTTCATAATCCCTTCGTAGGTTGTTAAATTGTACCCCTCAGATTTTCGTCCACCATTGTGGCAACCCGATTGCGCACATTTGCTTACAAATATTGGAAGCACATCTTCTTGGAAGCAAATGCTCGGAACCTGAACATCGTATGTGCATGATTGGTAAACAAGGGGTGCAGTAGCCAGTAACACAACGATGCTTATGCTGGCAAAACGAAATTTTAACATATTATTCTTTACATATTAGGGCAAATATCAAGCCAATTATTTAACACAAAAATATACTTCTTAGAACAAATCTATTTAGGAAACTTATAGCACCAATCTTATCTAACATTGGTTACAATTTAATTCAAATATAAATATTTAAACCCCATAAAAAAAGTCGACACCCTGGGGTATCGACTTCTTAAATTATTTAATGTTTGAATCTTAGCGGCTCAAGTACATACTTTTTTTGCTGTAGATTTCTCTAAATCCAGGATCTTTTGTGTCTTTTACAAACAAGATAGATTCCCCAGTACTCTTCATTTCAGGACCAAGTTCTCTGTTCACATTCGGGAATTTATTGAATGAGAAGACTGGCAATTTAATCGCCAAACCTTCCAATTTGCGCTCAATGGTAAAGTCTTTTAACTTATGCGTTCCCAACATAATCTTAGTCGCTATATTGATGTAAGGCACTTGATAAGCTTTACAGATAAATGGCACGGTTCTACTTGCACGTGGATTCGCTTCTATCACATACACTTTCTCGTCTTTAATGGCGAACTGTATGTTCAACAAACCTCTAATGTTCATAGCGAAGGCCAACTTCTTGCTATACTCTTCCATTTTGTCCATTACATTTTGACTCAATGAGAATGGTGGCAATACCGCAGAACTATCACCGGAGTGAATACCCGCAGGCTCAATGTGTTCCATCATACCAATTACGTGGTAATCGTCGCCATCGCAAATCACATCGCACTCTGCTTCTTCTGCACGGTCTAAGAAATGGTCGATCAACACCCTGTTGCCAGGCAAGTCGCCCAACAAGCCGATCACCGCGTTTTCTAAATCTTCATCGTTGATTACAATCTTCATACCTTGACCACCCAATACATAACTCGGGCGAACCAAGACAGGGTAACCTACTTGATGTGCAATTTTCACGGCCTCTTCTGCTGTTTCGGTCACACCGTATTTCGGATATGGAATATCCAATTCTTTCAACAAGTCGCTGAACAAACCACGGTCTTCACTCATATCCATATCAGGGAATGAAGTTCCGATAATTTTGATGCCACGCTCGTGCAATTTCTCTGCTAATTTCAAAGCGGTTTGGCCACCCAATTGAACGATCACACCCACTGGTTTTTCCAATTCAATGATCTCCCAAATATGCTCCCAATACACCGGCTCGAAATACAATTTGTCTGCCATGTCGAAGTCGGTGCTCACCGTCTCAGGATTGCAATTCACCATAATGGCCTCGAAGCCTGCTTCTTTAGCAGCCAACAATCCGTGTACACATGAATAGTCGAATTCGATACCTTGACCAATGCGGTTAGGGCCACTGCCCAAAACCACAACTTTCTTCTTCTCACTTACCGCACTTTCGTTCTCACCCTCGAAGCAAGAGTAGAAGTAATTGGTAGGTGATGGGAATTCAGCCGCACAAGTATCTACCATTTTGTAGGTACGGGTAATGCCCATGCCTTTGCGCTTTTCGTATACGTCGTCCTCTGTACAATTTTTAATTAAGTAAGCAATTTGATAATCGCTGTATCCTTTGCGTTTGGCCGAACGCATTAAATCCATTGGCAAGGTCTCTAAGGTAAAACGTCTAATTTGTTTTTCAGTGTTTACCAAGTCAAGTATTTGCTCTAAGTACCAACGGTCGATGCGGGTTAATTTCTGAATGGTTGTTAAAGGAACACCCAACTCAACTGCATCTTTTAAGTGGAACAAACGGTCCCAGCTTGGGTTCTCCAAACTGTGGGCTATTTCTTCCAAGTTTCTTGTACCGGTTCCATCGGCACCCAAACCAAACTTACGGATCTCCAATGATTGACAAGCTTTTTGCAAGGCCTCTTGGAAACTGCGGCCTATGGCCATTACCTCACCTACCGATTTCATTTGAAGACCCAACTGTTTGTTGGCACCTTTAAATTTATCGAAGTTCCATCTTGGAATTTTTATGATCACATAGTCTATGGCCGGTTCGAAGTAAGCAGAAGTGGTTTTGGTAACAGGATTTTTCAATTCATCCAAGTTGTAACCAATGGCCAATTTTGCTGCTATTTTTGCAATTGGATAACCAGTTGCTTTAGAGGCCAAAGCTGATGAACGCGATACACGCGGGTTAATCTCAATGGCGATAATTTCCTCGTCTTCAGGATTCACTGCAAATTGCACATTGCAACCACCCGCAAAATTCCCTATGCTGCTCATCATTAAGAAAGCCATGTTGCGCATACGTTGGAAACAGGTATCGCTCAAAGTCATTGCAGGCGCAATGGTTATACTGTCTCCGGTATGAACCCCCATAGGGTCAAGGTTTTCAATGGTACATATTACAGCAATGTTGTTGTTGTTGTCGCGCAATACCTCAAGCTCGTATTCTTTCCATCCAAGAACCGCTTGCTCAACCAATACTTCATGTGTTGGAGAGGCTTCCAAACCAGCGCGCAAAGCACCTTCTAAATCTTCTTTTGTCTTAACAAATCCACCGCCGTAACCACCTAAGGTAAAGGAAGGACGGATAACTAAGGGATAACCAATTTCTTGAGCAATTTCTTTGCCTTCAAGAAAAGAGTTGGCGGTTCTGCTGGTAGCAACGCCCACACCGATATCTATCATAAGTTGACGGAACAGCTCACGGTTTTCAGTTTTCTGAATGGCCGCCGTGTCTACACCAATGATGCGGATATTGTATTTTTCCCAGATGCCTAAATCCTCTGCCTCAATGCAAAGGTTCAACGCTGTTTGTCCACCCATGGTAGGCAATACTGCATCGATTTGTCTTTCTTGTAAAATCTTTTCTATTGACTCAACAGTCAGTGGCCATAAATACACATGGTCTGCTGTTACATTGTCGGTCATAATGGTCGCAGGATTGCTGTTTATAAGCGACACTTCTATTCCTTCTTCGCGCAGGGAACGGGCAGCCTGACTACCTGAATAGTCGAATTCACAGGCCTGACCGATGATGATTGGTCCGCTGCCGATAATTAATACTGATTTGATGGAGGGGTCTTTGGGCATGATTAAAATTTGGCAAAAATAACTCTAATATTCGGTAAAAAATAAGGTTGTGGAAAAGTAGAGAATTGATTTTATGGGCCCCATTCCGGCTGTCCATTTTAGCCTGAAAGCTTTCTGTAGCCGCTGCAATTCCGCGCCAATGGCTTACTGCCGAGCGCCTTGCCTCAGAAGCAGCTTTGGCTCAGAAAGCCTTCAGGGCTGGCATTCCCATCCGGGGTGCTTTCGTTGCTGCGAATATATTTTCATTTTATAATTTAAATCTTTGCAGCAATTGAAGAAGAAGTATTGTCAAAGATTTAAGAAAGCCGAAAAAAAATATAAAAAATTTGTTGGATTAATTAACAAAAACGAAATTGCAATTGAAATGAAAAGCCAAACCGTAAAAATACAGATCTTATTCATCGTGCTCATCTCTGCTTTTATGAGCGCTTGCCGCAAAGACATCACAACGCCCAACAGTGAATCAGAAAAACTGTTTGGAAAGTGGACCTGGGTTCAATCAGCGGGAGGGATAATCCCAAGTGAGAAATCACCAAAAACAGAGGGATATAGCAGCAGCATAGAATTCAGCGACAAAGGCATTTACAAAACATTTAAAGACGGTAAACAAACCGACAAGATGAAGTACAGCCTCTCAGAAGGCAAATCCATTTACCTGCCAGGCAAGGGCATTATAATAGAATTTAAGGATGTAGGACTTTTTGACAAAGACAATACACCACTTAAACAAAGCATGCAATTCTTTGGAAACGACACTTTGTTTTTAAGCGAAGAGTGCTACGATTGTTATAGCCATTTGTATGTGAGGGAGAAATAAAAACAAAATTTTTCTTTAAATATTCATTCGAATATTTTCTTCATTTTGAAAGTTGATTCATGAAATAATACCTAATTTGCGGCATGCAAAAACTAAACGAAAAAGAAATAGAAGAAAGAATGAAGGAAATTAATTCTACATGGATGATAGAAAATGATTTTATCAGCAAAGAATTCCTTTTTAAAGATTTTGTGCAAGCCTTTGCTTTCATGACAACTGTTGCCGAAATCGCTGAAAAAATGCAGCACCACCCCAATTGGGAAAACGTATACAACAAGGTACATATTTATTTAAGCACACATGATGCCGGTGGCTTAACTGAAAAAGATTTTCTATTGGCAAAAGAGATTGATGCCACTATCAATTCATCTCAAATTTAAAATGTAAAAAATATTGGATTTTGTGTATCCCCTGAATATGTTTTCTTTGCGTCAAGAAACCCCTATGAAATCAAAAACCTATTTACACAAAAACACAAGCAACATTAGACTATTTCTTTCCTTGCTTATACTTCTTGTTTGCGCTTCAGGATACACCAACAGCACCAACACTGAAAGTTCTAACAACTATTTCAAAGAAGAATTAAAAACAATAAACAGCACCCAATATTTAATTGTTACACCAAGTAAAGCGCATATTGATTTCGAAACCACGCGTCCTTCAAAAAACGATCAAAATATACTTTTATGTGTGGCTGGCGCCTATACCAGTTTAAAGACCGGTGCTGTTGATGGATTGTATATCTGCAGAGGCAAATTGTACAACAAAAATTTAACCAACAACACCTTGGATGGTGGAGTAAAAATCATTAAAAACAAAGTTGAAATATTCTCTACCAATAAGGGCAAAATCTTAAGCGATTCCTTTTTGAAAAAAATCACCGACCAGTCTGGCATCTTCTTCCAACAATCCTTATGCATGAGCAATGGCGTGGCGGTAAAAATGAGCGACAGCAAATTGTTTCAACGCAGAGGCATTGTTACCTTTAAAAGCGGAGGATACGCAATCGTAGAATCAAAAAAAGCCATAACACTGAATACCTTTTCAAACGACATGCTGAGCATAGGCGCAAAAGATCTTTTGAATTTTGACATGGGGGCGTGGGACGAAGGCTGGTATAGAAATTCTGTAAGCAACAAGCTCATTGTTTTGGGCAAAAACAAGTCGCAGACCAGCAAGCAAAGCAACTGGATTGTTTTGAAAAAATAATACTTGTACATACAACTATTATACATATATTTGTTCCGTTATAATTTATAATGGGCAGTTTAGAACAAGCCATAAAGCAAACGAAATTCGAAAGTGAATTGCTTAAAGCACATATCAATGTGCTATACACGGCCAATATACTCGCGAACAAACAAGCGACGGTATTAAAGCCATTTAATTTAACCCAAGAACAATTTAATGTTCTACGCATATTGAGAGGGAGCAAGCCAGAAAGCATGTGTCAGAAAGACATCCTAAGCCGCATGGTTGCTCCTAGTTCAAACGTTACCTTGTTAATAAAAAAACTCGTTACCAAGAAACTGGTGCATGTAAGTCAATCTGAAATTGACCGCAGAGAATATGTTATAAATATAACCAAAGCCGGATTAAATACCCTTTCTGCCATTGACATCGTATTGGAAAAACTAAAGGAAGAATTAAACCAGTTAACGGAAGCAGAAGCCAAGCAACTGAATAAACTTTTGGATAAAATAAGACGGTAAAAAAATTTATCTAAATAGTTGTAAATACAAGCAATGAATAAAAAATTAATCAGCATACAGAAAGCACCCATTAGCCGCAGCATGGGACCTCATGTCAGACAGGTTATACCGAGCGCTTTGGAGCATGCAGATCCATTTGTGTTTCTCGACCATTTCGGACCCTTTGAAAAACAAGTTGGCGCTCCCGGTGTTCCTCCTCATCCACATGCAGGGATTGCAACTGTAACGTATTTAATAGAGGGCCGCAACCGCCATCAAGACAGTTATGGCCACGATGCCATTATAGAAGCTGGCGACATTGCATGGATGCAAGCAGGCAAAGGAATCATCCATTCTGAGGGAATGAACGAAGAGGGCCATGAGCCTATGCAAATTCATGGCTTACAATTTTGGGTTTCATTGCCAGCGGCCGATAAATTCGCCGACCCAAAATTTTACCACTACCCTTCTGCTACATTGCCAAGTTTTGAAGAACAAGGTGCCCGCATAAAAGTATTATGTGGCACATTTTTCGGGCAATTTTCACCAGTTAAAAGCTTATCCCCTGCTTACATTTTGGAGGTAAAAACAAAGGCCAATTCTGAAATAGAAATCCCTATTCCAGAAGGCAATACCTGCGGATTGTATTTAATATCAGGTAGCATTAACAGCGACGGAACATCAATAAATCCTACAGAAATTGCAGGCTTTACAGAAACCAGAAATAACCTAAAAATTGAATCAAACACAGAAAGCCATTTTATCCTATTGGGCGGTAAAGCACTTAACGAACCAATCGTAGCCTACGCATCATTTGTAATGAACAGCAAGGAACAAATCATACAGGTAATACACGATTACCAAGATGGTAAGATGGGACAATTATAAACAAACATTAATTCAAAATATATCATGAAATTAACATTTAAACAAATCATGGGCGCAGTATTATTCGCTGCTCTTAGCTCAACAGTTATCGACGCCATCATCTTCTTTATTTTTAAAGGCCTTGGCATTTTCGATGAAACAATTATTGACCCAGCCTCAAAAGCAACATTAACGATTGCGCCAGTTGTTATGGCCAGCATTATGCCAAGCATAGTGGCAGGTTTGGTGTTTTTCTTATTTGAAAAATTCAGCAACAACGGATTTAAAATATTCAGCATCGTTAGCATCGTTTTGGTTCTATTGTCCTTGATCAGTCCATTCAACATTCCAAATGTTGCCATGGGTTTTGCAATCGGTTTAAACCTTATGCACTTGGTGGTAGCTGCTAATGTTTTGTTCTTTATTAACAGAGCAAAAAAAGCTCAATTAGAAAAGATTTAATCGATACTAAATAAAAACAAAAAAGGCTGAACATTCGTTCGGCCTTTTTTATATTTGCATATTCCCAAATCTATAATGGAATTAAAACCCCGCATAGTCGAAATCGAACAAAAACATTTTCTTGGTATGAAAATGAGCATGTCATTGATCCAAAATAAAACAGCTGAATTATGGCGCAGCTTCATGCCTAGAAGAAAAGAACTTAATTCACTTAAGCACAATGAGTTTTATTCTTTACAGGTGTATCCCTCAAATTATTTCGATGCGTTTAATCCCCATGCAGAATTTGAAAAATGGGCCTTACAAGAAGTTGACAAGGAACATGAAACGTTAGAAGGATTTACACGTTTCACCTTAGTCCCCGGTTTGTATGCCGTATTTGAGCACAAAGGATCAAACACCGACACGCAAATATTTCAAGACATCTATTCAAAGTGGTTGCCTGCTTCGGGGTATGCCTTAGATGATAGACCACATTTTGAAGTGTTGGGAGAGAAATACAAGAACAATGACCCAGAATCGGAGGAGGAGATATGGATACCGGTTTTTAGGGGTTAGGGGATAGCGTATAGGGTTTAGTTATAAATTATTTGTTATTAGTTAATGGTTATTAATCAAAACAAACAAGCATCTTATACTGCCTTCCCCAATACGCTTGCTCGTGCTCTTGAAACTGCCGTCATGCCATTATATTTCTAACAAACAAAAAGATGAAATTTAAACTAAAACAAATATTGCTATTCGGATTTATATTGATTGCTATAGAAGCATATTCAGAAATTACACACAATAAAATCATCCCCGATTCTATCTCCTACCAAGTGATCAATACTTTTTGTGCATTCAAAAAATTTGAGCGCATCTCTAAGTCGCCTATCCGCTATGTTTATGAGGGCGATTGGACTTCTGAAACAGACACCTCTATAAAAATTTCCGGACCGCAACATTTTTTAAGACGGGTGAAAGATTGTGACACCACAAGATACTTTTTCGATTCACTCGATTATGTTTTTTTAGAAGCTCAAATTAACAATCTCAAGTTGCAAATTTTTCACGCCAGAAAAATCCAAGCTACCTACTTTAAAACTGCTAGGAAAACACGGATTAAAAACAAGCAATATTTCTTTCCTATGACCTATGCCATTTCGACACCAATATTTAGCAGAGATTTAACAACAGCCATTATTATTGCCAACTATTGGGGCATGAGCAGAACGTATTTATACCATTTAAATCCTAACACACAAGAATGGAAATTGGTGGAGATGTTGTGGCAGGATGGGTCGTAAAAACGAATTAAAAATCTTTTTGAAAATTCGCAAATATGTTATAACTTTGTAATAACATTTAAAAAAAATGGAAACTGAAATTATAAAAATTGGGAATTCTAGAGGTTTGCTATTAAGTAAAACCATACTTGAAAAATATGATATCAATGACAAAGTAGAAATTATTCTTGAGATGGGTCAAATAATTCTAAAGCCGATTTCTAGTCCCCGCAAAAACTGGGAAAAAGCTTTTGAAAAAATCCAACATGACAGCAAAGAAGAAATCTTAATGGATGGTATTTTCAATGATGACAACTTTGAGGAATGGAGTTAAATCAATACGACATTGTTTTGGTCAATTTAGACCCCACTATTGGCAGTGAGATTCAAAAAACAAGACCTTGTGTAATTATTTCGCCAAATGAAATGAACAAGTATTTAAGCACAATTGTGGTAGCCCCAATGACTAGCAATCTAAATAAATATCCCAGTAGAGTAAATGTTAATTACGACAATAAAAAAGGAATGATAGCTATTGACCAAATAAGAACAATAGACAAAAAAAGAATTGTTAAATATTTAGATAAACTTTCAAAAACAGAGATTAAAGCGACCAAAGCAGTTATTAAAGAAGCTTTTGTTGATTGATAAACTACAAACGAATAGACAAATGAAAAAATCAAGTAAAATAACGGCTTGGACCTTATACGTCTTAAGCATCGCGGTATTGATACATGGATTCGCCACCCATGCTTCTCTTTTTGGAACCTTTTTTAGATGCGTTGTGCTTTTAAATGTACCTTGGATAATTTGTCTAATTGATTGTAAAAAATCGGAAACAAAAAACAAAGGATTCTGGATTTATTTCCTACTTTCTTTTGGTTTAATTGGCATTCCCTTGTGGTTGTGAAAAAGGACCACACAGAAGCTTAATTAGCCCTCGTAAGCACTTGCGAAATACGCCTTAGAAACTATGCATTACCAGTAACGAATATAAAAACACTTGAAAACAATTAACCCACATGAATACGTTAAAAATTATTGGCATTATTGCCATTGCTGCATTCTTTATTTTTCAAATTTACATCAGCATGTCTATTAACAACACAGAAAAGCAATCGTACAAACTGGTGCGTAGCGAAAAAGAATTTGAAATAAGACATTACCCATCTGCCACCATGGCAAAGGTAAATTCCAATGTGAAATCATACAGTGATCTGGGGCGAATTGGGTTTGGGAAATTAGCAAAATATATCTTTGGTGGAAACAGTCAAAAAAAGCAAATTGCCATGACTTCTCCCGTGCATATGAGTATTAACGATTCTAATTCCACGATGTCATTTGTAATGCCTTCCGGTTTCGACAAAGAAAACTTACCTTCACCAAACAACTCGGAAATTATATTAGAAACTTCCGAACCTGAATATGTTGCGGTTATTCAATTTGGAGGGTTTCCAAGTACCGATCAAATCAATGAAAAAATTGAAACACTCAAGGAGTTATTGAACAAAACGGGCATAAAACATTACAGCAACTTTCGCTTTCTGGGATACAACCCACCCTACCAATTATTTGGCAGAAGAAACGAAGTCATAGTGTCTCTAAATGCCGACCAATTCAAGGCTGCCCCCTGAGCGCTTATTCAAACATCCAACAGATGCTAAAAGCATTTTATAATTCAGATTCTACAGCGTGATTATTTAAAACACAATCGAAATCTTTAGGTAATCGGCGTTTACTAAACCCTAGACCCTATCCCGAAAGCTTTCGGGACCTATACCCTATAAAAATCCCCTCTCTTCCCCTATATTTGAATTCAGAAATCTCCAAATTCTCCTGGTGCTGAATTTTCAGTTAAGGTGAACATAGAGTATTTTAAAGTACTATACCCTAAACGCTAAACCCTATACCCTGAATTCACATGCATACAGAAAACGACTACATAAAAGTTAACCGTGACACTTGGAACCAAAGAACCCAAGCACATCTTGATTCTTCCTTTTACAATCTTCCAGCATTTAAACAAGGGACTAGCTCGCTCAATGACATTGAATTGGCTTTATTGGGCGAGGTAAAAGGCAAATCAATTTTGCATCTTCAATGCCATTTCGGACAAGACAGCATATCGCTTAGCCGCATGGGTGCGCATGTTACAGGCATAGATCTTTCTGACAAAGCCATAGACCAAGCACGTATTTTAGCCAAAGAATTAAACGTAGACACTGAATTCATTTGCTGCAATATTTACGACTTACCCAAGCACCTAAACAAAACGTTTGACATCGTTTTCACTTCCTATGGCACCATTGGTTGGTTGCCCGATTTGAATGCATGGGCCAATATTGTTTCACAATTTTTAAAGCCAAAAGGCCAATTTATTTTTGTTGAATTTCACCCCGTGGTATGGATGTTCGATGACAATTTTGAAACCATAGGCTATAACTACTTTAACGAGAAAGCCATTGTAGAAACTGAGCAAGGGACTTATGCCGACCGAGAGGCGGACCTTACGCTTAAACACATCACATGGAACCATCCCTTGTCTGATGTTTTTAGCAGTTTGTTGCAAAAAGATCTAACAATTAAATCATTCGAAGAATTCGATTATTCTCCTTATAATTGCTTTAATAAAACCATAGAAATTGCACCAAAAAAATACCGCATTGAACATTTATCCAATAAAATACCGATGGTGTATGCTTTGCTTGCTGAAAAACTTTAACATGAGAAAATCGATACTCTTTATATTTTTAATTGCTTCAGCACTTGTCAAAGCGCAAACCTTTGAAGGCACAGACTTGCGCATAGAAATGGATATGGAAGAAAGTTTCGACGACTATTTTAACGAGACTTGGCCACTTGCCCTGGTTCACTTAAGAGATTTATGTGAAGCTGAAGCAAATAAATCTGAGCAATCATAAACCTAATTTACAAGCCATCAGGCATTTCGAAAACTTAATCTAATTTTTTTAAAAATTTAAGATTCAAGACATAAAAACCCAAGTAATATCGATTACTTTGCGGAAGTGAAAATACAGTCTATTCAAGCGCTACGAGGCCCAAATTATTGGAGCCATCACAACCCCAAATTGATACAAGTTAGACTTGAATTGAATGAACAAGAGCAAATTGCTGAAGAAGCCTTACACGAATTTGAAAGTATATTAAAAACACAGCTTCCTGAAAACTTTCAATTCCCTAAGCTGAAAGAACACCCAAGTGCAATCTTATTTTGCGCCACTGCCTTAGCCCTTCAGAACTCAGAAACAAACCTTTTAGGCTACTATACCATCAAAGCTACACAAACACCGGGCGTTTTTAATGCGGTATTTGCATACAATAATGAACGTGCGGGCAAACAAGCAGCTAAGTCAGCAGCCACTTTAATAGAAAACCTTCAACAAGGCACTACGCCAAACTTCAGCATAGAACAAACCCGAGTAAAAGCGCTAATTGAACTTGAAAGAAATAGCGAAGAATTAGACAACTTAATTGACCAGGCTACAAACAGGAACATTCCTTTTTTACCTGCTGAAGATGATTTTTTACCCCAATTTGGCTACGGAAAAAACAGCATAAACTTAGATTTGGACAAATTGCCTGAATCCATCAGCAGCATCTTCCCTCAAGAAAGCACTGGCCGTATACCAATCATTGCTGTAAGTGGCAGCAATGGCAAAACCACAAGTACCAGACTCACCGCACACATCTTAAAAACCGCAGGGCATTGTGTTGGTTATACCACCAGCGATGGCATTTACATCGACGGAGAAATGATAGACAAAGGAGACACCACCGGCCCAATGAGTGCACAGATTGTATTGCGCAACAAAAAAGTGGATGTGGCAGTTTTGGAAACCGCAAGGGGCGGAATTGTGCGCGCGGGATTGGGTTTTGACCAATGCGACCTTGCGCTTTTAACCAATGTTCAAGGCGATCATTTGGGCATTTCAGACATTGACACAATTGAAGAGTTAAACCAAGTAAAAGCAGTTGTAATCAAAGCATTGAAACACGATGGTATTGCCATTCTAAATGCAGACAATGAGAACACCATAACAATTGGTGAAAAAACAGAAAACAAAGTGGCATGGTTTAGCTTATATCCTAAAAACCCTTTGGTTCTAGCAGGCATAAACAATGGGATTCCCGTTGCCTACATAGAAGACCAATGCATGTACCTGCAAACCGGTTCTTCTATAATCAAATTAGAAAATGTAAATGAGATCCCCATTACATTTAATGGCAGTTTGAAATTCATGATTCAAAATGCCATGGGCGCAGCATTGAGTGCTTATATTTTTGGAATTAATCCAGAAACCATAAGCAAGGCATTAAGTACTTTCTTCCCTTCTCAAGAGCAAACTCCTGGACGAATGAATTTGTTTGAAGTCAAAGGAAAAACCGTATTGATTGATTTTGCCCACAACCCCGATGGATTTGAAGGGGTTCGCGATTATTTAGCCACCGTTAATTCGCCGTATAAAATTGGCATTATAGTGGGTACGGGCGATCGACTTGAATCTGACCTCATTCGCAATGGTGAGTTGGCCGCAGAGATGTTCGACCACATCATTATTCAACAAGCTAAATTCTTAAGAGGACGTAGCGCTGAAGCAATAATTGACAACCTTTGCCAAGGTATTCTGAGTGTAAATCCAAGTGCCAAATGGGAAAGGATAGACGATGAAACAGAAGCGCTAAAATACGCTTTGTCCATCGCTCCTGAAGGCAGTATAATTACAGCCTTAAGCAATGTTTTAAACCAACCATTTGATCTGATTAAGCAATACCAAAACGAATAATTCCTACAAGTAATACTTGTAAGGGGAAATATTTTTTTTCAATGTTTAAAATCAATCTATTGTATTACATGCAATTAGAATAATTAATTATAACAATATTTAAAAGAATTAAAAAAAATAATTCTTTGTTAAAACAAATCTTAAATCTATTCGTATATATTTGATGACTTTTTACTCAAAATGGATAAAATAATTATCGTTGCTGGCGCAAATGGAAACTTAGGAAAACGCATCTGTAAATCGTTAATTGAAAAAGGAGCAGTAGTAAAAGCATTGGTTCGAAAAAACTCAGATTCAAAAAAAATTGCAGAACTAGAATTACTAGGATTGCAAGTATTTCCAGTTGACTATTCTGACGCGGCAACTTTATCCAGCATCCTCAAGGACGCACATTGTGTGGTTTCTGCCCTAACAGGACTTAGAGATGTGGTTATAAACACACAAACACAGCTGCTCGATGCTGCGGTTTCTGTGGGTGTCAAGAGATTTATCCCATCAGACTATTCATTAGATTTCACCAATTTCAATGATGGAGAAAACAGGAATTTAGATTTACGCAGAGAATTCCACAAATATCTAGATGCGCAACCCATCGCACCAACGAGCATTTTCAATGGTGCCTTTATGGATATGCTAACCAACGATTTCCCAATGATTGCCTTCGAAAAAAAGAAAATAACCTATTGGGGAGATGCAAGAAATGAATTGGGTTTTACAACCATGGACGATACGGCCAACTTTACATCTTATGTTGCGCTTGACGATTGCACGCCAAGGTATCTTCGAATTGCAGGCCACAACATCAACCCCAAAGAGCTTAAAAAAGTTATGGGCGTTATTAGCGGTAGCCAATTTGAACTGATGCGTATGGGTGCCCCAAAACGATTGGCTAGGCTTATTAAAATTGTTCGCTTTTTAGCCCCCCAAAAGAACAAACTTTATCCCGCTTGGCAAGGCATGCAATACATGCACAATATGATTGATCAAAGAGCTAGCCTCAAGTCGCTCGACAACGACCGTTACCCACAAATAAAGTGGACCAAGGTGAATGAGCTTTTAGACACATACTATAAGAGTTTAAATAAATAATCTTTTCAGATTAAACCCTGTTTTTCATTTACCTTTGGTATTGGATTTGTATTCACTAAAAAAATCCAATTATGAAAACTTTACACTTCCTTATTCTTCTTTTATTTATAAACTCAGTTTTTGCCCAGAGCGAATCTAGAATTGTAATTAAAAAAACTGGCAAGACTTTCTGTATTCAAGACGAAAAAGGCAAACGAAAAATCAGTAATTTAAAATTTGTTAAACGCATAGCCCAGTACTACCAAGTATTGGACAAAAACAATAAAATATTTTACATCAACGATGCATTTGAACGAAAAGATTCAGTTGATGATTTTCGTGGTGTTTGCGGAACTGTGCCACATTACAAACTACGGATAAAAGAAAACGACAGTTTCTTTTTAATCTATTCAGATGAAAATTTTTACGATTATGGGAATCTAATCGCTGCAGAAATAATTGCAAAAATCTCAAAAGACTCTGCCGATAAAGTGCTCTTTATTAATGGTCTCGACTCATTTTTCTACACCTCTAACTTTACATACTTAAATCCGATAATTGACCCAACGACTTTAATAATGCTTAAAAACAATCAATATAGTTTTTACAGTAAGCCAAAAGAAACTTACGATTCAATTGCCTTTAATGCGCACTATTTCCCCAGTTTAAAAACAGTTAAAAATGGCTTCTATGGATACTACAATATTTGCCAAGCAAACTATAAATGGATTGGTCCTTTTAGATACCATTTGGCAAGGGTTCAATTAAAAAGTGGAAAGTATGGCTATATAGATGATGAGGGTAAATTGTATTTGTAATTCCCTTTCATAAATTCAAATAGCAACATGCTTTAATCAAGTTATTTATATTGGTATATTTGCCTAAATATTTTTACGGAAATGAAAAGCGTATTTCACCAAACAGAGCTTGCAGAACTAATCAACCGCATTGAAAAACTGACACCCGAAACCAAACCCTTATGGGGTAAAATGGATGCATCAAAGATGTTGGCTCATTGCAATGTGACGTATGAAATGATTTATGAAAACATACACGCTAAGCCAAATGCGTTTATGGTATTCATATTAAAATTGTTGGTTAAACCAGGGGTGGTAAACGAAAAACCATACCCGCATAATATTAGAACAGCACATGAATTCATTGTAAAAAGCGACAAAGACTTTAACACTGAAAAGGCGCGCTTAATAGAATATATGAACCGCACATTGGCGCATGGTGAAGACTATTTCGATGGCAAAGAGTCTCGTTCATTTGGCAAGATGAATAAAACGGAATGGAACAACATGCTGTACAAACACCTTGACCACCACTTGAGTCAATTTGGGGTTTAATTGATACTTAAATATACCTTTGGCGCTGAATAAAAAAATTTCCTAAAATTAATAATGTTATTATATTTGATGCTATCATATGATACTATCAAACAAGCCTCCTTATGATATTACCCCCAAAATACTGGCCTTGCTTGCTGGTATTTCAGAAAAAATTGGCGCTATAAATGCGCATACCTTAAGCAAAGTCAATCCTGAACTCCGAAAACAAAACAGGATAAAAACCATTCAAGCCTCCTTGCAAATTGAAGGGAATTCGCTAAGCCTTGAGCAAGTTACGGCCATTATAAACCATAAAAAGATTTGGGGCCCTGAAAAAGACATACAAGAAGTGGTCAATGCGCATAAAGTTTATCAAGAGCTGTCTTCATTTAATCCGCAGTCTAGCCGCGACTTCCTTAAAGCGCATAAACTATTTATGTCGGCCCTAATTGAACACCCTGGCAAATACAGAAGTAAAGGGGTTGGCATTGTTAACGGCAATCATTTAAAACACATAGCCCCACCGGCCAAAAGGGTTCCGGAGCTAATGAAAGATTTATTCCTTTACCTAAAAAACAAAGATGAAATCGCCCTTATCAAAAGCTGTGTATTTCACTATGAACTTGAATTTATTCACCCCTTCCTAGATGGCAATGGCAGAATGGGCCGCCTTTGGCAAACATTAATTCTAATGCAAGAGCATCCTTTATTCGAATACCTTCCACTTGAAACATTAATCAAAGAAAACCAAGAAACATATTATAAAACACTGGCGCTGTGTGATCAAAAAGGCAATTCAACTCTTTTTATTGAATTTATGTTTGAAATCATCGACGAAGCATTATCACAAATACTAAATTCCAAGAGTCATACTTTAAAAGACACAGACCGCCTCGATTCTTTTGTCGAAGAAGCACCCGCTATTTTTACCAGAAAAGATTACATGCTTAAATACAAAAACATCTCAAGTGCTACTGCAAGCCGTGACCTTAAAAAAGGTGTAGCCTTAAAATATTTTAAAAGCAAAGGGGATAAAAACAAAACCATTTACGTTTTAAAATAAGTTTTAAATTTCCTCGACTTTTGTGCATCATTTAAAACCAATCAATTATATTTGACTCATTACCCTAAAATGTCTTTTTTAAAAAACAACAAATCGTGGATAGTTTTATCGGTCTCTATCCTGCTTCTAAGCGCCTGCCACTCCTTCCGCGCCATCAAATGGGGAAAGGCCAGTCCCAATGACCATAAACATTTTTCCAATGTTGTAATTCCTGCGAGCAAACAGCCCTTTTACTATTCGACATCCAAAGAAAGTATTGGCCCCATAAAATCTCAAATTATACAAAAAGAAATCATTGCTAAAGGCCTTAACACCCATGCCTTTCTTATCATTCAAAACGACCAAATAGTTTACCAATATTTCAAAAAACACAAAGACAGCAACTCTTTGTTCTTGGGCTTCTCCATGTCCAAATCGTTTGTCGCCACCTGCATCGGTATTGCCATTGATCAAGGACTAATTAAAAGCACCTCAGAAAGTATTTGTACCTATATCCCCGAACTGGCTGATAGCGACACCAACTTCCGTTCACTTAGTATACAAGCCCTCCTTGACATGCGCTCAGGAATAGAACCTGACGAAAATAAAATGAGTCTTAATTCGCCTTTGGTAAAACTATATTATGGCCAACACATCAGCAAACTCATACCCCATCTTAAACGCAATCCGCGCTACCATAAGTTTCATTATTTAAACATCAACACCCAATTGCTTTCCTTGGCTATTGAACGCGCAAGCAAACAAAGTTTCAATTCGTTTTTCGCTGAACATTTATGGTCTAAAATGGGTTGCAGCCACAACGCTCAATGGGTCATAGACAAAGACTCAGCCGTAAAATCCTTTTTTGGATTGTCTGCAACTGCCTACGATTACGCCAAGCTGGCTTCTGTATATTTACACAAAGGACAATTCAATGGTCAAAATATAGTTTCTGAATCGTGGATCAATCAATCGACCCACCTAGACACCTTGTTTGAAAACAATTATAAAAACCATTGGTGGGCCAACAACGACATCCGTTTTTTTAACAGTGAAAAACAAGCCAAAGACTTTCGTTTCGACCTCCGACTCGCCGGACCAGTTCAAAAAATAATGCAAAATATTTACACCGTTAAATTGCCAGGCAATTCATTTATGGCCCATGGTTTTTTAGAACAATACCTCTACGTTAATCCTGAAAAAAATCTAATCATTGTCCGTTTGGGCGATGATCCCGACAATGCAACCATAGACTTCGAACCAGTCTTAATTAAACTCGGAAATTTGTTTTAAAAAAAATCCCCTTGCACTTTCGCACAAGGGGATTTTAAAATATTATTAACGTATTAGTTGTTGCTCATTGTCGCATAAGCTTCAATTGGCAAGCAAGAACAAATTAAGTTTCTATCGCCATGGGTGCTGTTAACCCTAGCAACGCTTGGCCAAAACTTCTTAGCGGCTACTGAAGCCATTGGGAAAGCAGCCTTTTCTCTTGAATAGGTATGCGCCCAATTTTCACTACTGATTTCAACTGCGGTGTGAGGTGCATTTTTCAATACGTTGTCTAATTTGTCTGCAACGCCTGATTCTACCTCAGCCACTTCATTGCGGATAGCCAACATGGTATCGCAGAAACGGTCAAGTTCATTCAAGCTTTCGCTTTCTGTAGGCTCTATCATCAATGTACCTGCAACTGGGAAAGATAAGGTTGGTGCGTGGTAACCATAGTCCATTAAACGCTTAGCCAAATCTTCTGCTTCAATACCTGCAGTTTGTTTCAATGAACGGGTATCCAAAATCATTTCGTGGGCACAGAATCCATTCTCACCAGTAAACAAAATTGGGTATGCTTTTTCTAATCTTGATTTGATGTAGTTGGCATTCAATATCGCGGTTTCAGTTGCTTTACGCAATCCTACTGCTCCCATCAATTTGATGTAAACATAAGAAATCAACAATATACTTGCGCTACCCCAAGGTGCTGCTGATACTGCTGGTATAGCTTTGTCGCCACCAGTTTTGATAACTGAGTGACCAGGTAAGTATGGCACTAAATGCGCCGCTACACCGATTGGTCCCATTCCAGGTCCGCCTCCACCGTGTGGAATACAGAAGGTTTTATGCAAGTTTAAGTGACAAACGTCTGCGCCAATTAAGCCCGGGCTGGTTAAGCCAACTTGAGCATTCATGTTCGCTCCGTCCATATACACTTGACCACCGTTTTGGTGAACAATGTCAGTTATTTCTTTAATACCAGATTCGTACACACCATAGGTAGATGGGTAAGTTACCATAAACACCGCCAAATCGTTGGCATGCTCTGCTGCTTTTACTTTCAAATCTTCAATGTCGATGTTACCGTTTTGCAAGTTTTTTACAATAACGATTTTCATACCAGCCATTGCTGCAGAAGCAGGATTGGTACCGTGAGCAGACTCAGGTATCAAAGCAATGTTTCTATGTCCTTGACCGATATCGTTTAAGTAAGCGCGGATAACCATCAAACCAGCATACTCACCTTGAGCACCTGCGTTTGGTTGTAAGCTCATGCCTGCAAAACCAGTAATCTCAGCCAAGTCTTTTGACAATTCATCTATAATTTCTTTGTACCCTTTAGCTTGATCAACTGGTGCAAACGGGTGCATTTGGTTGAACTCAGGCCAAGTTACAGGAATCATTTCAGTTGTTGCATTCAATTTCATGGTACAGCTACCTAATGAAATCATGCTGTGGCACAAAGACAAATCTTTGCTTTCTAACAATTTGATATAACGCAACATTTCATGTTCACTGTGGTAGTTATGAAATACCGGGTGACTCATAAAATTACTTTGTCTAACCAAGTTGCTAGGCCAAGTTAATTCTTGTGTATTTGCCAAAGCTTGAATTTGCGCTGCATCTACAGTTTTGTTTGCTGCTTTTGCAAAAACATTTAACAAATCTACAATGTCAGAAACCTCGATAGTTTCATCAATTGATACACCAATATGTCCGTTGGCAAAATAACGCAAATTGATATGCGCTGCTTCTGCTGCTTGACGAATCGCTGCAGTGTGACCATTGGCATCAATTAATAAAGTGTCAAAATAATTAGCGTTTGCTTGGTTAAAGCCCAAAGCTTTCAAACCATCTTCTAATGTTTTAGCCAAACCGTGGGTTTTAGCTGCAATCTTTTTAACACCATCTGGTCCGTGGTAAACACCAAACATACCTGCCATAATTGACAACAATACTTGCGCTGTGCAAATATTACTTGTTGCATTTTGTCTGCGGATGTGCTGTTCACGTGTTTGCAAAGCCATACGCAATGCACGGTTGCCATGTCTGTCTATACTTATACCGATAATTCTACCAGGTATTTGACGTTTGTATTCGTCTTTTGTAGCGAAGTATCCAGCATGAGGTCCACCGTATCCTAGTGGCACACCGAAACGTTGAGAAGTACCAATTACACAATCAGCACCCCATTCACCCGGAGGTGTTAACATGCTTAGTGACAACAAATCTGCACCCACACAAACCAATACATTGGCAGCGTGTGCTTGAGCGGTAAATGCTGCATAATCTTCAACACTACCCTCGTTGTTTGGGTATTGAATAAATGCACCAAAGTAATGCTCATCAAAATTTGCTGTTTTATAGTCGCCTATTACCAACTCAATGCCCATAGGCTCTGAACGGGTTTTCAAAACATCAATGGTTTGAGGATAGGTATTTGCATCAACGAAAAACTTCGTTGCGTGGTCTGATTTATGCAAGCTGCGGAACATCGCCATTGCTTCAGCAGCAGCAGTTCCTTCATCCAATAAAGAGGCATTGGTAATTGGCAAACCAGTAAGATCAATGATCATGGTTTGATAATTCAACAAAGCTTCCAAACGGCCTTGAGCAATTTCAGCTTGGTAAGGCGTGTATTGGGTATACCATCCTGGATTCTCCATGATATTGCGCAACACCACGCCAGGTGTGTAACAATTGTAGTAACCCATACCAATGTAATTTTTAAAAATTTGATTCTTAGAAGCGGTCTTCTTCAAATCTTGCAATAATCTCTGCTCAGAAACTTCATCGCTAATTTTCAGTTCACCCTGCATACGGATACCAGATGGCACCGTTTTGCTGATAAGCTCGTCTACCGAGTTTACCCCGATAACTTTTAGCATTTTTTGGATATCTTCTTGAGCAACAGAACCGTTGTGACGGTTAACGAAATGGTCGGTTTGACCGGTGTATAATTTCATTGAAATGTTTGGTATTAAAATGTGGCGCAAAAGTAAAGATTTTTTATCATTTATCATAGGTATACCGGCAGGGTGATTAGTATCATTTTATGAACACATGGTTATTGGTTATTGGTTATTGGTTATTGGTTATTCGTAGAGACAAGGCATGCCTTGTCTCTACGAATACGGTAAACGAACGACATAACCTATATAAACAATATCGATAGTCTTGATTTGGTATAATTTCACGATTTCAATTAGGCTGCCTCGTCCAAGCGTCCACTTTAGCCAGCGGCGCATTACCATTTAAATTCTAATATCAAACACATGGGCTTACTGCCACGCGCCATGTATGCGAATACAAAACACCAACCCGTCTCGCCGCTGGGCTGCCGTTGCCGTTTGGGGCAGTTTCGGATTAGTTAGTATCATGCCGAATACTATAAATAAAAGCTTTTCATAAATGTATTAACCCGTGGCGTGACGCAACAAAGTGAAGTCTCTGCCACAGGATTCACCCCGATGGGGATATGAAATTGTATGATTTTGAAATTGTTTATTGGCCTCACCAAGGCTTGCCTTGGTAAAACTAAAACCTATCCCGAAAGCTTTCGGGAGCTATCCCCTAACCCCTATCCCCCGCCGCCTAAAAACGAGCGAAACCAATGCGCGCTGTCTTTGAGGGTGCGGACCTTGGTTTTAAAATCGACATGCACCAAACCAAAACGTGGGTAATAGCCTTCGGCCCATTCGAAATTGTCCATCAAACTCCAAGCAAAATAGCCCTTCAAATTGGCACCCTCTTGTTTGGCCCTTATGGCCTCGCTGATATGGGTTTGAAAATAATGTATTCTAGCAGTGTCATGAACACGGTTAAACATCATTTGGTCGTCGAAGGCCGCTCCATTCTCCGTTACATACAATGGGGTTTTTAGCCCATAGCCATGTATTTTCATGATACAGTGGTACAAACTCTCAGGGTGTATTTCCCAATCCATTGCCGTTAAATCCAAACTGCGCTCCTTGGCTGGCACCAATTTTATTTTTAAAAAAGGATTGAAATGGTTGTGCTTAAACACTTCTCTGGTATAAGTTTGTATGCCAATAAAATCCAAATCTACTTTTAATTGGTCCTCATCGCCTTCTTTTATAAAGCGTTTAATTTGTTTGAGCTTGCTTAAGTTTTCCAAGGGATAACCCAAACCAATAATTGGCTCAAAGAAAAATCGGTTGATCAATTGATCGGCTGTCTCTGCGGCTCTTAAGGCACGTTGGGTTTGGTCTTCAGCTTCTATGTGGGTAAACGAAAAGCTAGAACCGATCTGCAAACTGCTGTCAATTTCTTTTAGGTGTCTGTACACAATACCTATGCTCATCATGGCATGGTGGGTAGCGGCAAAGAAGGCATCAAAGCCTTTCTTACCTGGCGCATGTATTCCAAATAAATAACCGGCACCAAGAAATACGGAAGGTTCGTTCAACACCATCCAATGTCTTACTTTTGTTAAAGCACGAACACATACCTCCGAATAATTTTTAAATTGCTCGAGTATGTCTCTATTGGTCCACCCGCCTTTTTTCTCTAAGGCCAGGGGCAAGTCCCAGTGGTACAAGGTAACCCAAGGGGTAATGTCTTGTTCTATGCAATAATCAACCACCGCTTTATAAAAACTCAAACCTTCTTCATTAACATTTAATCCATCGGGCATCACCCTAGGCCATGAAATGCTAAAACGAAAATGTTTGAATCCAATTTTTTTCAGAAGATCAATATCGGTTTTGTAGTGCGTGTAAAAATCAGCCGAATCAGACAACTGATCGCCTCTTTTTACTTTGGGCTTTTTGAAAAATACCCCAGATTTTTGTTGGCAAAATTCATCCCATATCGAAGGACCTTTGCCCCCAATATCTGCAGCAGATTCGGTTTGCGCCGCCGATATAGCGGCACCCCAAATCATATCCTTTAAATGATTTTGCGCCATAAAAGAAAACAAAAATATTAAGCCATTTTAAACTCCTTCAACAAATGAAAGACGTCTTGCTCTTCCATTTCTTCATTTGTCTCTGGGCTCAATTCTTCTACATGCTGGAACAAGGTCCAAACACCTTCATTGTATTCAAGAGCGGTTAGGTTTTCAATCCAATCGCCACTGTTTAAATAATGTATACTCGATTGTTTGGTTTCCACAATTTTATCTGAAGCCATGTGAATATGTCCACACACAACGGCCTTGCATTGTTGTGCTTCTGCATAGTTCACTGCAGATTCTTCAAAATTATTGACAAAGGAAATGGCTTGCTTCACACTGTTCTTAATGGTCTTTGATAAAGAAACCCTTTTACCACCCAACTTTTCTGAAATGAAATTCACAAAGGTGTTGATGATGATTAAAAGGTCATATCCTTTACCACCCAATTTGGCCAACCATTTGGCATGTTGTATACTAAAATCAAACACATCACCATGAAAGAACAAAGTCTTAGTTCCATTTAGGCTCATTTCAACTTTATTTACCAAGGTAATGTTTCCAAAATCCATACCTACAAACTTCCTCAACATCTCATCGTGGTTGCCTGTTATGTAAATTACTTTGGTGCCATTCATCGCCATTTTTAAAATATAGCGCACCACTTTCATATGGGTTTTAGGAAAATACTTTTTAGAAAACTGCCATATATCTATGATATCTCCGTTTAAAACCAAGGTTTCAGGATCTATACTTTTTAAATAGTGAAGCAGTTCTTTTGCGCGGCAACCGTAAGTCCCTAAATGGACATCCGATATAACAGCCAGTTCTAATTTTCTTCTATTCATCTTTTAAAAATTCCATTAAAAGGATTGAAAAAATGAAACAGCAAGGTCAATAGTTCATCGATTAATTTATGCATGTTTTTTTTACAAAGTTAAAAATGCAATGTCACGTGAATGTGCTTAAAAAATTATTGAATTGTTAGCACGAATAAAACCAAATTGACTAAGCAATAAACAAAAAAAAATGTTGTTTGTATGTCCGGTTTTTTCAATAACCCAAGCCTCAAAAAGCTAAGGAAAACTGGTCCATCCAATCAACATGTTTTATGATATCCAAAGTGCAAGTATTCAACTGCCTTGGACGATACAAAATAAGTACAGTTATATTTCCCTAGCATTAAACAGGTGTTAAATTTTCGAAACCATGTACAAAATTTCTCGACCCATTTCGCGCAGCTTCATGTCGTAAGCACCTGCTTCATGAACGGTGTCATCGTAATCTTTTGGATCTTGGTAAGGCAAAGAAAAACGCTTGCCTCCTATTACCACTGGACAAGCCTCATCGGCTTGCGAACACACCATAAGGGCTATGAAATTTTTCTGCGGGTTATAACTTTCGTCATAGCGCTTCGAATAATGAATGTCTAGTCTGTAATCGTTGTCAGAAACAGGTATGTAAAACTTCGGATTGTCGTTCATGTCCAACTGATTGACTTTAAATCCCGCGCGCTTAATGGCCAAGACCATACGGTGGTTGAAAGCCGTGGCTTCCGTTCCACCAGAATAGGTAAATATATTTTGAATCCCGTAATGCATGGCAGCTGCCTTTAACCACAACTGCCCCAAATGACTGCGGCGTGAATTGTGGGTGCATACTACCGTTACATCTGCGCGGTTAAACTCCTGAATATTCTCAAGTATTACACCTGCCAATTCTTCCAATTCTAGCTTTCTATTGTCTTCAATTAAATGCCATTCGGCCGCTAATTCTTTAATTAGATTTTCTGTTTCAGGGTATAAACTCATGCGTATAATTTCTTTCTTAAATAAAATGCAAATCGAACCAATAATATCAAAGCGGGGACTTCAACCAAAGGGCCAATAACCCCGGCAAATGCTTGTCCGCTATTAATGCCAAAAACACCAATTGCAACGGCTATTGCCAATTCAAAATTATTGCCCGAAGCGGTAAAAGAGATCGATGCATTCTCTGCGTAAGTGGCACCAAATAATTTACCCATAAAAAATGTTAGGGCAAACATAGTGGCAAAGAATATCACCAAGGGCAAAGCCACAATTAAAACATCTTTGGGAATATCTACAATCATTTCACCTTTGAGGCTAAACATCAAAACTATGGTGAGCAATAAGGCAATTAATGTCATGGGAGAAACTTTGGGTATAAACTTGGTATTAAACCAAGTCTCGCCTTTATACTTAATTAAAAAGTAACGGCTTAAAACTGCAGCTGCAAAAGGAACACCGAGGTATAAGCCTACAGTTTGTGCAATATCAGACATTTGTATGTTTAAGTGCAAACCTTCAAAACCAAACCAAGGCAACATGATTTCCAAATAAAAGTAAGCATAAGCACTAAAGAAAAACACTTGAAGCAAACTGTTGATGCCGACCAAACCGGCAACGTATTCGCGGCTGCCTTCTGCCAATTCATTCCACACAATCACCATGGCTATGCATGGGGCCAAACCGATAAGGATTAATCCTGTCATATATTCAGGATAATCTTTTAAAAATGTAATGGCCAAAACAAACATCAAAAACGGCCCTATGATCCAAGTTATAAAAAATGACAAAGACAATAATTTTATATTTTTAAACACCTTAGGTATCTCTGAAAACTTAACCTTTACCAAAGGTGGATACATCATTAATATTAGTCCGATGGCCAAAGGAATATTGGTGGAACCATTTGAAAACGATTGTATAAAACCAGCACTCGATGGAATAAAATAACCAATACCAACGCCTAAAGCCATGGCAGAGAAAATCCATAAAGTTAGGTAGCGGTCTAAAAAGCCCAAACGCTTTTGTTTTCCAGTTGGATAAATCTGTTTCTCCATAATTAACAACATCCGCCACCAGGCGTGCAACAAGAATTAGAATCGCCATTCACCACCAATTCAGACAATTTAACTTTGCGTTTTTCTTGAGGAATTCCACAAGAATCAGAGGCCAAGCAGTCGGTGAACTTAGGCATTAAAACAAACGACTTGCCATTAAAAGCCAAACTGTATTTGCCTATGGTATTGGCTTGGTATTCCACTTCCACTTCGCGGTCTTCAATACCCAATACTTTTTCTGAAAGTGCAATAATGTTTAATAGTTTTTCAGGCGCCAAACGGTGGTCGGTGTCATTGGCATTCCACAATTGAAAACTCACTAAGTTTTCATCGCGCACGGTACCTCCACAATCTATAAAATGTTTGTGCACAGAACCTACTTCTGTTACATGAAAATGCTCAGGTACTTTTGTTCCATCTTGCAACTCAAATTGCACTTGCTCTAGGCCATGTAATTTTTCTTTTATTTCTGATAAGATCATATTGATATTTTTAAATTTTAAGTTTCTTTTTAAGTGTGCGACTTAGCAACATTTCTTGTTTATTTTGTCTGAGACCTTTCCAAGATAAGCCTGCAATTTCGCAATGGCTGTTTCTTCCACACAATAGCAAATGGCCTTCCCTTCTATACTGCCTTTTATCAGTCCCGCGTTTTTCAATTCCTTTAAATGTTGCGATACGGTTGGTTGTGCCAAAGGCAAAACATTTACAATATCACCACAGATACATGCATCAACACTTAATAAATAGTCAATGATTGCAACGCGGGCAGGATGGGCCAAGGCTTTCATCATGACAGCAATCTCATTGTGTGCTTCGCTGAACGCGTCTGTTTTGGTAATGCCCATTTAATATATTTTTATATTGCAATATTACGATAATAAACTTGAATAAAAAAGAGAATAAAATTTATTCTCTTTTTTAAATATTAACCTAAATACGTTTTTAGGATTTTGCTTTTTGACGATTTACGCAAACGTCTAAGCGCTTTTTCTTTGATTTGACGAACACGTTCACGGGTCAATCCCACTTTCTCAGAAATGTCTTCAAGGG
>CANFXY010000020.1 GCA_947451105.1 Bacteroidota bacterium | reverse complement strand
GAAAATAGGAAATACCGTTATAGTTGTTGAACACGAAGAGGAAATGATGAAGGCTGCGGATAGGTTAATTGACATAGGCCCTGAAGCTGGGACATTTGGTGGTGAACTAATATTTAGTGGTAAATTCAACGACATTCTAAAGAGTGAAAGAAGTTTAACTGGCAAATATTTAAGCGGAAGATTGGGAATTGAAACACCAAAATCGAGGCGAAAATGGAAAAACAGTATTGAAATTGTTGGTGCAAGAGAAAATAATTTAAAGAATGTTAGCGTCAAAATACCACTTCAAGTTATGAGCTGTATTACAGGTGTAAGCGGAAGTGGAAAGACTACTTTAATTAAAAATATATTTTATCCAGGTTTAAATAAAGCAATAGGCAACTATACTGGAACGAGGACAGGCAGACACGAAAAAATAATAGGTGATATCAACTTGGTGAAACAAGTTGAAATGGTTGACCAAAATCCAATTGGAAAATCAAGTAGAAGCAATCCAATAACCTACATTAAAGCTTATGATAGCATAAGGGAGCTTTATTCAGAATTGCCAGCTGCAAAAGCAAAAAAATTAAAGCCATCTCACTTTTCATTTAATGTCGATGGCGGCAGATGTGAGCAATGCAAAGGTGAGGGAGAGGTAACTATAGAGATGCAATTTATGGCAGATTTAATATTACCGTGCGAATTCTGCAAAGGCAAGAGATTTAAAGAAGAGATTTTAGAGATAAACTACAATGGTAAAAATATTGCAGATATTTTAGAGATGACTGTTGATGAATCAATGGAATTCTTCCAAGACAAACCAAATATCGCAAGTAAAATTTCCCCATTACAAAGTGTAGGATTGGGTTATGTTGCGCTTGGACAATCAAGCAATACCCTGAGCGGTGGAGAAGCACAAAGAATTAAATTGGCAACATTCTTAGGCAAAGGAAACATAAAAGAGAGCCACACAGTATTCATTTTTGATGAACCAACCACAGGCCTACATTTCCATGATATACATAAATTATTGTTTTGCTTTAACGCATTAATTGAAAAAGGTCATACTGTTATTATTATTGAGCACAACGTTGATGTCATTAAATGCGCCGATTGGTTGATTGATCTTGGACCTGAGGGTGGAGACAATGGAGGAAGTATCGTATTTGAAGGCACACCAGAAGATATTCTTAAAAAGAAAGAAAGTTATACTGGTCAATTTCTTATAGGAAAAATTGCCAAATAATAAACTACTTAGACTAAAGTCCTCTTATTTGAAATAGCTTCAAGAGGTATTTCAAATAAATTAGTAGTTTATTGCTGTAAATTCCATGAGACTTAAGTATTTTCAAATCCTCATTATTCATTTTAAACCTACTCTTCCATCCTGCAGAACTTAAGCCACCATCAAGCATATAAACACTTGTGAATGGCACAAACTTCACGACTATTTTATTAATTATAATAGCCCTTAGTAACCATTCAAAGTCTCCACTTATATTATACTGAGTTCTATAATATCCAACTTTATTAAACGCCTCTTTTGTAATAAAAAATCCTGGGTGGGGTGGTTGGATTCCAATTTTAAATTGCCATTTTCTAAAATTACTTGCCTTGTATATTCTATAAGGATTTATGAAATCCGCTGTCTTATAAATTTCTACAGAACTTGATAAAGCTTCAAGGGAAAAATCGTTTTGAAAATATGAAACAACGGTTGATATAACATTCTCATTGGGATATATATCATCAGAATGCAACAATCCTATTATATCGCCCGTACACATACTAATTCCCTTGTTTATGGCATCGTAAAGTCCATTATCTTTCTCACTAATGAGTTTAAATTCATTGTTTGAATACGCATTTAATACCGTAAGGGTTTGATCCGTAGAAGCACCATCAATTATTATATACTCAATATTGGTATATTTTTGATTTAATACAGATTGTACTGTTCTTAAAATGGTCTTATCAGCATTATAGCAGACCGTTACAATAGATACTTTCAAGTTATTCAACAATTCTTTCTTTAATTAATTGGGCTGGATTACCTCTATAAATTCCATATGCTTGCAAGTCTTTGCTGGCTACACTATTTACGCTCAAAACACTATGAGAATGGCAGATTACATTTGGTCCAACAATGCTTTTGGCCCCAATCCAAACGCCATCTTCGAGAACAATTGTGCCAGTAATAAGATCGAAACTAGTTTTCGAAAAATTATGATTGCCACACAACAAAAGCGCACCTTGGGATATGCAAACATTATTTCCTATTTGAACCATAACGAGATTATCTATCCAAACTTCCTCACCAATCCATACATTATTTCCTACGATTAAGTTCCAAGGATATTTGATATTAACATTGGGTTTTATGATAACATTTACTCCAATCTCAGCACCAAAAATTTTCAATAAAAATACCTTTAAACCATAAAAATGAAAAAAAGATTTAAAAAAAACGGCATTTACTATGTGCCAACAAGCTCTTTTTAATCTACCGGCTCCGGGATTAAAATGGTCATTGTTATAGGTATTCAGTTGTACTGTTTTTTTCATTTATTAAAACAAATATAGTTAAGAGAACAAATCTAAATAAATTTGCCTGAAATTATTGGAGGAATAATAGTCAAATGCAGCTTTATTGGCACCTTTACGCCATAGCTCGAATTCTTCCTGATTCATTGTCATAAATCTATATATGGCCTCTTTAACGGATGCAGCATCTTTAGGTTCTATTTCAATTCCAGAAAGTTTAGTTTCTAGATTTTTCCAGGGCGTATTATTACCAATGATAACAGGAACTCCAGCAACTAGACTTT
The DNA here is from genome assembly GCA_947451105.1 of Bacteroidota bacterium. Lineage (GTDB taxonomy): Bacteria > Bacteroidota > Bacteroidia > NS11-12g > UBA955 > JABMMZ01. The sequence continues at coordinate 28,601 of CANFXY010000020.1, read as the reverse complement.
CATATATGGCATGACCAAAATTCTCACCCAGACTTGGCAAAGCCATTACATCAGTCACTGACAATAAATTTTGAATGTCATTATGAGACATTTCTGTATGGTATTCATACTTTATATGCGCAGGGAGCTTGCTTAGTTGGTCTTTAAAACTCTTTAAATAAGATTCATTATTCGAACCGCCACAGAAAATTACCTGCAAAGGACTTTCAATTTTTTGCAGGGCTTCAATAAGTGTTAAAGGGTTTTTTTCAGGCGCAATTCTTCCAATAAAAGCCACTGTAAATAATTTATCATCTTTTTTAATGCTTGGCTTTAAATCTTGATAAACCATTGGAATGTTTGGCGCAATTACTGGCTTTACCCTACCAAGTGATTTCTTTATTTCTTCAATCTCTTCGGCATTAGTAGCCAACATAATTGGTTTCTGATACAAACCTAATCCTCGAGCAAAAGTTAAGAACAATTGCTTTTTTATTGGTTTTACAGACAATGCAGATGTATGTAGCATGCCTCTCACAGCAATAAAGACTTTTCGCACCGGGTAGGAAATACATAAAAGAGCTGGCAAAAAACTAAAATAAAAAGAATATAATCCATTGATTAATATTACATTATTTGAATTCTCTTTAATAATTTGTTTAATAATTTTAAATCCCAATTTTCCTTGACTGATATACAAAACCTCATGATGATTTCCTATTGATACCCATTGATCAGATAGAACATTATGATATGCTTGACGTGAATTTAAATCTGTATTTCTACTTACTACTTTAACATGAAAATCCTTACTAAGCATCTCAGCCAAATTAAATACAGATTGAACCGGTCCACCAGCCTTATAACCAGGCACATACCAATCTGTAAAAATAACAACCGTTGCCACTTGATTGTCTTTCATTATTTTTTAAGAATTGTATGTAATGTACTTGCCCAATTTTCACTGCTCAATTGCAGACCACTGGTATAGCTAGCCTCGGCCATTCCCCATAGCTGCTGGTCGCTTAGCGCCATAATTGTTTTAAATACATCTTTGAGTTTTTCTTTGTCTCCGGCTGGAAAACTGTATCCATTATTCTTTTTGAGAAACATAGTGGCAGCACCAACCTTGTCGCTTAATACCATTGGCAATGCACTCAGAGCCATCTCATGGACAGCAACACCCCATGGTTCATAAGTACTTGGCAAGACATAAAAGCCTGCATTTGATGCATATGTCTCTATTTCAGTTGGCTGCTTAAATCCCAAATGTGAAATAGAGGCATGTTGTATCCTTTGATCAAATTGTTCGCCAAATCCAATACATTGCATCGACCAATTCTCTCCACTTTCCTGATTGGCCTCTATGAAGGCATTCCACATGGTTGGAAGATCTTTTTGAGGAATATATCTGGCAACGCTGAGTACCACTTTAGGATAAATGCCTTTATTTGATAGCTTATGCTTACCAATAGGGATAAATAATTTGGAATCAGCTGGATAAAGACCAGTGAAAACATCGTTCTCTTTGAAACCTATTTTAATAGCATATTTTTTCTGAGGTTCACCAGGCACCCAAGCAAATTGAAACATTTTCAGAAAAGTAAACCTTGAAAATAAAGATAAAATTCGTTGTTTAATATTACCATTCCATTGGTTATCAAAACAAATCACTTTTTTCACATTTTTGTCTAAATCTTTTACCCAATCAAGGTAAATACTATTGCTCCAGCCAGAACATAAAACTGCATCAGGTTTAAAATCTAAAATAATTTTACCTTGTGAATTAACATTATTTTTATCAAAAACTATAAATTTTGTTCTTTGAAAGGATTCAAAATTAAAGGGTGCTTCCGGATTGACAGGATAATGGATAACAAGCAATTCTGCATCAGGATTTGAGTCTAAAAATTGCTTATAATTTCCAAGAACATAACCAGCCAATTCAGTATATAGTATTAATAAGCGCAAAATTTTTACTTTTGCAAAGATTATATTTAATTCATGAATTTCAAAAAACTAATTAGCTGGGCAATGGTCGCCTCCGTATTCATGGATGATTTCATCATTTTACGCCATAAATTACCATTTGACTTTTACTATTATTATTTGATTTTCGCCATCAGCATTATTTATTACATCAAATCTAGTGGTTCGATAAAATTAATACCACGTTGGTTTATTGCATCAATCAGTTTGATCATTTTATCTACATTGGTTGTTACACTTATCGAGGATTCATATACTTTATCGGTTACAAAACAAATAATTGGTTTGTTATTTACTTCAATAGCATATTATACTTTTTTATCCTATAACGATTTTGAAGTAAGGCGAATTTTTAAGATGTATGTCTATTTGGCCACCTTTGTTGCCTTAGAAGGATTATTGGAAGAAGTTCTCAATATAGCCGGCATTCATATAAATGATAAAATGAAATTAACTTCTGCTGGTTTTTATAGAATTTATGGCATTATGGGTGAACCTTACTTCCTTGCTTCTAGTTTAATACCAGCAATGTACTTTGCATTTTATAAGACCACCATTTTTGAAAAAATACTAAGTAATTATAAAAATATAACAATTTTAACCATCATAACAACTTGCTTTATTTTCACCTTTTCTTCGGCGAGTTTTCTAGGGATTGGCGCCATCTTCTTCTTTTGGCTTTACAATAAAAAATATTTATCCTTCACGAGTTGGAAGATAATTCTTTTGCCATTCTTTGTTATAATACTTGGTATTGGTTTTGCAAATATTCAAAAAAGTTGGGCTGAATTCAATATTAAATACACGCAAACCCTTACGGCCTTTTCCAATAACAACACTTCAAAAAAAGAAGTAACTGTTTTAAATTCTAGTAGTTTTGCTTTGTATTCAAATTATGTCATTGCCAAGCACTCGTTTGAGTCATGGCCTCTAACAGGCACAGGTATTGGAACCCATGAAACAAATTACAGAAAATATTTTAGCTTATTCTTCGATAAAGATTTTATGATTCGATATGGAGCATTTAATATGGCTGATGCAAATTCCTTATTTATAAGGTTATTGTCAGAAACCGGGCTTTTGGGTTTATCACTCTTTTTAACCTTTATGTTTAGGTTCTTATTACTTAAAAAAGGCTATAATTACAACGATCTAAGAGACTATTTACTAATTAACCAAGCGATATTCATTTTATTTATTGTTCGACTTATACGAACTGGAAATTATTTTGGAAATGGTTTTTTCCTATTTTTCTTTATATATTATTTGAGTTATAAAATTGTAAGTAGACGAATTGCTGAAAAGAGAAACGAAAAAAAGAAAATGATAATGCAACAAATGGTTAAGTAAAAATGTAGACTTTAAATAAACCATCTACATCTATTTAATTAGAATTTTTTTGTTGATTTGAATTGAGAAATTTGACGTTCAATTACCTTATTCCAAGTATAGTTTTTAACACGTTCCAAAGAAGAAAGTTTAAAAGAGTCAATTTGATGATTGCTTGAATTTAAAATTGATAAAATTGCTGTTTTTAATGTGGCAATATTATTAGCAGGTATAATCAATCCATTGCTAGCATCGACGAGTTCGGACACTGCTCCAACATCTGTTGCAATAACAGCACAAGACCTTGCCATAGCTTCTAAAATGACGGTTGGCATACCTTCAGATAATGAAGGAAGCAACAATACATCCATTAGATCCAATACTTCAATAATCTTATTCTCATCGCTAATTTTACCATGGTAATGAATTTGTTCATGGTTTATTTGGAATTCGTTTGGTATTGGTCCAATAAAATGCATTTCAAACCGTTTATCATTACACAGTATCGGTAAAATTTGATTTAATAAATGAAGTCCCTTTCTATGTTCCATTCGCCCTATAAATAAGAAGTTTCTTTGATTTCCAAAACAAGGATTAATTGAATTTTTTATCCAAGATTCTTCGATTCCTATGCTACATTGAAAAACATTAGCCTTGGAATAAACAGAAGAGATTAATTGAGTAATTTGACCACCTAAAGATTGCAAATAGTCAGCGTGTTTAATTATATAATTAGCTGGAATTTTTAAAATAATCTTTTCTAGTTTTTCTTTAAATGAAAATCCTTTTTGATACATTTCAAATCCATGTAAATTTACCACCACTGGAATTGAATTTAACTTAGATTTTTTTTGCAACAAATGCCATGCAGTAAACCCTTGAGCATAAATCACATCATAGTCATTCAGATTTGGCTTATAGTGTCTATACAATTTTATGCTATATAGCCATGAAGCAAGTATATAATGGCCAGGGATTTTGGGGACTTTTGGAAAAGTAAGTGAAAATATTTTATCAGCATTGCTAGAAAACAATAGACTACTGGGATGTTTAAATTCAGATAATTCAGTAGTCAAATCTGTGCAATGTGCTAAATCAACTTGATGGTTATTCTTTAATAAATAAGTATACAAATAAAATGAATGTTTTTGCATACCACCCATTGAAAAAGGGAAAATTCCATCTGTTAATAATAGAATTCTCATAATTCATTTTTAGAAGCTCTTAGTATCAATTGAGCTGCGCTTTTCCATGTATAATCTGAAAGCACTTTGTTTTTAAAATTTTGACCCAATGATTTCCGAAGCTGAGGTGAATCAATTAATTTTATTAATGCTGCTGCCAATATGTCTGTATTGGTTTCTACTAGCAATCCATCTTCTCCATTCACCATGACATCCCTTAAGGGCGAATTATTAGGTGCTACAATTGCCTTTCCAAGAACAGCATATTCAAATATTTTTATTGGAGAACCGTACCAATTTGAGCCAGGCATAACACAAACATCCATTTGATTAATATATTTGTGTACCTGATTGTGAGGCACTTTGCCAATAAAAAACACTTGCGCATTTAAGCCATAATCATTTACCTTGTCTTTTAATTGGTTCAAAAGTGCGCCTTCACCAATGATTAACAAACTTGCCTTCTTGTCAAATTTGATCACTTTATTAAAGGCCTCAATTAGAACATCTACATAATGGTGAGGCAATATTGAGCCAACAAAACCAATAACTGTTGAATCCTTAAAATCGATTAAATTAATTGGTGATTTGACTTCTTCATTTTGAAGGAATAAATCAGGATTTATTCTATTTGGAGATATAATAATTTTGCTAGGATTAATCTTATATCGTTCAACAATAAATTCTTTTAAAGCACTTGAAACAACAAATATTTTATCCGCATTTTTATATTTGTTTTTTTCTTTGAAATGCGCAAGAATCGTCCAAATGGACTTGCCTTCCATAGCAATCATCTCTTCCACAAAGGGTGCGTTTACCTCTATAAAATATTTAATTTTATGAGATTTAATTATTTTAACGCTGCTGTCCTGTAAATACTCTGATCGTTCATAAACAATATCTGCTTGCTTGTCTATAATCGCTTGATTTAGCAAACGAGCAGCCCTTTTATCATGTTGTATAAGAAAAAAATCTTTAATTGATACCCAAACGTATCTGGGAACAAATTTCTTGATAAAATACTTTAATCCTTTATGATCTATTGCTTTACCCTCAGTGTATTGTACTTCTGACATCTGTACACCGCCCATAACAACCGGAAAAACACTCACGCCAAGGTCTTTAAGTGCATTTATAGTTTCTCTTTGATGCGTTGAATAACCAACCTCACTAACAAGGTCGTGGGTAGGATGTGGTGAATAAAAAATTAATCTCATTAATGGGCCTCTCTAATTTGATGAAGCAGCATCGAAAACATCTTGAATTGTATACGTTTTAAGCGGAATATTGATTTCGTTTTTGCAAAATGTTTCTTCAATCTTCTGATCATCTAATAATGACTGAATATATGGTTTGTAATAAGCAGGGGTTCTAACATCATTTAAAACTTCAGTTAAAAATATTTTGTCAACTAAACCTTTATTTTGAATAAAATAACAAATGGTTTGAATGCTGAAATCATTTACTAATGGACCAACATCCTCTCTAGTAGGCTTAAAATACACATCTTCTTCGATTGCCATAAACTGTTTATTATGAACGTACCATTGGTAAGTTTTTTGAGCTGCAATTCCAAAATTTTTCTCCATGCCAAGCAGATAAATCAGCTTTCGAAGTGGTTGTTTAATAAATTTTAAAACTGGATTAAAGCGCAATGAATCTGTAACACGCTTCTGATCTGGTGTCCACAATTGCAAGGTTGCTGAAAACTTCTCAGGATTAAATACGATGTGTGGTTCCCATGCATCAATTCTGTGAACAGGAAATTCAGCCTGGGTAAAATGCTTTGAGATACTTAATTTACTTTTAAGATTAAGGGGATCTACCTCAACTTTTTTATCAAATAAGATGGTTTCATAACCAGTTCCAAAAATGGCTGCTGTGGTTAAAATATAATTATTGTGGTGGTGTATACAATGCGCCGCAGTGCCCTTCACATAATTCTCCATTTTAGGGAAAAAATGAATTTTCAAATAAAAATCGGGAGTCTCATAAATATAAAAAAAAGGAATATTGTACATACTCCATTTCTGATTTAAAAATCCTGAATCAACAAGATTTCTTTTAACCACTAACTTCAAAAAATCATCATCGGCACCCATTTTACTTAATAAATGTTCTGCCTTCTTGTGAAAATCTAATCGGTCAGGGTTTTGATTTTCTAATGAAATAATTTCCTGAATGTAGGGATGATTTTCTAAAATGTTTTGCATACCTTATTAATTTATTGCAATTCTAGCGCTTTTTATTGCTTTTAAAAAATAATTTATATCATGTATTACCACATGTTTTCAAAATGGGATTTAGAAATTAATTCATTCCTATTTTTAAATAGAGATGGACTGTTATTTCTTAATTTTAATGGGTCACTCTTCCGAAATAGTTTATTAAGCAAGGAAAGAGGAAAGAGAAAAAGAAAAAATACAAAGGCCAAAAGCATATTTGGCACAATAAAACTTAAAATTTTAGCTAACTTAAACCATACTTTTTCTATTAACTTGCTTACGCCTTCAAATAAAGCACCAATCAATCCGACAGAAAGAGAAACCAATATGGCCCAATCTAGTCTATAAACCATAAATACCACTAAAAACCCCATTGATATGATTAAAGCGGTTTTGGCAGGATTGCTTTTTATTGCCTTCATGGTTTAGAATATTGAATAGATGAATGGTGATATTGCACTTGATCCGCCTATAATTAATAAGATGCCTAATAGCAACAATACAATAATTACTGGCGCAAGCCAATATTTCTTTCTTTGTTTGATAAATTTAAAAATTTCTACAATAAATTCCATTTGATTTTTTAGTAAATTTAATCCTTTTTAAACTTAAGCATCCATTTATCTTTGTTTTGCCAATCCAATTGTTGTGTTTTTTCAAAAACATAATCATTAATCACCAAAAAATCCATTTCAGTGCCCATAAAACATCTGAACGCATCATAAGGTGTACAAACAATTGGCTCGCCCCTAACATTAAAACTCGTATTAATAAGCAGCCCACAACCTGTTTGCAGTTTAAACGCATTAATCAAGCTCCAATAGCGCGGATTGCTTGCTTTATGGACAGTTTGTATTCTAGCAGAAAAATCAAGGTGTGTAACTGATTGCAAATCGCTTCTTTCAAAATACAATTTATCCCACAAATCCATTTCTTGAAAATTTACTGGCAAAGGTTTCCTTCTGGCTTCATTTACACCTGATACGGTCAACATATATGGTGAATCTGAATCAAGATTGAAATAGTCTTTTACATCTTCGGCGAGAACAGAAGGAGCAAATGGTCTGAAACCTTCACGGTACTTAATTTTCAGATTCAGCTTCTTTTGCATTTCTGGATTTCTTGCATCTCCAAGAATGCTTCTATTGCCAAGAGCTCTTGGGCCAAATTCCATTCTACCCTGAAACCATCCTACTACATAGCCTTCGGCAATTTTTGATGCCACATATTCATACATCTTAGTTGGATCTAAATTCTTGGTATATACAGCCTTTGCGAAGCGGCACATTTGTTCAATTTCTTTATCGGAATAATCAGGACCCAAATAAGAGCCCGACATGGTATCAAAGTCTGGATTTTCAGTATTGTATACTCGGGCTTCATCAAAATACATATATGAAACAGCCAAAGCAGCACCTAGAGATCCGCCTGCATCTCCTGCAGCTGGTTGTATATAAATTTCTTTAAATATTTTTTCTCTTAACAGTTTCCCATTAGCAACACAATTCAAGGCCACACCACCTGCCATGCATAAATAATCGCTGTTCGTGATCCGTTTGGCTTCTATAGCCATTTTAATTACAATTTCTTCGGTCACTAGTTGTATTGCAATTGCGAGATTGCAGTGGTGTTGCTTCAAATCATTTTCGTCGTCTCTGCGTGCAAAACCAAATAATTTTTTCCATTTATGGTCTTCAACCATTCTTAAACCAGTGGCATAATTAAAATATTTTTGATTAAGCCAAATAGAACCATCCTCCTTAATGTCTACAAGATTTTTTTTAATTGTATATATAAAACTTTTTGTTTGTTCAGCCTCTGGATCGCCATAAGGTGCAAGCCCCATAAGTTTATACTCACCTGAATTTACCTTAAAACCAAGGAAATAAGTAAAAGATGAATACAACAAACCCACTGAATGCGGAAAATCTAATTCTTTTAGAAGCTTTATATTACCCTCTTCCCCATATGCGATTGAGGCTGTACTCCACTCACCCACACCATCAATAGTCAATATAGCTGACGACTTAAAAGGGGATACATAAAATGCACTGGCCGCATGCGATAGATGGTGCTCAGAAAACAAAATTTTTAGTTTTTTCTTATCAAAAGTTTGTATCTCTTTTAGATGATCATATAAGAGTTTCTTGAGGAATAACTTTTCATTAAGCCATACTGGAATGGCTTTGATAAATGACAAAAAGCCTTTTGGCGCAAAGGCATAATAGGTTTCAAGCAGTCGCTCAAATTTTAAAAATGGCTTATCATAAAACACCACTGCATCCAACTCATCTAAACTGAAACCGGCCTCTTGTAAACAGTATTCAACAGCATTTTTCGGAAAATCAGGTGTATGTTTTTCCCTTGTGAAACGTTCCTCCTGAGCTGCTGCTATTACCTTGCCGCCAACAATAATTGCTGCAGCTGAATCGTGGTAAAAAGCAGAAATACCTAGTATTTTTTTCATTGAAACTTGATATTTTTTAATGTATTAGATTAAAAAAATATTTAATTATTTAAAACTAATGGGTAGTTTTTGCTCATTTCTAGGATAATATGAGCAAATAATTAAATAGTAAAAGAAGGGATTTTAAATTTGATAGTCTAATTTATTACAAATAAATAATGGATGGATTTTTTGGAGAAATGTTCCATCTTAAAGTCTCTATTTGAGAATTTGAATTAAACTATTCAACCTTGTCCACAACATAATTGGGACGTTTTCTGCTAGCATCTAAAGTTCTCCATAAATATTCGCCCAATATGCCGATTGCAACCATTTGGAAAGCTGATACAAATATGAACACCATCATCATGGTTGTCCATCCTTCTACTGCAATATTGCCTGCAAAACGGTTATACAAAATAAACAAAGCGTAAAATATAGCCACTGCTCCCAATACAAAACCAGAAACTGTAATAATTCTTATCGGTGCAAAAGAAAAAGCAACGAATGAATCAACAAATAGTTTGATTTTTTTCTTAATGGTCCAACGGCTTTTACCTGCTTTTCTCTCTAATCTTTTGTATGGAATAGTAATGTATTCATACTTCAACCAAATCAGTAGATACAAGCTATTGGAGTTTTTTTCATCCATTGCCAAAACTTCTTCTTTTAATTTTTTATCGAACAAAACATAATCAAATCCACCTTTGGGTAAATTTGGCAATGCAAAACGTCTGATTAAAAACTGAAAGGTATTTGCGAACAATTTACTTAAAATAGGATCTTCGCGGTCTTCTCTATTGCCCATTACCAGTTGAATGCCATTTTGCCAATGGGCAAACATTTTGGGCATTAATGATACTGGATCTTGTAGGTCTGCTGCAATAATTACATTACAGTCTCCACTAGCATATTTCATACCGGCAAGTATTGCGTTGTAGCTACCAAAATTTCCTGAGAGTTTTACGAGTTTCACTTTCTCTGGATTGGCTTGTTTAAACTTTTGCAATTCGTTCCAAGTGTTGTCTTTAGAACCATCATCAACCATTACATATTCAAAGGTAGTTCCCTCAGGAAAGTTTTTTTCGTTTTTCAAGAGTTCAAGACTTGTGCTAGGAATATTCAATTCGTTGTAATAACAAGGTATTATAATGGATATTTTGGACATCTTTTGGCTGTTAATAGTAAAGTGGGCATTTCAGATACATTCTGAAGCCTCAAGTGTTTATAGATTAAAAAAAGTTCTAATTTTTTCAATTACTTGCATTTGTTGCGCTTCTGTCATTCCTTGGTAAAGCGGAATACTCAAAGTTTCATTGGCAATTTTTTCCGCTATTGGAAAATCCCCTTTTTGATAATTGAGTTCTGAATATGCATTTTGTAAATGTGGTGGAACAGGATAATGAATCACTGTGCCTATACCTTGTTCTGTCAAATACTTTTGAATGGCGTCTCTTTGGGGCGTTCTAATTTGATAAATATGGTAAACAGAAGTACAATAATCGGCATTTTGTGGCAATGTTAAACCTTCAATTCCGGCCAATTGCTCATCGTAAATGGCTGCCAACCTTTGTCTCTCTTCAGTGTCTGAAGGCAAATATTTTAATTTAACGTTTAAAAAAGCTGCTTGCAACTCATCCAATCTAGAGTTGACGCCCTTTACTTCGTTGTAATACTTAACTTGTGAACCATAATTGCGAAGCACCTTTATTTGTTTGATAAGGGCTTCATCATTGGATGTTATTGCGCCGGCATCACCCAATGCACCTAAGTTTTTTCCTGGATAAAAGCTAGTTGCATTCAAATGGCCAAAACTCCCTGCTAATTTGCCATTACACAATGCGCCTTGTGCCTGTGCATTGTCTTCAACTACAGAAAGTTTGTAATGATTTGCTATTGCCATAATCTTATCCATTTCAGCTACTTGACCATACAAATTTACTGGTATAATGGCTTTCGTTCTAGATGTTATTTTAGATTCAATTAAGGAGGGATTTACATTGCAAGTAGACCAATGCGGCTCAACAGGAACAGGAATTGCGCCCACATAAGAAACAGCCAACCATGTGGCTATATAAGTATTTGAAGGCACTATTACTTCATCACCTTCATGGATATTAAGAGCTTTTAGCGAGAGAATAAGAGCATCTAAACCATTCGCGACACCTATGCTGTAGCTTGTTTGATTGTATTTAGCATAGTTTTGTTCAAACTGCTCTAATTGTTTACCCATAATGTACCAACCGCTATTAAGCACTGTATCAAAAGCGGTTCTAAGTTCATCTTGATGGGCTAGGTTGATAGATTTTAAGTCTAAATATGGAATCATTTTGGGATTGATATAATTTTATATTACGTACTCTAATAAAGAAAATAACTTTAGATTAATTGTAAAAAAATCTACTTTTTGATTAACTGCTCATTAAGCAATTCGTAATTATTTCCTTGCGTATCTGCATATATACCACTTGATATTTCTCTTAGTTTTTCACCAATATCATTAACCCATCCAATTTGCTTGGCAGGGTTTCCCAACATAAGTGCAAAAGGTTTAACATTTTTGGTAACCACACTACCTGCACCAATCAAAGCATGTTCTCCTATTTCTATGCCTCCAAGTATCGTAGCGTTTGCACCTATACTGCAGCCTTTTTGAAGTATTGTTTGTTGAAAAACACTCGGATACTGTTTAGATTTGGGGTAAGGATCATTAACAAAAGTAGCGTTAGGACCAATAAATACAGAATCTTCCACCCTTATACCATCCCACAAATAGACCCCACTTTTTACAGTCACATTGTCTCCTATGACCACATCATTTTCTATAAATGTATGGCAATTGATGTTGCAATTACTTCCTATTACTGCATTTTTTAATATCACAGCAAACTGCCAAACAGTAGTCCTTTCGCCTATTTGATTGGTTTGCACATCTGACAATGGATGAATCATTTCTTTTGCAATGCTTTAAAATCCTCGTAACTTCTGATGTAATCTGCTTCACTGTATACGGTTGATGCAATAACCAACTGGACAGCATTGTGTGAATATTGCATGGTATGCCAACATAATTTTGGCATATACAATCCCATGTCAGGTTTGTCTAATATAAATACATTGATGCTTCCATCGGGCATTTCTGTATTGACCACGATTCTACCCGCCATGGCTATGAGCACCATTTCTGTCTCATAATGGGCATGTCTACCTCGGACCACTTCCTCGGGAGTAAAATAGGTCCAAAAATTTCGCTTGATTTCAAATGGAATATCAGCATTGGATTCAACTATAGACAAATAGCCTTCAGAGGGTTTTCCTATACGATTAAAATTGATGATTTGTGGGGTTTTCAATTTGTAGATAAATTATTTATCAATATGTTTTGCGTTAAGTAATTTAATTCAAATTTATTAATCTCTTTAAATTCTTCATGCATAAATTTCTTGATTATATTTTCGTTTTTGAAAAATTTGACAATACTATCTTTATCTAAAAAAATACCTGATTTGGTTTCTTCAATAAATTGACTGGTTATGCCCTTTTGAGAAATGTATATAATGGGTGTTTTTGAATACAATATTTCGTAAAATTTTGTTGAAATATAGTCTTTAGCATATTCAGGATGTACGATTAAAATAAAATCATATTCTTTTAACCTATTAAATAATTCATCAGATTTTATGAGTGGATAAAAATTAACCTTTTTACCTATTAATAATTTTTGATTAAAAATTTCTTTGTACCTTTCTGTTTTGGAAAAAAAATCAATAAAAAAAGGAGAATCTACTCCTTCAATTGAACCAGCAATTAATTCAAAATAGTGACTTATGTTATCATACAATTCTCCAATAAAAGCCACTTTAATTTTTGATGGGTTTAATTCAAATGGTTTTTCTTTGGGTGTGATAGTTTGAACATCAAAACCATGTGGCAATATTTTAATTTTATTGACACAAGTTGGATATGTTTTAATTAGATATTCATACATAATTCCTGTTGGCACAAAGACAGTATCAGACTCATTTATTACGAAAGCTTCCTTTTGTTTTTCAATAATTTTTCTGCGATTACTAATTATTGTTATGCCATAATTTTGACCCCAAGTCCAAGGATCTCTAAAATCTGCTATAAAATTAATGTGGGGGTTATTTTTCTTGTAAATGGCTCCGTAATATAAAAGGTTAAATGGAGCGCCAGAAATAATAAGATTTGCAATCCTTTCTTTTTTAATGATTAAATCTATTTTTCTAATTATTTTCTTATCAAATACAACCCTATCGAAATAATTTCCTTTGGTGCAAATTTTTAAAAACAAAATAGCTAACTTATATACTATTTTATCAAGAAAAGATAATTGTGTCTTAGAAATAATTGTTGGAAAGATGTTATTGTAAAAAAAGATGTTATTAATATCTTTTATATCATCCTTCCAGAGTGAATCATTAAAAGTGCTTTTAGAGGTTAATATGTATGGCGTAATCTTATTACGGTTCAAGTATTTTGAATATTTAGCCCAACGTCTTCCCCCAACACCCGATGCAGGGGGAAAAGTATGAGAAACTATTAAAACCTTATTTTCCAAACTTCAAAAGTTTTATCAATTTAAAATACCTATTCCATAATCTTTGATCTGAGTCGAATTCATTATGATTCCTTGGTTTTTCTTGCATTATTTTTTCAAACTCAGAATTTGTCATATTGAATTTTTTTAAAATATACTCCCTATCTGATAAAATTAAGTTTTCGTCAAAAGGCTTGGTTTGAAGAATTTGATTCGCTTGGTCTTTTGTAATTTTATTGGCACAAATTTGATTTGATAAATGTGCCCTTCTTTTGTCAACCCCAAACTTTACAGGTAAAATATACGATTGGTAAAACTTTGTAAAAACAGACTCGTAATGCTTTCCTCCATAATCCACCCATCCTATTTCTGAAATTAATCTTTGCTTAGCTTTTTCTTTGTCATAATCAACAAAATTTAAAATTTCAAAGGTTTCCAATTTAGAAACCCAGTAATAATACAATGCTTTATAAAAGCTAACAAATGGGAAAGTTTTGATTTTAATTCCATCTCCAAATTTGCTAACAATATCTTTTATATTCAATGAATCTCTTTTGTTATACGTCCATCCTTTGGGCATAATGGCTTCGGTTTCTAAATTAAAGCCACTGAGTGTATATTTAATATTAAATTTATGTGCAAGTTTGTTGAGAATAGCATAGATAGCATGATCAGTTAAAACTTCTATGTCAATTACGCCTGCTTTTAAATACGCTTTTTGCAATCCAGCAAATTCCTCCCAATCAATTACATACGTGTAGAGTTTAAAATTAAATTTTTCACATATTTTTTCTATATTTTTCACTGCAGTATCAGAATTCCAACCATTGTCTAAATGCACTACCAAGGGTCTTAATCCTGCCTCATGTGCTAAAATTGCCATATAGCTGCTATCTATTCCGCCACTTAAGCCTAATAAGCAATCATATTGCTTACCATCCCCTAACTTCTTTATTTCACTTATTTTGTTTAATAGTAATTTTTGTCTTTCCTCTAAAGAACCCAATTCATTAATTTTGGTGGTATAAAAATTACAGTAATTACATATTCCATTATTTTCAAAAAAAATATGAGGAGTATCAGAGGTATTCAATAAACACTTTGAACATTCTATTTGATTTCTAAAAGACATTTCTCTTCTATAAGTTGATTTTAGGATAATTGATTAATATTGATTTAGGGTCATTGTTACGGTATACAAATAGACTCCCTGCTGCAATGGCATTTGCACCACTTTTTAAAGCCTCTTTCATATTGTTAACACTGTTGCATCCACCCATTGCAACGATTGGGATACTTAAATTTTTTAACTCTGAAATCATTTCTAAATTATACCCGCCAAATGTACCATCTTTTTCAATATCTTGTAAAATAATTTCTCCTATACCTAAGTCTATCATTTCTAGGGAAAATGCAATAATATCTTTCTTGATATATTCTTTACCTGAATAAAAATGTGGCCTTAATTTACCTAAAATGTTCTTTTTGAAATCAAGGGACAATACAACACTCTGAGCGCCATATATACTGGCTATTTGAGTTATTAATTTAGGGTTTTCAAGTAACACTGAATTTAAGACTACTTTTTCAATGCCTAATGCAAATATTTTCTTGGCTTGCTCTAATGTTTTAATTCCACCACCATAACCTAATGGCATAAAAGCCTCGCCTGCCATTTCATATATCAATTTATAATTGGGTTCTTTGTTTTGCTTGGATGCTTCAATATCCAAGATAATAAGCTCATCAACTTTCTTTTCATTAAAAATTTTTATGGCATTTAATGGATCGCCAATATAATTAGGATTCTTAAACTTGACGGTCTTTACCAATCGATTGCCCATTATGGTTAAAACTGGTATTATGCGTGTTCGACTCATTATTCGTTGATCTGATTATTTTTTGAGTTTTTTACTTTTTCTTAAGTTTTTCTCTCGGCGTTTAAAGAGAAAGAAGTCTGTTACAGCAACTTAAAGGCCTATTGTTGACATGATATCATTAGTATTCATCGAAACAACCTTTTTGTTATAAGCTTTAAAAAGTGTAAGGACATTGGCAAATCTATCCAATGTGTTCGAGGAAGGCTTTAAAAAATGCTTGACCAAATACATGAGATTTTTCAGGGTGAAATTGAACCCCAATAATGTTATCCTTTATAAATCCATTGTGAAATACCTGATCCCCATATTCTGCAGTTGATAAGACATCCTCTTGCTGAATACAATTGACAAAATAGGAATGTACATGGTAAAAACGTGGGATTTCCTCTTCGAAAATAACATCACTAAACGGTTTTTTTATAAAATGAGTATCAGACCATGCCATGTGAGGGACTTTTATGTCTTTATCCTCAAATACAAATTTCTTAGTGTTTGCTTCAATCCATCCCAAACCAATGCAATTGCCTTCTTCACTAAAAGAGGTCATTAATTGCATACCTAAACATATACCCAAAATTGGCTTTTTTTGTATTAGGACTAAATCATTAAGTACATCAACCAATCCTTGGTCATGCAGATTTTGCATGCCTTGATTAAAGTGACCAACACCTGGTAGAATTAAACATTTTGCGGATTGTAAAGCCTCTATATCATTGCTAATTTCAACATGACTTGCGCCCACTTTTTTTAGCATATTTTTAATAGAAAGTGGATTCCCAAGACCGTAATCAATAATAATAATTTGTGATTTCATTTTAATGTAATAACGTTTCTAAAATATAATCTGCCACTTTATTTAGTTTGGGGTTTTCAGTTTTGCCTATGCTTAACAATTCGTTACATTTTATAACGAATTGTTCTAAATCTTTAACATGAAAAATTGTTTCGTTATCTGTCAAATAAATTAAGCTTTCATCCCTGATTTCAAAAGTTATACATGGAACTCCAAACCATTTACTTTCCAATGCCACTGTTGAACCAAAACAAATACTTAAATGACTTATTGATAATTGATCATACAAGGTCTCTTTTGAATTTAATTTATTATATTTTGTAAACTTAACATTATCTAATTCATCATTTGTTATCATTAAATCTTCTTCATTTTCTGAAGGATGTTTTCGAATTAATAGTAGAATATTGGGATTATTTAGTGCTAATTTATATAAATATTCAAAAGCAATAAATTTTGTTTGTCGTTTACCACTTACCGAAAAGAAAGAGATTACTTTTTTTTCGTTGAATTTCTCATTTGATATTTTGTCGCGATAATTTGAAACTGCATCCTCCATTAAATGACCTGAAACTAAAAGCATATTTTCTGGTAATTTATTCTTCTTTACTAAAAATTCCTTCATCTTAATATCCCATACAAACCAATAGTCAAAAGAAACAAAGGCATCTTGAGCTTCTCCAGACTTCATTCCATTCATGGTATTATATGTTAAAACCTCATTTTTTTTCATTACCTCACCAATAATGGCGCCGTCAACCCCATTTTCTCCTTCATTAATTAATAGTTTGTAAATTCCACTTTTTTTATAAGTTTCACCTTCATTAATTAATTTGTGAATATGCTGCCATTCATTTAATATTTGATTGAGTACATACCAATCTGTATCTTTTAGTTTTCTTATATCAATTGTTGGAAACTTATAACCAAATTCACTGATTTCCACGACTACAATATTTGAGGCACTCACACCTAAATCAATAATTGCTTTTTTAACGGTGTTTGAATTTGCAAAAACAATAAAATTATCATTATTAACAACCTTATAAAGGATATTCTTATATATTGATAATTGAAAAATATCATGTATTAAAATTCCAACTTTATTTGTTTTTGTTGTTACATTATTAATTTCATTAAACTGCTTTTTATAATTAAAAATTGTTTTGAAATATTTAATTAATACTTTTGATTTATTGTTTTGGTATAAATCCTCTTTGTAATAAACCTGTTCATTATTAAAATCCTTTTCAAATGTGTAATTTATAAAAGATGTTCTAAAATTTGACCAATAAACAGCCTTTTGAATTGCCAATGTAATATCATATTTCCCAATCTTGAACAAGTCTGGAAATTTTGTTTTAAATGCACTTATTTTTTCATTATTTTTTTCCCACAAATACCATGAACTTGGAACTCTATTAACATTACTATCAATGTACTTAATATTTTTGCTTCTTTGTAAATTAAAATCTAATTGATTGTAAATAATGGTATTTACTCCATTTTTAACCGCTTTTAAATATTGCTCTTCTTTTAAAATGTTAATTGCAAAAACCATTATTTAATCATTTAAATATTTAATAAGCTTACTAGCTATGAAATCTTCAGTTTTTTTCATTGAATCAAAGGTTGCACCTCCAATATGGGGAGTAATTATTACATTCTTATTCCGTGCAGCTTCTATCAGATTTAACATTTTGTTTTTTTCATTCTGTTCGTTTTGGATCACATCAATTGCAACACCTTTAAAATAGTTTTCTTCAATTTTTTGTATCAAATAATTTTCTTGTGTTAATTCAGCCCTTGCAGTATTTACAAAATATTTGTCCTTCATAAGGTCAAAAATTTCATCGTTTATAATTACACCATTTTCTGGCATGTATGAAGCCGTTAAAACTACGCATTCTGACCAAGAAACCAACTCTTTAATATCATTACATTTCATTTCATTATTCTCAGGAGAAATACTATTGTTGATATCAAAAAAAGCAACTTCCGCACCCATTGTCTTAAGATATAATGATACTATTTTAGCAACTCTTCCAAATCCAACAAAGCCAATTTTACTTCCATTTATTTCATTGCCTCTATAAAGTTCTCTATTCCAATTTACATTATTGGTGTTTTGAAAGGCTAGAGAATAATTTCTGTAAAGGCCTATAATTAGACCAAGAGTATGTTCAGGTGTTGCTCTTATGTTCTTTAAAAAATCGATTTCTCCTTTTAACGAGATAATGTTTATATTTTTACTCAGACAATACTCACTGTCTATATGATTCAATCCAGTTGTCGGCGAGCATATGTACAATAAATTGGGAGCACTTTTTAATAAATCTTCACCTATGAAATATTTGAGCCGAGCAAATAAAATGTGTTTATCAAATACAAATTCTTTTAAGTCTTGATCATTAAGTTCACTTACAGCACCAAATTGTTTGAGTTGGTTTTTTGCAAATTCCGAAAAATTATCTGACTCTAAAATACCTATGTTCATAATACTCTTTTCAAGATTTCAACATCTTCAATTGTATCTAAATTGATTGATTTACTTTTGGGCATAATATACAAAAGAGGTGTCTCACCAATAATTAAATCCTTTTCTAATAAATCTAATCTTGTAATATAAATGCAACCATTTCTTACAAATGTTGCTCCATGGTCTTGGCGTCTAATACCTTTATTGTGATTAGAATTGAGAGGTACAGAAGTTTTCCCATCTGTTGCCTTTTTGTACATTACCAAGTCATTAATATATTCCTCTTCATATGCAGAAATTAGGCTATCATTATTATTTTCACAGAACAGGTTTATCGCATTTCTAATATCGTCGGTAGTTCTTAACGGTGAGGTCGGTTGCAGCAAAAGCACAGCATCGTAAAACTCACCTTTATTTTTATAAAACCCAATTGCATGGTTTATTAAATCAATAGATTTGGCTTTATCTCCTGATATTTCTTCTGGCCTAATAAAAGGAAATTCAGCACCATATTTTTCTGCAATCTGTCCAATTTCTAAAGAATCGGTACTAACTATTAATTTAGAAATTAGACCTTCTTTTACTAGAGTTAAAGATGGTAGTATCGTATGGGCAATTAATGGTAATTCTTTAATTTCTATTATGTTTTTATTGGGTATTCCTTTTGATCCTCCCCTTGCTGGAATAATTGCTAAAATTTTCATAATGTCAATAATGTTTCCAAAATCCTTAGCCCTTTGTTACCACTTTTTTCTGGGTGAAACTGTGTACCAAACACATTGTCTTTTTTCACTGCTGATGCAAATTTTAAGCTCCCAAAATGTGTTTCAGCCAAAATATTTTCCTTAAATTCAGGCTCGGTATAAAATGAATGTACAAAATAAAAATTAGAGCCTTCTTTTGTGTTTTTAAGAATCGAATGATCCCATGATACAATTTCAGGTTTTGAAATATCATGCCAATTAATATTGGGTACCTTTAATTCGGTATCATTAGGCAAGGGTCTTACACTACCCTCAATGAGTCCTAATCCTGATGTTTCTTTATGCTCATAACCTTTTGAAAGCATCATTTGCATGCCTAGACAGATTCCCATAAAGTTTTTACCAGTTTTAATAAAATCATTTATGGCACCTGGAAAATGATTTTCATTAATCATTTTCATCCCGTCTGGAAAAGCACCTACACCAGGTAGCACTAAGATGTCAACTAATTTTATATCATCTGGTTTTTCTATAATAACTGGATTGGCATTTAAATGCATAAATGCCCTTGACAAACTCAATAGATTACCCATTTTGTAATCTATTATTCCAACATTAATTTTCATCTTGTCTTATTTTTATTCCAACACTTTCTGCATATTCTTTGATAGCTAAAATATTGGTTTGTTGATAGTGTAATGCCTTAGCTATAGCAACTGCATCTGCACCACCATCTATTGCAACTTTAAAATCACTAGGTTGTGCAAAACCACCACAAGCTATTACAGGTATTTTAGTTGCTTCTGTTACCATTTTTATTAACTCTGCATCCATTCCTTTGCCAGTTCCTTCTTGGTCTACTGAAGTTAGCAGAATTTCGCCTGCGCCCAATTCTTCAACTTTTATCGCAAACTCAACAACGTTAATCTCTGTTTTTTCTCTAGCTACATCATACCAAATTTTATAATTACCATTTTGATCTTTCTTCGCTTGAATTGAGACCACCATGCATTGTGAGCCAAATTTATCAGCTACTTTAGATATTATTTCTGGCGTTTTTACAGCTTGGGTACAGATGGCAACTTTATCAGCTCCACTTCTTAAAATTTCAGTTACATCCTCTATTGTTCTAATACCCCCACCAACAGTCAATGGCACAAAAACATTTTCTGTGGTTTTTCTGATAATATCTTTCAGAGAATCTCTATTGTACAAACTAGCTACTGCATCAACATATAAAATTTCATCAGCTCCATCAGTATAGTACTTTTTACAAAAATCATTGGGATCTCCTGTCAAAAAACGCCATCCCTCAAGGTGTACACCCTTTATAAGTCTATTCCCTTTAATATCTAATCGGGCAATAACTCTTTTCATTTATTGAATCTTATGTTTCAATGTCCATTCACCATTATTTTTTTCCCATAAATGTGGCGACCTAGCATTATTGATTACCTCCCAATAGCGTTCTTCACTTATTCCCATATAGTTTAATACTTCTTGAAAGTATTTAACTGGAAATTCGCCATCGTATTTGTTAATCAGTTCAACACCTTCTTCTCTTGTTATAAAACCATCTCTTATATCGCGGTTAACATCATTCATTGCCCTACCTTGTCCGAATTTAATAAACATCGTGTAATAATGTTGTCCATCAATTTTATCATCTAAACTTGCAAACTTAGTATAAGTACCTTCGCTTCTGCCATCTGGATTAGATTGAAAATCAGAATGCTCCATTGCATAATAATAATTTTCTTGAGGTGACCAATTTTTGTAAAAACTATAAAAATGCACCTCAATGCCAGCCGATTTTATTTTATCTTCCTCTAATGGCATGTACATCAATAAATCTTTTTTATCTACGCCATGTTTTTCTAAATCATTGATATGAACACCTCCAAAATATAATTCTTCATTGTCCTTTTTACAAAAATGACTTATATCCATTAATGGACTTAAATTTTCTTCATATTTATTGTGCGCCTCTGCTTGATTTTCTCCATACATTATAAGCGGAACATCATACTGTAAAGCAGCCCTTGGGGCTACGTTTTTCTGACCAATAATAAAAGGTTGGAAAGGATTTACTAGGTTCTCGAAAGCCAATTTTGTTAACGTTCTATGGACCATGCCATTTGGAGTTACTAAAATATTATCAAACCCAGCATCAATCATACTTTGGAAGTTCTTCCAACCAATATCTGTGTATTGATGAGGCGCCCAAGTTACGGTTAAAGGGTTCATGCCATATTTATGTTTGAGCTCATGTGCCACATAAAAACTGTCTTTACCTCCGCTTGAGGGCACAATTACATCATATCTTCCATCACTTCTTCTAAATCTATCGCACAATGCGCTCAATTGTTTTTCTCTTTCTTGCCAATCAATAGTTTTTTTAAATTCAAACCATTTGCATGTATCACAAATTCCATCCTCGCCAAATCCTACAGTTTCAGTATCTTGACTTGTTTTTTTTGAGAATTCTCTTTTGGTGCTTGGTCGTTGGTTCGAGATGCAACATTTTTTGCAAAATACTACCTTTTCTGGCAGTCCATGTAACGTATTACTCATATTTTTAATAACTTATAACTTTTTTAATTTCTAATTTAGCCTTTGAAATAACCTCTGCAATTTTAAAACCTGCGTCTCCATTGCCATATATTTCCTCTTGTTTTAAATTGTTTGATTTTAACTGCAAATTTATTACTTCTAGTAATCTTACTTCATCAAAATCTACATCTTTTACATTATTACCCCTTACTCTTCTATTTTGTCTTGTTCCTATATTAACAACAGGAACGCCCAAAAAAGAACATTCTCTAATACCTACACTGCTATTGCCAATAAGACATTTTGAATGAAATAATAATTTTAAGAAATCTTTTCCTTCCATATTCTTAAAAAACCTAAACATATTATTAGGGTTCTCTTCTCTATATGTCCTTAATGCATTGCTTGTTCCATCGCTACCAGCATCTGGATTGGGCCAAAACCAAAAAGTTGGGATATTCAATTCACTTATTACTTTGATTAATGTTTCAGCCTGTTTCCTTACTTCATTAAATTCTGTTGTAACTGGGTGTTGCATTACGACCAAATAAGGCTCATTGGTATTAATGTACTGACCAACCCCTCCATACTTTTCACATGGATCAAAATCCAATTCAGGTTTTTCTGATACTTCCTTTGCTAAGTCAATACTTGGGCAACCTGTAACAAAAATTTTATCTTCATATTCACCTAATTTAATTAATCTCTGTTTGGCATCTTCATTTGAAACCAAATGTAAATCTGCCAATTTAGTAATAGCGTGTCTTACCTTCTCATCAATATTCCCTGTCACTTCTCCTCCTTGAATATGGACCAAAGGAATATTCATATAGGATGCTGCAATGGCAGTAGCCATTGTTTCATATCTGTCACCAATTGTACATACAACATCAGGCTTTAAATTATCGAATGTTGTTGAAAGTTCCATAATACCAATACCAGTAGTTTTGGCAGAAGTAGTTAAGGTTGCACCTTCTATAACCATATATACCCTCTCAGTTATGGTAAATCCATCCTCTTCAATATAATTTATTGTTGATCCATATCTATCAAGGAGCGCACTAGCTGCAACCACCAACTGTAATTCCAATTCAGGATGGTTTTTGATGGCCATTAATGCAGTTTTCACCCTGCTGTAACTTGGTCTAGCAGTTACAACTACACAAACTTTTCTTTTCATTATTCAATATCTTCTTTGTTTATAAAATCCCATTGCCTTTTATCTTTAGTCACTTTTTTACCAAGTATTTTTTGGAAATCTGCTGCAGAAATCCCTTTATCTCCTGGTTTTTTTCCTTCTAAATACTCTAGCTTTATTATATCTCCACTTTTTAAATCTCTATTAATGACTAATGATTTACCAAACATTGTTTTAAGGGCTCTTTTCTTTTCATCTATATCTTTAGTAATTGGATTTAATAAAGCAGTTTCTATTTGTCTAACTCCAGTTACCAGTTGCTTAACCTCATCTATTGTCAGAGAACTAGAAGCATCTGGACCAAACATACGTTTGTCAAAAGTAACATGAAATTCCAATACTTCAGCCCCTATACTCGCCGCCGCTAAGCAAGCTGTTATAGTTCCGGAATGATCAGAGTACCCTGTTGGCAGATTATATCTTGCTTTTATCTCACTAATAACATTTAAACCCCAATTTTCTGGTGTAGTTGGATATTGCGTTGTGCATTGGAGAATAGAAACATTGGTGTTTTTACTTTGTAAGAAATTAACAGCCAAGTCTAATTCCTTCCAATCACTTAATCCAGAGCTTAAAATAACTGGTTTTCCAGTTTCGGACAGCCTATTTAAAAGCAATAAATTACTTATTTCACCCGAACCAACCTTGTACTGATTGACTCCAATTTCCTCCAAATAATCTACCGCCTTATTTGAAAATGGCGAAGACATAAACTCCAATCCTTTTTCATTGCAATGTTGTTTAATTTGTTTCCATTGTTCCAAAGAAAACTCCATTCTTTTCCAATAATCAAATCGAGTCTTATCAACATAGGAGAAATTAACTCTGAACTGCTCAAATTCACTGCTTTCTGCTTCCGCTATATGGGTTTGAAATTTGACAGCATCCACACCAGTAGTTGACAAAGCATCAATATAAGAATGCAATATACCCAAACTTCCATCGTGTGCTTGAGCTATTTCTGCTATGATTTTAATTGGTTTCATTCATTAATAACCCAAAATGAATCTTTATGTCCCATCCATTTATATTCGCCTGTTTCCTTTTTTGAATCTTCAATATCAATCATTTTATACTTACTAAAACCTTTTGTAAAATCTTTTAATGTCGTTTGTTCTAACACACCAAATCCTCCTTTTTCTACAGCAATTTCTTTTCCGTCCATCTTAGAATGCAAATAAACATACTTAGAATTTCCATTTATAAAACTAATATAATTAGCAACTACATTTGGTTCCATTTCTTGAAAACTGGTTAAATTGAAAAATATATCATATTTAAAATCTTTTAAAAAAGGGATCTGCCAACTGCCAAAAAAGTATATTTTACCTTGTTCTAATTCAGGAATTTTGTTCATTTCTCTCGTCTCTCTAAATGAAACAACATCATCTTTAAAAACTTCTTTTAAATAGCTTTCTCCTACATATAATTGAGGAGAAATATCAAACAACAAAAATGTGATGTGAGGATGTAGCTTCTTTATAACTTCTGTCAATTTACATGATCCACTTCCGAGCTCAACAATAACTTTTATATCATCAAAATTAATGAACTTACTACAATAAACATACCTTATATAATAATCGATGATATTATTCGTATAGGTCTTATCATTTACTTTGAAAACATATTCTGGATTTCCAGCTAATGAGGCATCAAATAAATCTATTGATTTCGCATTTGTACCTTTTTCTATTGATTTTGCAAATCTATATGGTTTTCTAATGAGATAATTTTTAAATCCAGGAATAAGATTAACAAAAACGTTTATTGTTTTATTTAATGAATTTAGAATTTTTTTCCAAACATCTATATCCCTCAAAAACCTATTGTTAAATACTCTACTTTTTCTGATATCTAACAAGTAAGAAGGATATATATCTACACCGCCAAAGGAGGAAAACACAGATGAAGATTTTCTTCTAAAATCTTTTAATCCTTCTTTTACAAGATTTGGCATTAAAAAACTAGCTTTATATGCCCAATAATTGGTTGGCTTATAAAGTTCATTTGCATTGTCCATGTCGGCGTTCATTAGATTTAATAGTTCAAAATCGTCTTTAAGTTGATTGTTCATATTGATTTATATTTATATAATTTTTTATAATTTTTTTCTGCGTCAAAATTTTCCATCCAAAATTTTCGAACTCTTTTTCTGAATTCATTGGTGTTTTTATTTGACTGTTTAAACTCTGAAATAATTTGTGCGATTTCTTTTGTATTGGTTTTCAAAGGAAATATAATTCCTGTTTCTTCTGTAACAATTTCCCTACAACCTCCAACATCTGTACTTAAAATTGGAATTCCAAAACTGATGGCTTCCATTATGCTAACAGGAATTCCTTCAACAGCAGATAGGCTGATAAACAAATTTATAGATTTGGTTTGGTAAAAGTTGAATATTTCTTCGTTTGACATTGACCCCAAAGGAACAAACTCAATATTTTTACACTCTTTTAACTTCTCTTTGTTTATCTTATATTCTGATATTTTAGGATCATTTGAATTTAAACGTTCATCTCCAATATGGTACCATCTCAAAGGAAAATCCACAAACTGTAACATTTCTGCAATTTTATGAATACGTTTGTGGTGCCTAAAACTTGCACAACTTACAATTGTAAAGACACCATCATGGTTAAAAGGGTTTAATCCATTGTCTTTACTACCTAAATAGATGGTTTCAATCTTTTGTTTATTTAAGGGGTATTTATCTCTCAAATAATTTGTCCCCATATTTGACACTGGGAATATATTATCCAATAAACTGAACTGAAAATCTCTGAAAAGTAATTTATTTTTAATTGAAATATGGTCTTCGTATAAATCACCGCTATGCGCTCTTGTCACTGCTTTGTCTATCCATCCTTTTTTGCGCATCCACGCGAGATATATACAGTCGTAAAACCAAAATGAATAAGCAGTAATTGGAGAGAAATGAATATTCGATTTATCAAGCGTTACATTTTCAATTTTAAGATGATCAATAACACATTCCGCTTTAAAAATATTTGAAGCGAGCAATGCAAAAGACCTTTTTAATGGAAGTATTTTTTTTAGTGCAAGACATTCTGCTATATATATGCCGAGAATTGGAAATAGATTATTTAAAACCAAGTTTAATGGCCTATAAGCTTTCCAGTTCACAAATTCCTCAATAACAACAACATTATTAGGCAATAATTCTTTGCCTTCTAATAAGTCAACAGAAAAAAGATACATTTTATCTCTTTTTTCTGCAATTCGTTTAATATCGTTGATTACAAAAGGAGACTCGATTTCATCTACAAAATAGGCTAATGGCATTTTTAATGTTTTACTTATTTTTTCTATAGACAAAGTTCTTTCCTATCGTGGTATCCAATACAAAATTGGTTTTTGTTTGAATTTCAAAAGCAGAATTGAGTTCTTTTACCCTAGCTGAATCAAAAGAATTTTTTGAACTATTCAATATCGGTGGATAGTTGTCTTTGAAAACAACCACTTCACAGGTCCAAATTAACTCAGGTTGATCTGCAAATAGTTTTATAATGGTAGATGCAGTTTTAGGCCTTTCACCCGCAAATGGATGGTAAGGACTTGAATGAATAAAATGTCTATATGGATAAAATACACTGCCATCAATTCCAATTTCTATATTTTTATATTTTGACTCCAAATACTTAAATAATTGAGCTGATTCTGACTTTGTTTTTATCATTTCTGATGTTTGGTCTCTTTTCATAATAGTTGGCAATGCTTGGGTATAAAATGAAAATGCCGAGAATCCAAAAAACAAGCTCAATAATCCAATGGAAAATTTTTTGTAAATTTCATTGTTGTTTAACTCACTAAATATATTAAAACTTAACCATATCAATACAAAACCAGTCCATAGATAATGTGGCCACAGTCTTTTGGTTAAAACCATAACCGACAACATTAAAATCAGGCCTATAGAGCTAACTATGAATGTTTGCAAAAAGAATTTATCCTTGACTTTGAAATATTTAATTAAAGTATAAATGATTAATACGAGTGCTAAAAATACAAATACATAGGCCAAAAAGTGTGATCCCATATAATTCTCTCCCAAACCAGATTCCAACCATTTAATTACACCTAAATTGGGGTCATCGTATAATTTGGTGGTGCCAAAAATTGTTTCATGTAAATATGTTTTTAAATAAATGGGTTGTATAGGTGTTAATAATAAACATGGAACACCCACAAAAAAACCAACAAAAAACCAAATTAAAGCTTTTAAAGTGCTTTGTAAGTTTGTTTTTAATCCTAATTTTTTATGAATGTACAAAGGCAACAAAAAAGCAAAAGGCAATAGAATTAATACATTAATTTTTATTGCCAAAGCCAATCCCAACCATACATAAAATCTTCCAAATGTATAATCGTTCTTAACCAAACCCCTTAGAAACATTGCAATAAAAAACAACTGCATAGGTTCTGGCTTAGGCATCTGAATAAAATAGAGGGAATACATAACACCTGTGCTGCCAAATAAAAATAAGAATTGATTCCATTTTGTTTTGATAAACAGATTGTTTAAAATCAATAAACTTATTAAAATCCATAGAGAATGTGTCATTCGAATGGCATATACCATTCCATCTAGGCCAAATAATTTAAAAGGAAGATAAGCAAAAAGAGCATCGGTATAGAACATTACTCTACCATAAAACATGATGTCTCCGCCAATAATTGCTAGAATAAAATGTTTCCAGCTTAAAGGATTTATTATACTGTATACTTCACGAACCGTTAAGTATTCGTCATGTCCGGCTATTGACTGATTAATATTCGCACCTTCCAAAAACTGCAAGTTTAGGAAAGCGGCTAAAGCAAGAAAGAGAATACTGAAGAGTATTTCTATTGGGTGGTTTAAGATGAATTTCTTCATAGGTGATTTTTAACGCAGATTGCGCGGATTAGGCTATTGACAATTCTTTTAATACTGATTTTCACTGATTTTGTGAGCTAAGCTCACTTTTCTTGTAAAGAAAAAAATCTGCGTTAATTATCTTAATTGGGTTAATGCAATTTCAATCTGCGAAATCTGCGTTTAACTGCTTTTCACTTTGTTTTTTAATTCGAAAATATACTTGAATATCCGTTTCATTAATTTCCAACGGACCTTCCAACTGCTTCCACTTCCACCTTTTGCTTCACCGGCAACACGCTTGGCAAAATACACTGGAAAATCAATAATTTGTCCTCCCTTTTTTGCATGGTATAAAAAATATAAGTCTAAGGAAAAATCATGGGGAGCATCTTTCTCAATTTT
>CANFXY010000019.1 GCA_947451105.1 Bacteroidota bacterium | reverse complement strand
GTCTTGTACTTGATCTAAAGTATATGTTTTCATTTTTTCTTATTTTTTACTTGTTTGACTGCAAAATATTTCGTCCTAATGTTAACTGCTTTTTGAATTTCGTTGTCTGAAACTTTACTTCTTTTTTTGACAAATCCGTGGGTCGAAACAACCAATGTATCAATTGTTGAAGACTTGTCCCAAAAAGCAAGCAGTCGATATTGTAAACCCTGATAAAGTGTTCTAAATTCCCAAATATCGTCAGAGAGTTTTTTGAAAAGTTCAGGATCTAGTTCTACTTGTGATTTACGAATGTTATAAAGTATTTTTTCGGAATGTTTCCGTTCTAAACCACTCAAAAATTCAAATGCCTCGTCTAAAAATAGAATTTCAAAAAGCTTATCCATTCGATACAATTATTCTACCCAACAAAGATAATGAAAGTTTCGTTATAATGAAACTACTATTTTTTATAATGTGGGTTAATTTTGCTTTTGGAATTTACGAGTAACATTTAGCAAGTTAGCACAGACACTTGCATGTTCTTATTTACTGGTAATTCTTTTCTCTCCCCCGATAAAGTATACCGTCGCAACGATGAAGTCAACTGTTGGGATAATATAAACAAAATTAAATGTATCAGACTTGTAAATACTATTTAATGAGGCCTCTGTGTCAGGGCCAGGATGTGAATTGTCAACAATACAAAAAGCAAAGTATAATATCCCTAGTCCTTGCACTAAAAACAAAGAACCTTTTATGTAATTATTTTTTAGTTTTCTTATCTGTCGGATAAAAACATAATAACAGATTGGAAATACAACAAATAATTTCCCATAATTTTTCAGAACTGAAGTGTTTGGCATTCCAAAAGTCGCTCCTTCAAGTATGTCCTTTGATTGGATTCCAACTGATGGGATAATTAGTGCAGTTGTCAATAGGATTAAAAAAGTCAACCAAACTACATTGTGTTTATTGTCGTTGTCTTCCATGGTTTCTTGCAAGCGTTATTATTTATTGCTTACCGCTCACTCCATTTGCTTTCTAAACCCATAAAATCTTCTAAATGATAAATTGAGTCTGAATATGCAAATAGAATAGTTCTATCATCTACAATAGTATATTTCTTTCTTTTTTCAACTGACAATTTTTGAATTTCAGGAAAGTACTTAAGTGGAACAATAATTATACGGCCATCCACAAACTTCAGAGAAATTTTACCTGCTATGTCGAAGCTTAATTTTTCAATACAAATTTTGTTTTTTTTGAGTATTGTTGTCATTTATTTTAACTTTAATGTTGTAATTTTTTTCCCGTTTTTTACCTTGTTAAATGAGTCAATCAGAATAATTTGATTATCTTGAATTAATTTTATTGCTTGATTCAATTCTTTATCACTAAGTGTACCTTTTTCTGCTACTTTTAGTGTCTCCAACCAGATTTTTGCAGAACGTTGTCTAGTTCCTTTCTCTTTAACAACATGCAAATGAGGTGGCTCTTTTAGAGCATCATATGCGACAATAAAAAAGGTCAAAAATTTATAAATAGCTATTTTAGGCATATTAAAATGCAATGATTTTATTTGTATTCTTCAAGTGCCATGAATGGTTAATTATAGCCTACTTATATGCCTAAAAAAATCAGCCTTTATTTTACATATTGGAACATAAAGGATACTTTTAGTCTTCTCACAAATTTAATTTTTTATCGTCAGATATCCAAATCATCGAATAGACTTTTTATATTTTAAATGCTTAAACAATAAACACCTTCTAGCACGAGTATTACACCGCCGCCTCCATTGCATCCAAACTCTCTCTATCCAGCATGGGCAAGCGGCGCATTTTTTGAATTTCAATGCTTACAAAATCATACTCCTCCACCACCCTTCCGTATAGTTTGTAAACCCCTTTTCCTGTAAATGGATATTGGGCTGCACTGGGCGGAAAATGAACAGTGTCTATCCAATTGCCTTCTTCATCTATAAAGGTTCCAAAATACATGCGTTCTCCATGCACCGTTCTCGCATATTTGATGGTGACCAATTCTGCTACCAACAAGACATACTTCCAAATGTGATATCCCATTCCGTGGCTATTTCATATCGCTTAATTTTAGCGCTAACGTTACCTAAGAAACAAAATTAGTATCACTTGTGGCAATGCTAAATTTATGCTCACCTTGTAGGTTTAATTTATTTAATTAAGAACCTTTATAATTTACTTCAATACCGTTAACGTAATTGAGTTATTGTAAATTTTATTGGTAGAAGATTTTGATTGTATTAAAACAGTATAAACACCAGGGTAAACTTCTTTCCCATCCCAAGCTTGATTAGCATCCCCCTTAAAAACAATTTCACCCCATTGATTAATTACCGTAATTCTATATTCTATAATTCCAAATACTATAGGTTCGAATACATCATTAATTCCATCACCATTCGGACTAAATACATTTGGTATAAAAATGGTTGGTGTATAAGGTAAGCACAGAACATTACTATAAGAATATGTATTTGCTTGACTTGATTCATTTGCTACTACCCTATAACAAACTTGTAGTTTAGATTGCTTAATAAAATCAACATCATTAATTGGCACAGTGGTTTTTTGGGAAACCAAATCAATCCAGATGTTGTTTTTAAAAATTTGTAATTTATACGTGATATCTGTACCTATCCATTTCAAATATGGTGAAAAAGTTAAAAAAGCAGATTCATTGTTTCCCAACACAGAACCTGAAAGGTATATGGGCTTGCCAATTCTTCCTATTGAAGAAGAATTACCACAACTATCTATTCCAAATATTGAATAGTTTGCATCTTTAATATACTCTTCATTCTCATTAAAAAATGTATCTGTGGTTTGCTTATATAAAATACCATTCTTTAAAATAGAATATTTTACTGCTGCAGGGTTTTGGCGCCATTCAACAAAAGCTGTTTGATTCTTTACTGTCGAGTTATTCACATGAATGGTATCAAATTTTGTTAAACCTTTGGAAACATTGATATAAACAGAATCTAAGCGCGTTATACAACCAGAATACCCCTCTAAGCTTTGCAATACTTTGTACACTCCGGGCTTTACAAATGTGTAATTGAAGGAAGGATTCTTTAGGTTAATAGATTTCCAGATAGATGAATCCGAGAAGAAGTATTCTTTATGCTTAATGTTCAATGTTACGGTATCAATAAAATTAATTTTCAATGGGGCACAACCTTGTTTCGTATCAAAAGCAAAACCTGGTTTTGGAGCTTCTACTATTTTAATGTATTGGTTTTTAACTAAAGTACTATCACAATACCCATTTTTATAAAAAAGACTTACTGTGTAAATACCTGGTGAACTATAGATATGATTTGGCTCTTTTAGTGTACTTACATTACCATCTCCAAAATGCCATAAATACGAATTAAAAATAGTATCTGTTGAGTGGCTTTGG
Source organism: Bacteroidota bacterium (assembly GCA_947451105.1). Lineage (GTDB taxonomy): Bacteria > Bacteroidota > Bacteroidia > NS11-12g > UBA955 > JABMMZ01. The sequence goes on along the minus strand of CANFXY010000019.1, from coordinate 28,785 downwards.
TTAATAAAATCAACACCTCTGTACCTACATACAATGGTGTCTTTGGCATAAAAAGACGAGACAGGCTTTTTGGGAATTTTAACGATTAATGTGTCAATGTATAATTCTGAATAACCACTACCTTTCGTGCTTAGACCATGTAATTTGAATAAAAATTTACCTGATTTTTCAGTAAATAGCTCAGGTAAGGTAAACCCATAAAATGTATCCCATTCAGTTTGTTCATTATTCTTAGAAACATACCATTTAAAGTTGCTGAGTCCATTACTTGTATCAGAGTGATTTTTTATAGATAAATAAGCTCCGCAATCTCTATATTTAATAGACTTACTAACCATTAAATACTCATAATAATGTAAATTCGGACTTTGAATTTCTTCTATACTATTGCTGTTAAACGGTATATTTTGTTTAATTTGAGTAGCAGAAAATGGATTGTTTGCATCTTTAAAATGGAGGTATACAGTTCTATTTGTGGCACGATCTAAATAACTGAATGAAACACCACCAAATGGATTTATGTTTGGTAAATGTAGTGATTTACCAGGAATATCAACATCATAATCTACAGCAGAGTATATTGACTTGGCATTGCCAATAGGATCCACTATGTATTTCCAAGCCAATACTTTTGTTTCAATTTTTTTGGTTACTCCATTAACAATGTTTTTTTCTTGATAAAGACTGTAAAAAACACTATCATCAGGTGAAAATGCGTTCATATTTCTTGAATAGTCAGTTACTTGAAAAGTTCTATATAATTTATTGGGCATTCCATATTGCACACCAATATCAGATTGTTCAAAAATAAATTTTGGCGTACTTGTAAATTTACCACTCAAAGGATCAAGACTAAATTCAATTAATAACTCTTTGTTATAATTCTTAGCTATAGGAATATTATCTGGGAATAGTATATATAATTTAACAAATAGTTTGTTTCTATTTCTATTAAGAAATGCACCAAAATCATAGAATTTATGACCCGTTATAGCCGCAATTTTTTTCATTGAATCAGGCAAGAAATCAAATGAATTTAAAACAAAGCTATCTAGAGTTGATAATTCATAATTTTTATACAAAAAATTATATAATACCAATTTGCGGTTCATATATTCAGATTCTGGCACAGGTGGACTTGAACCAGTTATCATGTATGAATAATCTTCAATTCTTTTTATATCAAGAAAATCGGTTCGTGTTGGCAAAGCATATTTGTTTAAATGCTTCATTTTTTCTGACAAATAACAAATGTTATTTGAATCTCTTACAATACGAGAACTGTACATTCCAAATGGAAGATACTTCATTGAATCGTAACAGCTACCTAAAGAACAGAACCGTGAGAGAATTTCCTGATTTAACTTATAAGACTTTCCTTTCCCATTTGTTGAATCTAAATAATAATTTTGCAGGATTTCCCATGAGTTTTCATCTGATTGTAAGCACAACCCGTTCGGATGGATGTAATTATTTTTGCTATTTTTTAAAACTGACCCATTATGATCGAAAACTCGAAAAGCAGAACTAATAAACAGTAAATCTCCATTATTAGAGCAAATAGCACTATTCGAAACACCATCTGAATTCATTTTTGGAAACAAATCAAAAGGAAATGGACTTATCCTCGTACTTGAATCAAACTTACCTATTGCATAAGGAGCTCCACTTCCTATCCAATATCTGCCTGTTTGACCAACCATTGGCAACAAATTAAAACACAACAGCGCTATTGAAACTAAAAAGGATTTCACATTTTAATGTTTTATTTTTTACAAGGTTAATGTAACACTAAAAACTTTTCATATGTGCATTTATTCTCAGCATTTTTAAATACAATAGTGTAAATTCCATTTGCAAAGTTATTTGTAGGAAGGGTGATATTACTTGGGTCTTGAATTTCTCCGCTTAATATTATTTTGCCATCATAAGCAAAAATATCAAAATTTGTATAACTTTCAAAATTATTCAGCAATAAAAAAAATAATTATTTATAACTATTATTATAGTTATAAATTACTATGACTCATCCAAACTCTCTCTATCCACCATTGGTAAGCGGCGCATTTTTTGAATTTCAATGCTTACAAAATCATACTCCTCTACCACCCTTCCGTATAGTTTGTAAACCCCTTTTCCTGTAAATGGATATTGGGCCGCACTGGGCGGAAAATGAACCGTGTCTATCCAATTGCCTTCTTCATCTATAAAGGTTCCAAAATACATGCGTTCTCCATGCACCGTTCTCGCATATTTTATGGTGACCAATTCTGCAACCAACAAAACATACTTCCAAATATGACTTTTTAAATCACGCGCCAAAACACCCTTGGGCGCTTCTTCTTTTAACAATTGAAAGGCTGAACTAAACGAAAACCCAAACAACTCTATTTCCTCAAACGCTGCATCCACTTTACTGTGGTATAGTGTAGGCATTTTCCATTGGGGTGTTGCTTTTTCAAACAAGGAACGGTTTAACTCCGGCTTTTTACTTGGCTGTAACAAAGCATGGGCTTCCCACAACAACTCCATTTTCAAGCGGCCAGTAAACGATAAGGTGTTGGCGCGAATCAACAAACGCAAGGTCTCTATGCCCATAGGCACTCGGTCAATTAAATCGCTCATGTTTTTGTACAATCCATTGCGTCCGCGTTCCAATAAAATATCCAATACAATTTGTGAATCCAAACTGTCAATAAAACCCAAACCAAGTATAATTTCCTTGCCTTCTATCCTGCATAGTACGGCACTTCTGTTCACGCATGGATGCTTTACGCTGGCCCCTAACATCCGTGCCTCATGTAGGTATAAATCTTTTCTATAAAATCCACCGCCATTATTGAGCGTTGCCGTTAAATACTCCAAAGGGTAATAGGCTTTTAAAAAAAGTGCCTGATAACTCTCCACTGCATAACTCGCCGAATGGCCTTTTGAAAAAGCAAAGCTGGCAAAACTCTCCACCTGCATCCAAATGTCTTGCACCACTTTTTCACTATGCCCCTTGGCCCTGCAATTTTTAATGAAATTTTCTTTTACCCTCGAAAACTCATCGCGTTTCTTAAACTTCCACGACATGCCCCTGCGCAGGTAATCGGCTTCGGCCAAACTTAAGCCCGCAAAAAAATGCGCCACCTTGATCACATCTTCTTGGTACACCATGACCCCGTATGTTTCCGTCAACAAATCGTACAATTCTGGCAAAGCTGCTCTGGCCTTTTCTCTGAGTGATGGGTCGCGAAAACGGACAATGTATTCGCGCATCATCCCGCTTCTTGCAACACCGGGACGGATAATGGAACTGGCCGCCACCAATCGCAAATAATCGTCGGCCTTCAACTTGGTCAACAACATACGCATGGCCGGCGACTCCACATAAAAACAGCCAATGGTATTGCCCGTGCGCAACAATACTTTTACGTTTTCATCTTGCTTAAACCGTTTGATGTCATGCACATCGATGTCTATGTTTTGGTTCTCTTTTACCAAGCCCAAGGTGTCTTTTATTTTCCCTAAACCACGTTGACTTAAAATATCAAATTTATACAAACCAATATCTTCGGCTTCCAACATACTGAATTGCGTGCAAGGAAAACCTTTGGGTGGCATATTGGTGGCAGAGTATGCATATATTGGTGCTTCCGAAATTATGATACCACTCGAATGTATGCTCATGTGCGAAGGAAAGCCTTTTATAAACGCACTGTATTTTATCACCATGCGGCCAATATCATCGGTATCTTCCAGCTTTTTTATGTGTTGCAATTTGTCGATTTCGTCGGGGGGCAAACCAAACACCTTGCCCAATTCGCGCAATACCGCATCGTCTTGAAACGTGTTGTAGGCACCCAATAAAGCGGTGCGTTCGTAACCAAATCGGTTAAACATATATTGGGTAATGTCATCGCGGTCGGTCCACGAAAAATCCATGTCAAAATCGGGGGCATTGCTGCGGTACAAATTGATAAACCGTTCGAAATACAAATCGAGTTCTATCGGATCCACATCGGTTATGCGCAGCAAATACGCCAGTATGCTGTTGGCCCCACTGCCGCGACCGACATAGTAATAATTCTTATGCCTTGCATAGTTAATGATGTCCCAATTGATCAAAAAGTATGAAGCAAAATTCAACTGTTCTATCACCTGCAATTCTTTTTCCATACGCTGCAGCACCGTATCATCCACTTGCGGATACCGGTATGGCAAACCCTTTAAACATTCAGAACGCAAAAGCGCCATATCCCCTTCTGCAGAACCGGTGTAATGTTTCAAATTTTTATTGCTCAATTTTCCATAATCAAAATGAATGCTGCAGGTATTCAGTATCCATTCAGTATTCGCAATAATTTCAGGCCAATCAACAAAAGCGGCGTAAATTTCATAAGCCGTTGCAAGCGTATCAAAGCCATTCGATTGTTCAGACTTCGGCAATTTACTCAACAACATATTGCAATCTATCGCCCTGAGTAATCGGTGGGCATTGAATTGTTTTTTGTTGTTGTAGGTAAAGGTTTGCAACACCACCATCTTGTGTTTTAAATGTCGGTATTTAGACAATTGCAAGCGTTTAATTTCTTGCATCGACACACCGATAAATTCATTTTCCTTGAGCGGAAATCCCGTATACTTTTGCAAGGGATACACCACAATGACCTGTTTAAAATCGGGTGCAATAATGTCCACTTCTGTGCCCGCATGCAAATGCGATGAAAGGTATTGATTGAGTTCAAAAAAACCTTCGTTGTTGCAGGCAATACCGACAAATTTCTGATCGGCGCCTTGCCTAAAATCTATGCCCAATATCGGCTTCAAACCTTTTTCTGGCGCCAATCTCACCGCATCCAAACACGCGGACGTGTTGTTGATATCGGCCAAGACAAAACGTTTAAATCCCGCGCCCAATACAGCATCCATCAAGGCATCTAAAGTATTGGTGCCGTAGCAAAAACTGTAAACCGTATGGCAATTGAGCAACATCTTAGTACCTTCTTTTTTTACCCAAACCTGTGGCGCGCAAAACAGCATTGTTGCCATAACGCAAACGGATTTTATCCATGGCGCGGTACAACTCAATTTGCTCAACAGTATCATCAAACAAATTGTATTGGTGACCGCCTTGAACCAGGTGGCTAAACTTCACCCCGATCAACCGTATAAGCATCCGTTTTTGATACAATTTCTTAAACAAGTCTTTCACTTTTTCTATCAATATATTGTCGAGCGAGGTATAGGGAATACGCGCTTGCATGGTATAGGTATTGAAATCGGAATAGCGAATTTTCACCGTCACACAGGCTGTTAATTTTTGTTCGGTGCGCAATTGAAAACTCAGTTTTTCAGTCATGCCCACCAATATCCCACCCAAAGCCTCCACATCAATGCTGTCTTGCTCAAACGTCTGTTCGGTAGACATTGATTTTTTCTCTGAGTAAGGTATAACAGGACTTTGGTCTATCCCATTGGCCTTGCGCCAAATCAAAGAACCATTATCGCCCAGCACCTGTTGCAAAAGTTCTATAGGCATTTCTTGAAGCGTGCGTATCCATGCCACGCCCATGCCGCGCAATAAGCCGTAGGTTTTCTCCCCAACCATAGGAATTTTCCGAATGGACAGCGGGGCCAAAAAACCCTTCTCGGTTCCGAAAGGAATTTGTTTTTGACCATTGGGTTTGGCCTCACCCGTTCCCACTTTCGACACCGTTTTGTTCGCAGAAAGCGCGAAAGAAATTGGCAAATTCGTTTCCCGCGTAATGCGTTGCCGCAATTCAGTGGCCAGTTTATACGACCCAAAGAATTTCTCCATCCCACTCAGGTCAATGTAAAATTCATCAATAGACGTCTTCTCATAAAGCGGCACATCCTCCTTAATAATCTCGGTAACGATATCAGAATACTTGCTGTACAAACCCATGTCGCCACGCACCACAATGGCCTCGGGACAGAGTATGCGGGCCGTTCGCATAGGCATGGCTGAGTGCACCCCAAATCCACGCGCTTCGTAACTGCATGAAGCCACCACACCTCTATCGCCGCTACCCCCAACCAAAACAGGCTTACCAGTCAGGCGCGGATTAAGCAAACGTTCTACAGAAACGAAAAACGAGTCGAGGTCGATATGCACAATTTGACGGTCCATGTTTAATTATATTTTTAATGGAGGCTTATTCCAACTTTCACTATAGCCTGTTTTCATGGGTCAGCATTTGCTGCTTGCCCAAGGGCTTACTACCGTTCCGCCTTGCCCAAATTGCAAATGTATTGCCCCATTTAAAACAGGGCTGTCGCTTCAGTTTGGAGCCTTTCCGTTTTCAAAACAGCTCTCCCCTTAGCCTCATTTTAAGACTTTACACTTGCTACTTAACTATAGCCTAATAAAACGCAGTACGCAACATCTACAAGTTTATTCAAACAGTAAAAAAGACAAGCATGAAATAAACGATAGAATATTCTCCCACTATTTATTTCATACTTACCTCTTGCATTCTAAAACGCACCAACCGTCTCCAAACAGTTTTTTATTTTCATTGACCTTTGCCTTAAGCAGGTTTAAAAATGGCGATTTTTCAGAACCTATGTTCGAACAAAAAAACCGTTTGCAATTTACTATTAATTTTAGTATGTTTGTGCTAAATATTTTAGCATGAAACATATTGCGAGCAACATCAGGCATTTACGTCAATTAAAATCTTGGTCACAGGAACAATTGGCAGACAAACTCGACATCACCAGAGCGCGTATTGGTTCTTATGAGGAAGAACGCTGCGATCCGCCTATAGATATTTTAATTAAATTGTCTAAGCTTTACCACATCGCCATCGATGCGCTTATCCGTGCCGACCTCAGAAAATTCGATTTGGCCTCCATGATCAAAGTGGGTGAAAACCGTTTGCTTTTCCCCATAGTACTCGACAAAAACAACAACGATTTGGTAGAAGTAGTTACAGTAAAAGCATCCGCTGGTTACCTCAACGGTTATGCCGATCCTGAATACTTCGAAAAACTCCCAAACATGAACCTGCCTTTTAAAATTATTGGCAAACACCGCGCCTTCCCAATCAAAGGAGATTCTATGCCACCACTTAAACCGGGCTGTTTTGTTATAGGGAAATATTCAGAGTCCATCAAAGACATTAAAGATGGCAGCACCTATGTTTTGGTAACCCGCGATGAAGGCATCGTTTACAAACGGGTTTATAAAAAAGCACAATTTCTCGAACTGCATTCCGACAACAAACAATACGAAGCCTACAAAGTAAAACATGCCGATGTATTAGAAATCTGGGAATTCGTTTGCACCCTCAACATCTCCGATGCCAAAACCGAAGAACTGAATATTGACAGCATCATCAAAATGCTTAACAGCATGCGGGTGGAATTGGGGCAATAAAAAAAGAACCCCACAACATTGCTGCTGTGGGGTTTCAATCACAATTTAATTAAACTAACTATCCTTGCTTGATGACTTTCACAACGCTGCTGTATCCGTTTATTTGAACACGAATAAAGTAAACGCCATCTGTCAAACTTTGTATATCAATCTTCATTTGCTTGCTTCCTGCTTCAAATGATTGGACAACTTGACCAGCTACATTTAACACCTCTACATTTTCGATTGCATCATCTGCGCTTAACTCAAATACACCTGCATTCGGATTTGGATAAATCTTCAAATTCGAAACACGCGCTGAGTTGATTTCCAAAGCTGAAATCTGCATGGTGGTGCAACTTTCACAATCTCTATTGGTCTTAACACATAAGCGAACAGTGTAATTTCCCTCCGCTTTATAGGTGTGTTGAGGATTGGATTGACTGCTATAAACAATGCTATCACCGTCACCAAAATACCAAGTATAGCTTACTATGCTTCCTCCATTTTTTATGGTTGAGTCAGTAAAAGTAAAGTCTAACAACTGTCCTTTATTGAATCCAAATTTTGCTTTTGGCGAAGGATTAACATATGAAGTGGTAACACTTGTATCCACGCAACCAAATTGACTTGACACGATTTGTTGCACATTGTATGACGCTGCACTGTTGTAGGTGTGAGAAGGATTTCTCTGAGTTGACAAATTACCATCGGCAAAATTCCAAGACCAGCTTGTTGCACCCTTACTAGAGTCTGTAAATACAGTAGCTGAGCCAACACAGGCATCTGTAGCCGTAAATTTAGAAACCGGCTTAGGGTTTACAACAACCGTGTAATATGCTGTATCCTTACAGCCTTTTGAATTGGTTTCTATAACATTAATTATATCTGTTCCTGCAGTATTCCATTTAATGTTGGTAGAGTTGCTGTTTTGACCACTGATAAATTGACCCAGTGCATTACCCCATTTATAGGTACTGCCTACATTCGATTTGGTACTGTATATCTGCTGTGTACCTTGACACATTGATGCAGTTCCTGAAATATTTGCAGTTGGCAATGGATTCACCGTAACCAAAACCGTATCCAAATCACTACAAGAACTTGTTGTAATGGTCTTTTGTAAGATGTATAAAGTTGTTTGCAAAGCTAATATACTCGGATTTGCTGTGGTGCTTGTATAACCTGAAGGCGAGCTGGTCCATGAATAAGTAAAACCAGATTGCGCAGCTGTTCCAATTGAGACGTAAGATCCAAAACAAACCGATTTGTCTGCCCCAGCATTCGCAATTGGCGATGCATTTACACTCACTACCACAGTATCTCTTTTACTACAACCAAATGTGCTGTTGGTTACGATTAACTCATAACTTGTTTTGGTCGGAGGGGTTACTGAAATTTTAGAATTTGTACCTACCTGAACTTGATTATCTATATCGTTCCAAACATACGTATAACCTGCAACAGAATTTGGGCCTAAGAGGACCGCAACACCTGCGCATGCTGTTTGATCGACACCTGCATCTGCTAACGGCAAAGCTCTTGTTGAACGGTTGCCTGTAAATGTATCGTTGAAACGAATCGCATCGCTTTGTCCGTTTGGCAAACTGGTCCAAATAATAAACTTAGGATTTAAAGTTTTGGCAAAATTAAAACTTCCTATTGTTATGGTATCGCTGCGCTTTGTTAACAATTTACCTGTCCAAGTATATGAAGTTTGTGGCACGCCGGCAGCTTTCCACTCTATGGTCACAGATTTTAAAGTGTCACCACCATAATTATTCAAAACAACTTGTATCGGCAATAAACCAGCGCATGTTCCTGCCAACGGTTTATAAAGATCAGAAATGCCTGCGTCGTTGGCGGCCAATTTAAATTCATCAGCCCCAATATCAGGTTTTAAAGTATCGCGTTTTTCTCCGTCAAAATCCAATTTTACACCCACAATCGGTGTACCTGCATTTTTCATCAGTGGATTGATAATATGCAAGTTCAATGAAGATGTAAAAAACGGATCTATTGACAATGAATTTTGTTCCTTGCCACTCACCGACTTCAAACTAGTTAAATCGCTTGTTGCCGCACCCCAATAAGAAAATTGAGTGCCTTTTGAAATTAAATTGTTGTAATTACTTGCAGTAACTGAGCTAGGGGCAATTACATTAAATGCGTCACCACCCGCCATGTAAATGTTGTTGTTCAAAAAAGACAACCCGCCATTGCCATTGTGCATAGAATATATACCAGCATTGGTGTTTGTATTGCTACTAAAATACATACTGTTAAATCCAAAGGTATAGTTTTGCGCGGTGTCAATTGAAAATCCTTTTCCGGCACCTTTGGTCACCACATTGTTCACCACCATAGTTGGCGCACTGCTATTGCTAGTGCAATTGGTCAGCAACAAGGCAGACTCAGCGTTGCTGCCTGTAAAGCGGTTGTTCTCAATGCGCGAAACATTGTTACAACGTTTTAATTGTAGATGCGAATTGCCCGCTAGAGCTGCACTATTATTTAAAAAAGTATTGTTCTTAATCACCATGCCATCGTTGTAATTAATCAATACAGCTTGGTTATACGAACTATCAAAGACGTTTCCATCCAATACGGTTCCATTTTCATGGGCTGAATTATTGCCTGAGCTATACAGGAAATTATAGGTCCCCAATCGCATTTTGTTGCCTATAAAGGCATTGTATTCATCAACACCTGCATCCGACCAAACATTGACAGCAGTGGCTGTTGAAGATGCGGCTTTGACTCCTATCATTTGACAGTGCGAAAACGTATTGTGATTTGAGCCATTTAAGATATGTATAACATAAGCATAAGGATTAACGCCTGTTCTAGTGAAGGTAATGCCTTTGAAAGTCACATAGTCTGCACCTCTCAATTGCAAGGTTGCATTGTTGTTTCCCGTTGCTGTTGTAGATGGCAATGAAATCACTACTTTAGAACTATCACTGGTTTTGTTTTGAAACACAATAGGATTTGACACACCCATACCAGGCAATTGTAAGAAAGTTATTTGTTCGTTGTAAGTTCCTGGTCTAACATTGAAAGTAATTGGCCCGCAAATTCCGCGGGAAGACATTGAGCTGATGGCATCATTAAATGATTTGAAATCGGTACCAGCAGTATCTCCCAAGCTATATGTTCCGCTCAGGCCCGCCAATCGCTTGACCTTCAAAGTATCATTCGCAGGCTTTCCATCGCTTAAATTATTTGGTATTCGCGTCCATATTCTAAAGGTATATGGTGTATTTGCACTCACTGAATAAGTTCCAATTTGAATTGCAGCTGAAGTTGCGCCAGGAGCTAACACACCAGTCCAATTGTAGGTGGTTTGCCCAACTGAATTTACCTGCCAAACAATTTGTGTGGACTTAATGGTATCATAGCCATAATTTTGAAATCGAACTTTTACTTTATGGGTACCCGCACAAAAAACCATAGGACTGTCTAAACTTGTAATACCGATATCTCGGGCAACTGGGAAAAATTCATCAGCCCCAATATCAGGGGCCGTAGCATCGCGATTTTCATTGTCTATGTCTTTCCCTACCCATGCTAGTTTTAATGCTTTCCCATCTAATCCAATGCTCGAAATGTGCAAATCGGAAGTGCTTAAATACCCTGGGTCCAAATTCATTGAATTGGCGTCTTTTCCTGTATTTGATTTCCATGCAGACATTGTTGTGTAGTTGGTGGCTGCCCATTGACCAAGGTTAGTTCCTGAACTATATAAATTATTGTAGTCAACTGAGTCAAAATCTGATGTATTAGTTCCTGGAACATTGATAGCATATCCTGCTCCTTTGTTAATTAAGTTGTTGTTGATTAAACGAATATAAGAATTGCTGTATTGAGGATAATGGTAATATGCGGCGCCATTAGAAAGTGATGAATTCACCAAAATATTGTTGTAATAAAAATTCAAGTAGCTGCATAAATAAACAGCCAATCCTGTGCAATCACCGGTTCCACCGCTATTCAATATCCAATTATTGTATACCAAGGTTGGCGCTGTGGCCGTACTGGTAGTACTGGCTAGAATAACCGCTCTACAAACCTGCGAATTAACCGTTAACATTTGAACCTTATTTCCAGATATCACCATACTCGGAGAAGATTCAATACGCATTCCATAAGAAGTATAATGGCCTTGATTTGCGCCAAAATCGCCCATCCTAAATTGATTGTTGGTAATGCGTAAAGTGGCCTGACTGGTCATATATATACCCGCTGAGCCACTGGTATCAATGGTGTTTTTATCAATTAAAAAATTGGTATTTGCCGTCGTGCAATACAAACCATTGTAACCATACAACATTCTATTTTGAAGCAACTGCGTGTAATCGGCATTTCCTGAAATATAGAAACAAGAACCTATGCCATAGTTAAATCCTAAGCTCGAGCTACTCGGCATTTTTCTGCCGCGCAAATAACAATTGGCAAAGGTATTATAGTCTGCATCATTCCAAATTTGAACAACTGTGCAATAGGTTTGAGACCCTGTGCGCTCGAAACCAATTTGTTTGAAATTGATGTAATCGGCACCATACAAAGACAGAACAAAATCGTTGGTACTCGAAGAAGATGAAGGGTTCTTCAAAATACATTTTGAACTGTCCCCTTTAGATGATTTAAACGTTATGGTGTTGGTGGATGAAGCGCCCGTAATAGCCGTGATTTCAACAGCTATATTATTGTAAATGGTGTCATACACAGAAAACACAACAGCACCACTAACGCCTGATCCTTGGGCGTTTCCGCCATCTGTTCTCGATCCGCTAATTAAATCACCAACCGCAGAAGCCCAGTTTTGATAATTTCGATTGCTTGCTGAAGCTGTCGGATTAATGGTGTAGTTACCACTTAATTGAGCATGACCCAAAAGTGGCAATAGACAAAAAAGCAAAATGCTCAAGCGCCTCCATGATGGAATAGGTAAGTTTCTTTTCATAATTGTTTGTAGATATATATGTTAGCATCATTAAACTCGATTTTATTTTTTAACTTCCCCTCACTTCGAAAAACAAATATAGAACTTTAATTGAATTATGCAAATCGAACCAATGGAAAGAAAACACTCTAATTACGCACAATTAAAAAACAATTACATGCACTTTAGCCAAAACATAAATTATAAAATTAAAATGGTCTAATTTTGCAACATGAAATTCATTACCAATATTTCGCTTGTCTGTCTTTGCCTAATGCTCGGACTTTTTTTATTGCCTTCATGCAAGAAAAACACAGACCAAGTTCCGCAAAACACATGCGACACCAACAACATGACTTTCTCAAAAGACATGACGCCAATATTTAAGAACAATTGTCTTGGCTGCCACAGCAAAGCACAATACGATGCGAGTGGAATTATGAATTTAGAATCGTATGCAATGGTTAAATTGTATTTAGACAACGACTACCATGCTGATGGCATCTATGGCTCAAAACTCATGCATATTATCGAACAAAATGGAAGCGTGCCCAATATGCCTCCATCGTACAAATTAAGTACATGTGAGATTTCTAAAATCCAAGCTTGGATAAATCAGAAAGCAAAAGAAAATTAACCCTTCTTATTGAACCGCTATTAGCTGTTTCCAAACACCCGCTGCAGTGCTTAGTTCAACCATGTAAATGCCTTTTTCAAGTTCTAATCCGATAGATTCTTTACTGAAATTCGCATACTGATTTTGGACAATTACCTTACCCGTCAAATCATATACTTTTAAATCGACACGACCTTGAATTTCCGAAGCTTGTATTTCAAATTTACCGCTGTTTGGATTTGGATAAATACTAAAATTTAATGTCGATTTTAAATTCTCAATACTTAAACCTGATACATTGTTGCAAATGGAAGTGTCTTTGCACGATTTATTAGTAACCTCTACTGCATAGTCTCCATTGGCAGTAGCAGCAAACACTTTATTGTTCGCCCCACCAATTGCCGCATAATTTGAACAGTTCAGCCATTGGTATGTCCCAATATTGGTATTTGCGCTCAACACTGCACCGTTTTGTGAAACCGTTACATCGATATTATCTATGGTTAAATTTAACGTATGTATGCTGTCGCAGCCCACGTAATTAGGCAAGGTATCGTTGTATATACCAGATTTTGTAAAGCGTTTTTTCGTCCTTGGATGCACATATAAAGAACATGCGCTAATGGTGGTATTTGAAAAACTACTTTTCTTAACCGTGAGGTTTAAACTGATAAAACTGTCGCATTTGAATACATTTTTGATGGTGTCTTTGTAAGACCCCGACTGGGTCCAAGTATACTTTCCACTTGGAGATGTATACTTATTACAAGCGCTTGCGTTAATGGTGCTGCTGCTGTTTAATATTTTCAATTTGATGGTTATAACACTATCACAGCCCAAGTAATTCTTAAGGGTATCGCCATAGGTTCCTGAATTTTTAAATGTTCGTTTCCCACTTGGCGGGGTCCATTGCTGACAAACATTGACATTAATACTCGAACTGCTCGGATTGTATATGGTCAAGTAAACATCTACCATACTGTCGCAACCCCTGTAACTTTTCAGCGTATCAACATAAGAACCACTTGTAAATAAAGTCCTTTTGCCGCTGGGCATTTTAAATGACTTACAAACTTTTGGATAAATTGAATCTCTTTCACTGCCTACGGTCAAGGATATGGTCAAAACACTATCGCAATTCACATAATTTTTAAGATAATCGGTGTATACGCCAGACTTGGTCCATGTATACAAACCGCTCGGACTTACATATGCACTACAAGCAAAAGCTTTGAATTGGTTGCTGCTTACCTTTCTAATGGTAAGATAGGTGGTAATGATACTATCGCATCCCATAACTACGGTTGGCAAGGTATCGTTGTATATTCCAGACTTTATCCAGGTATAACGTTTACTCGGACTTACCCAACGGGCACAAGCAGATATGGTGTCCTTTTTAAACACCGCATCTTTCAAATAATTTTGGCCTTTTAACCAATTAGACGAAGTACCTGTTAAATTAAAATTGGTTAAGGTTCCATGGTTTCTGAACAAACTTAAGTCATTTGCTTTTTTAACTGCTGGATTGTTAGAAGCCGCTTTCCCTTGGTTAAATTTATAATACAATTTTAAGTTTTTAGGACGCACACACAATTCACGGTTCATGTTTTTATTTATCGCAGCACTGTCTAAAGCCACATTCCATATGCGCACCTCATCCATCATTCCTTGAAAATATCTGCCATAAGTCAAATTAGAGCCTAACAATAAATTGGTGGTACTCGCATTGGTAATCGATGCGGTAGTAGCAAATGAGTCTACCGGTTTGCCATTAACATACAGACGCATCTTCACGCCATCGTAGGTTCCGGCAACGTGTTGCCATGTATTTAGAGACAAAACCACATTGGTGGAAGTAACTTCATTCCAAGAACCATTGCCAAAACCCATGTTCAGTTTTCCACCGGCACCGCAACGAAACATATAACCGTAATTGCTGGTGTTATCCTCCTTATTTACGATGTTGTTGTCGTATGCATTTTTGCCCCAAACTGTAGGATAAATCCATGCTTCCATGGTTAATTTCTTGCCCGATATTTGAAGCGAAGTATCATTCCCGCAATCAACTTTATCGTTAACGCCGTCAAAGTCCAAAGCATTTTGTGCATGTATAACGTTACTGCATAAAACAAGTATTAAAGTGACAATTAATTTTAAAAAGGTATTCATATGGGTAATTTTTAATATTTTGTTGATTCTTTGAACAAAGATAAAACAATAAATGAACTTGCAAAAAAAATCCCACAACACCTGAGTGCTGTGGGATTTTTAAAATAAGTATACTTACGAATTAGAATCCACTAACATTCAAACGACCACCAGTGGTACATTTTCCAGTTAATGAGCTAATTTTAGTTACAGAGTTCAAAATGGCAGCTTTAATGTTAGCAGCAGTTGCACCTGAATTGTTTGCTTTGTATAAAGCAGCAGCGCCAGTTACATGCGGAGTAGCCATTGAAGTTCCATTGTAAGATCCATAGGTATTGTATGGAAGTGAAGAGTAAATATTCACACCAGGAGCACCCAAGTGAACAGACTTAGCACCATATTGAGAGAACGTAGCTAAAGTTCCATTAGAAGCAATTGCAGCAACCACAATCATATTTGGCAAAGCTGCATATGTTTTACTTCCAACTTTATTTGAAATAGAATAGTTACCAGGGAAACTTGCTGTATTGTCGTTGTTGGTACCTGAGTTACCTGCCGCAGCAATAAACAATACACCTGCAGTGTTCGCACGATTAATTGCATCATACAATGAAGCACTAAAACCTCCGCCACCCCATGAGTTATTAGAAGCAACAATGTTAATGCCTATGTTTTTAAGGGCTGTAACATAATCTACTGCTTTAACTGCATTTGCAGTAGTTCCACCAGCTGAACCCAGGAATTTGCAACTGATCATTTTTACATTCCAGTTAACCCCAACTACACCAACTGTATTTGACATTCCACCGATAGTACCTGCAACGTGCGTAGCATGGTCATCTCCAGCGCCGTCGAAAGTGGTATTGTTGTTTCCGTCGAAATCCCAACCGTAAACATCATCTTTATAGCCATTGTTATCATTGTCAACGCCATCATTTGCTGTTTCGTTTGGATTAATCCAGCAATTGCTTGATAAATCTTGATGCTGGTTATCGATGCCCTCATCAATAACTGCAACAACCACATTCGATGAACCTGTATGGTTATTGGTCCAAGCAGTTTGTGCTCCACAACCGTAACCTGTGTTGGTCATTCCCCACAAACTTCCGTTTGTGAAATAAGGATCGCTTGAAGTAGCAGCATGTTGGTAGATATAATTAGGCTCTGCGTATTCAATGAAAGGCATGCTTTGCAAAGCAACTAATGCTTGAGGAACAGCGGCAGGGAAACTGATAAGGTATATACCTTCTGTTTCGCCAGCTGTCTCCATTGTTTTGGTAAAAATAAATTCTTCTGTTTTTGCAGAGATTCTAGCGAAGGCATCCGTTTTGGCATTGGCTGGAGTTCCTTTTCTGAACTTCACCAAAGCTTGGTTAGCCACCATGTTAGATGAAGCAACTGCAACCTCTGTTAAACTGTTGTTAGCTGATTCATTTACTGCGTTTACCGCAATTTTCTCTTTGCTACATGAAGCAAAGACAAGCACTGAAGCTGCAATAAAGCCAGCTGCGATGTTTAATTTTGATTTGTTTTTTGTCATATTTATATAAATGCTGATTATCTGTTTTTCCACAAATAAGTCACAAAAATAAGGATATGATTCAACATTTTAAAAATTTAAAAAGATAAAAATAAGCATTTTTACTTAATTATAAATTTAATCAATAAGATTTCATTAACAACAATCAAAATATGACAAAAATGATTAAATATCAACAACTGTAATTGAGAATATTAAATTAAAAAATTAAACTTTTATGAGTATTTTTACTTAATTTAATTAAAACTAACATATAGGCAAAAGAAGCTTTTTATAATCCTAGATCGTTCACAGCTATTTTTTTTATTTTTCATTGTTTTTAACATCTTATTATCAGGCTTTTACAATTAAATAAATTAATCAAAAGACAAAATAAAATGACATGGTAATTGAAATTCGATATATAAAGCCTTACTTTTGAAATACCTAGAACAAAACAATTAAACATCAGATGAAGGTTACACAATTCATTTTCAACCAAAAGGCTCAAATTATTGATCATTTATCACATTTTAATGCCAAAGCATATGATCTGCATTTTGTTTTTTCAGACAAGTCTTTTTTGACAGATCCTGAAATCCAAAGCCAAATAAATACCTGCTTCGCAGATTCCGATATATTGGGATGCAGTACGGCCGGTGAAATCTCAAACAAAAAGTTTTCTGAACTATCTTTTTCCATTTGTTCAGTTAAATTAGAAAAGGCAAGATTTAAGAAATGCAGCTATGACATCAACGAGGTAGGCAACTCCTTCAATACAGGTCAAAGCATCGCAAAATCATTAAAAGCTGACAGTTTAAAACATATTTTTATTCTATCTGATGGCATTGCAGTGAATGGCACCCATTTATTGGATGGCATCAATTCAATTATAGACGGCAATGTCAATGTTTCAGGTGGATTGGCTGGCGATGGCGCTGCCTTTCAAGAAACATTGGTTTGTGACCGCAGCAACAACTTTGTCTCTAATTGCATATCAGCTGTTGGATTCTACGGCGACATCCAAACAAGTACGGCATCCTTTGGTGGATGGGACAGCTTTGGAATGGACCGCTTTGTTACCAAAAGCAAAGACAATGTGGTATACGAAATAGACAATCAACCGGCCCTTGATTTATACAAATCATACCTTGGTGAACTTTCAAAAGACTTGCCTGGCTCTGCCCTATTCTTTCCACTAGAAATGCGTGAAGCGGAAGATTCAGAAGTTCTAGTGAGAACCATTTTAGGCATTAATGAAGCTGACAAAAGCATGACCTTTGCAGGAAACATACCCACTGGGGCATCCGTTCGCCTGATGAAAGCCAATGTGAACCGCATCATTGATGGTGCTGAAAAAGCAGCCAACATCATCCGAGAAAACATTAAGTCCGATCCTGAACTTGTACTAATGGTTAGCTGTGTGGGGCGCAAATTGGTACTCAAACAATTAACCCAAGACGAGATTGAAGCCGTTACCGATCAATTTGGAGAACACACCCAGTTTGCTGGTTTTTATTCATACGGAGAATTGCTAAAATCAAAGGGTGAACAAGATTGTAAATTACACAACCAAACAATGACCTTGACCTCTTTCTCTGAAAAATGATAAAAAGCAATTTTCATAGGCTCTTAAAGAGGCAAATAAAAGACCATCTTGGCTCATTGGAAGAATATACCAAAGCCGACCTTGATGCTTTTCTTGAAATTGTTAATTCGGCGTATCAAAACTACGACCAAGACATTGCTCATATTGAAAATATCCTGTCTCAAAGTTCACATGAACTTTTCAAAAAAAACAAAGAACTTAACAAATTAAACAGCAACCTCAGCACCACCATCGACAAGAAAACTGCCCATTTAACCAAAGCCAGTTACAACCTTAAAAACGCTGAAAAAATTGCAAAATTGGGGAACTTTACTTGGGATGTAAATTTGCGTCAATTAGAACTATCCGACCAGCTTGTTAGCATGTTTGACGAGCATAAAATCGACTTCTCCAAAGGCATTAAAAAGATTCTTAAAAACTTTGAGGCAGGAGAAGAAATCACCAAAATTATTTTCAAAGCAGTCAAACAAAAAGGAGGATTCAAAATTGAAAAAGCAAAGCTACTTAATTCTCCAAACTATTTTCATATTGAAGGCCGTATAATCGAAAACCACAAAGAGGGAAGTTTGCTTATTGGGATTTTCCAAGACATTAGCACAATTGTCCTTGCAGAAGAAAAAACAAACGAGCTAAAATTGTTTTACGAAACCATTTTAAATTCTCTACCTCCCAACGTCTTGGTTTTCGACCGCAAACAAAATTATCTATTCATCAACCCATCGACAGTTGCTGACCCTAAAATACGTGAACAGCTTATTGGTAAAAACTATTTTGATTGCATCGATTTAACAGGGGTAGATATCACCATTGCCATTCATACACAAAACAAATTCTACGATGCCATTACCCAGAAAAAAGAAATCAAATGGGAGGAAACCAGAATTGACAAGGATGGAAGTAAAAAATCCATACTCAAACACTTAGTTCCAATTCTTGACATGGACAACAATGTTTCGATTGTTATTGGCTATGGAATAGACATCACCGAGCGTACTGAAATGGAAGAAAAGCAAGAGCTATTAGCCAAACAGCTTTCTCACCAAAACGAGCAGCTTAACGATTTTTGCAACATTGTTTCACACAATTTAAGAGGACCTTTGGTTAATATTTCTATGCTAATTAAATTCATACAAGATGCCACCGATGAAGCAGAGAAAAAAGAGATGATTAACAAGGTTGAGCCTGTGATTAATAGTTTAAATGAAATATTCAACGAACTGGTAGAATCGCTGCAAGTAAAGCAAGACAATTCAGTCAAGCTCGAGAACAATGATTTTAACAAGGCAATTAAATTAATTACCAAAAGCTTAGACATTGAGATCGAAAAATCGAAGGCAGAAATCTCTATCGATTGCTCACAAGCACCTAACCTGCGCTTCCCATCCAAATACTTAAAAAGCATACTCCACAACCTAATCAGCAATGCCCTTAAATACAGGGCTGAAGATAGACATCCACGCATTGAAATAAAAACCGAACGTTTCGGAAACAATATTTTATTGAGTGTTAAAGACAATGGATTGGGAATAGACCTAAGCAGACACCAAAACAGTGTCTTCAAAATTGGTAAAATATTCCACAAACATCCTTCCGCAAAAGGTTATGGTTTGTATATGACCAGAACCCAAGTCGAATCTATGAACGGCCGCATTTGGCTTGAAAGCACACCAAATGTTGGCAGTACTTTCTTTGTTGAGTTTGTAGATCAATAGAGGAAGCCCATGGGGCTTCAGCAAGAGCCCTATGGTAGAGTTTTCTCAAAGCAGAAAACACACCATAGGGTGAAACAAGAGGGCAAGAGCGGGGCGGTAGGAAATACGATATGATTTCAATAATTTAATATGTCGCATTCACTCTCACTCTCACTCTCATTAACATTGGGGTGTTTTCCATCCCAATGTTAATGAGACAATAAATCAATTTCTCGCGCCTCCCTTCTTGTTTATTATATCATAAACAAAAACCCCATTTACATAGGTATATTTAATGGAATAAAATTCGATAAAGGAACAAAATAATCGGATTTAAAATAAATTATTTGATTAATTTTCAAACACTTGCATTTTTTTAATCTTATTAAAAAACAAAAACAAAAAGTTTTTGTTATAATTGAATCGAAAAGTGAAAAAACACTCAAAAATGGGCGAAATCCGAAAAGCCTTACGAGTAGGAAAAAAATATTAATTATATAAGATGGAACATTTAAAAATCGCAAGCGATAACTACGTAGCATTTACGTTTTTTATCGGAACAATGGCTATGATGGCCGCCTCTGTTTTCTTTTTCTTTGAACTAAACAACACTTCAGCGAAATGGAGAACCTCAGTTTTGGTTTCTGGTTTAATCACCTTTATTGCAGCAGTTCACTACTACTACATGAGAGGCTACAATTTAGAAACTGGTGATTCACCAACATTTTTCCGTTATGTAGATTGGATTCTTACTGTGCCTTTGATGTGTGTTGAGTTTTACTTAATCACTAAAAAAGCTGGTGCAAAAATTGGTTTGTTATGGAAACTTATTCTAGCATCTTTGGTGATGTTGGTAACAGGTTACTTCGGTGAAACCATCGACAGAACTAACAGTGTACTTTGGGGTGTTATCTCAGGTGCTGCTTATTTCTACATCGTTTACTTGGTTTGGATGGGCGACGTAGCTAAATTGGCTCAAACAGCTGGTCCGCAAGTTGCAAAAGCAACAAGAGTATTGGCTTGGTTCGTTTTAGTTGGTTGGGCTATCTACCCTCTAGGTTACATCTTAGGAACTCCAGGCGGATTGTTTGGCATGCAATTGGTTGCTGATCCAGCTGCAGCTGCTCACTCAATGGATATCGTTTACAACATTGCAGACGCAATCAACAAAATCGGTTTTGGTTTAGTTATCTATTCATTAAGTCGTTCTTCTGAAGACTAATAAAATTTATACCTCATAAATTAAGAAGGCTATCTCGTTTATACTTGATAGCCTTCTTTTTTAAGCAAATATTTTTCAATTAACCATGGATCAAAACAATCTACATCCCGAAAAATCAAATCAGGAATTGGTCTACGACTATGTGTTTATTGGCATGGGTGCAAGCAACAGCTTAATCCTTAAAAAACTAATTGAATCGAATGCATTCAATAACAAAAACGTTGCGGTTATTGAAGCCCAACAAAAAAACGAAAACGATAAAACCTATTGCTTTTGGGCCTCTCCAAACGACAGGATTGTAAAGGAACTGTCCTGCATTATCAAACATTCTTACAACAAAATTGAAATAAACAAAGGGCTGCCCCAAGACATTAGCAGCCAACCATATTACTACGTCAAAAGCATTGACCTCTACCTTTACACAGCAAGTCTTATAAAGCAAAACAAGATTGCAAGATTCGAGGCCAAATGTTTTGACATCACAGAAAACCCAGCATTTAGCATAGTCCATACCGATATAGGCATTTTACAAGCAAAATTTATTTTCGATAGCCGTCCACCAAAAATAGACAGCAGCAAGCATATCCATCTGCACCAAAGCTTCTACGGTATACAGGTAAAATTCAAAAAAGAAGTGTTCGACATCAACACCTTTGAAATGATGAATTTTGATGTTGAACAAAACCAATTCACACAATTCTTTTATGTTCTGCCCTTTTACAAAAATGAAGCATTAATTGAACTGACTCGATTTGGTGCTGAAAAAATTGACCTAGACTATGCCAAAGATGTTTTATCTCAAAAAATAGCAACACTTTTTGGACATTATGAGTTGCTTGCAGAGGAAATTGGTTGCATTCCAATGACCAATTACCAATTCCCCGATAGCAAGATGAAGGGTTTAATCCATACTGGTGCGCGCGCAAACCTAATTAAACCCAGCACAGGATATGGGTTCAAAAACATGTTCTTGTTCGCTGAGGAAGTGGCAAAGAAGATTTCTAAAAATGAATTTAAACATATTTCGTTAAGATCAAAAAGCCGATTTAAATTTTACGATTCTCTGCTTCTTATCATCTTATTGAGATGGCCTTATTTGGGAAAAGAAATTTTCAGCAAGTTGTTTTCAGCACAAAAAATTTCAACAATATTTTGCTTCCTAGATGAAAAAACGACTTTGTTTCAAGAAATAAAAATATTTGCATCACTCCCCTTCACACCTTTTATAAAAGCTGCCTGCTTGCATATCTTCAAAAATACAAGTTTTAGAAGTTTGGCAACAGCATTAACTCTGTGCATTTATTTTCTTTTATCAACCATAGCAAGTCCACACACTGAAACCTACATGTATTCATTAATTGTATTCGGACTTTTACTTATCGGCATTCCGCATGGGGCTGTTGACCATTTACTCAAAAAAGATTCAAAACCGTTGGTTCAATTCATTGCAAAATATCTTTTAATTATTGCCCTGAATTTTACCCTGTGGATTTATGCGCCTAAAATTGCTTTAATTTTATTTCTAATTTATTCTGCCTTTCATTTTGGCGAATCGGAACTCGAAAAACTAAACCAAGCGCATGCGCTCAAAAAAGCAATAAAGGGTGGATTAATCGGTGCACTTATTCTATTTATTATTGTATTCGGTCATTGGCAAGAATCCATTTCAGTTTTAAAAAACATCCAGAATTTATTGCCCCAAAAACTATTTGAAATCAATATAAGTTCTGCCATATTCACTTTCCTAATAGGCTCAGCTTTTGCTGGACTTTATATTTGTCTTATTCAAAACAAAAAACACTTTTTACAATTATCCCTTATTTTATTTTTAGGTTTGTTTATGCCCTTAATAGCGGCATTTTCTCTTTACTTCATTTGCCAACACAGCTTTAATGCGTGGCAAGATTTAAAAAATGGTCTCTCATTAAATTCAATACAATTGTACAAAAAAGCATGGCCTTATTTACTTGGAGCAATAGCTGTTTTTATAGCCATCTTGGCTTTCAATTCTATAGATAAACTGCTATCAACAAACATATTGAGCTACTTTTTTATTTTCCTCTCTTGCATCAGCCTACCCCATATATTTTTCATGCACGGTTTTTATGTGGGACAGCAAGAAAATAATGTTTAAGGTTATCGATCAGTAACGAATTCTGTCGCAAGGAGGACGATTTTCACCGCTAAGTGAATTAGCGGATCCCCAGCGAATCGATCTCCCAAACTTTTTCAGAATTCAAATCAAATTTGATTTTAAAAGCACGCATATCATCAGCACCCGCTACTTGCATGCGTTTTAAATTTGGCAAAACTTTTCCAATTGGAGTGTCGTAAACAAATTTATGGGAATCTCCATTAACGACAAGTACAGGTTTGTTATATTCTGAGCATTGCTTTTTGAATTCATGCAGAAATGAAACAAAACCACTGTACCCCTTATCAGCAGTAAATATATCTGCGTGCATAAAAATCACCAAGCCAGGAGAATTCTCCTCAAGCGCAATTTCAAATGCTGATTTTAACCAAAACAAATTGGCTGCATTGCGTTCATTGTACTCAATATTGAGCGTATCGTCTTTTGAATTAAAATGGTTATTGGAGCCAACAATGTGCAAACTTGCAAAACACATCCCCTTGTACTTCCAAATTAAATTCTCTTTGTATTTTATATAATCCGGCAAGATTGATTGACTGACTAAATTTAATTCCTTGTGCCTTCTATCGATATTTTCTGAATAGAAAACTTTTCTTATTCTAGTCAAACGTTCATTTGGGTCGTAAGAACCCGCATTAGGATTGCCACAATCGGTCCATTCATTGTCTCCTGGGATGTAAACAAATGGTTTAGTAAATTTACCAAAGTATGTATTCATTATCTGAAACGCGCTATCAGAGCATGGTGTTTGGCTCGATTTAAAATCGCCCAAAAACACAGTAAATTTACTGCTGTCTGCATTAACCTTTTTGATTAATGTATCAAACCTTAAATAATCACCTGGAATATTGTAAGGCATATCACCTAAAACTGAAATAGTAAAGACATCTTTTTTAGGCAGAACTGGTTTGCATGCAAACGCAAAAACCTGCAAAACAAAAATTGAAACAATTACTTTTTTCATAATAAAAAATAACAGGCAAACAATTTACATTGTTTGCCTGTCTCTATTAAATTTATCAAATTAATATTAGTGTTGGTTTCCTGTTCCGTCTGTTGGAAAAGCACCCAAGTCTTTACTTGGAGGTGTAACTGTTGCTTTTAAGAACTCATTTGAAACGGGTGCAGTTGCGTTCATTGGTGTAAAACCAGTGTAACCGGCACCAATTGCTGGCGAGCCTGCCGCTAAGTGGAAATTGTACAATCCAACAAAGTTATATAAACTTACTACACCAACTGCTGGCAATGGGAAGTTTACAAATTTAGGATTGTTTTGTCCTACTATAGCTGGAGCACTGTATGCTTGGCCTAAAGTATAAGAACTTGGGAATCCAGGGTAGAAAGTTGCTGGGTTAGGAATGTCATGGCTATTTGGTCTAGCGATGTGGGGAGCAGGATAGATACGGTTAACAATTGACAATGAATCTCCATAGCTTAAGTTGTAACCATAATGACAGTTCAACGTATCAGCCAAAGGATTTTCTAATACTCTTAATCCAGTTTTGCAATTTACCATGATGTTGTTGTAAGCATTACCTCTTGCGCCTTGTTCGTAGTTTACGTTAGCACCACGGTCTGGGTCAACACTTCTCCAACCACCAGCAATGTATGTGTTGTTGTACATGTTGATATTGGTTTGAACCGCACCATAAGTACCTTTGTTAGATGCTTTAGTTCCACCTTTAGCAGTACCCATAATTAAATTGTAAGCGAAGTCACCAACTGATGAGTTTTTAACGTTGAAAGCATCTCCATCATTGTAAGACATTTTTTCAACAGTATTTCTCATGATGTGAAATTTACCACCGTTACCTCTAACAACGTCAGAAGTAGTTCCATAAATCCAGCAATCTTCAAGAATCAAATATCCATCAGGATTTTGGAAGAAAATGCTAAACAAAGCAGCGCCTGAAGTATATCCATTTGGAGGATTAGATGCACTGGCTGTTCCACCGCTAAAATCTAAGTGCGTGTATTTAATGTCAACCAAAGTAGCTGTTTTTTCGCATTGAATACCACCCCACATAGCACTACCTGGTTTTAAACCTGGATCAGTGTTTGGATCTTGTAAAGTATTCAATTTGTATAAAGATGGATTCAAGTATGCATCTTTACCGGTAATCCAGTTTGGATCGTTTTTAGTTCCTAAAGACACAAATGCACCTTTAACGATTAATTGTGCATTAGGGCTTAATGACAACAATTTAACACCACTTTGCATAACCAAAGTATCACCAACGTTGATGGTAACTTGGTCATAGAAATAGTAGGTTTTACCTGTTTCCATTGTACCTTTTACACTACCTTTTAATGTGTCGCCTTTAATGGCTTGACCAGCTTGAAATTGCGGAGTTGAAATCTCTGCAACTTCCTCAGTCTTTTTACAAGAACTGAAAGCAATAGCTGCTATCGCAACTAGGCTTAGAATTTGAATTTTTTTCATGGGAATGAATTTATTTTGTTTGTTGTTTATTGTAATTTATATCTTAAACCAAATACATAACTTTGACCGTAGTAATCCTTTTGAACGGTAATTTTGTCTTGGCTTGTTTGTTCGGTTAATGCAAATTTTCCAGTTGTGTAAATATTGGGTTGTAAAATTTCTACGACCACAGGCGTATTCAATAAATTATTGACCTTTACGTAAAAAGTAAAGCGTTTGGCAAACCTTTTCTCTATAGAGAAATCCAATACCATCATGGCCTTTTGCCAGTAATCTAAATCGATATATGGCGATACGAATGTTATTTTCTTCCCTGTGTAAACGCCTGCCAATTGCATGTCCAATCCTAGTTTTGGATTTTTATACAAGAATGAAAGATTGGCAATGTGTGGTGCTTGACCCTGTAATGGCCTGGTTTGAGAAGTTTTCTCAGCGATAAACGATTTGTTGTAAAACAGTTTTGAGGTTGTTATTTGTGAATGCGTATAGGTATAGTTTCCAGAGAATCCAAAATTTGAAATAAATTTAATGAACGATAATTCTAATCCGTAATTCGTGGCGTCTCCAAAGTTAAAAGGCATCAGGGTAGCACTTGAAGTTCCGGTAAACTGCACGGCTGTTTCTATCGGATTGTGAATCTTTTTATAAAAGGCCCCAAATAAAATCTGGTCTTGTGAATTTGGATAATATTCATACCTTAAATCGAAATTATTAGAGGTGGCGTGCTTTAATTTTGGATTACCACTCAAACTGAAATTGTCGTCGTTAATACTAAAAGGCACATACTCAAAAAAACCTGGTCGGTTAACCGCACTGAAGTATGACAAACGTAAATTTTTCTTTTTACTTAACTTGTATTTAAATTGGGCACTTGGCAGCAAATCTGTGTAAGGAATTTTACCTTTTACGCCATAAACAATCTTTGGATCTTGGACCGTTTGCCAAGTTTGCGTTGTCTGCTCAGATCTAACACCGCCTAAAAAATCCAATTTATTTTTAATGGTCATTTTAACCTGTCCGTAATAAGCCAATATTTTTTCCGTAGCAGAATAGGTTAAGGGATTAATTTGATTTCCTTGTGCCGCAGAGGTACCTAAAAAATAGAATTTATCTGGAGTCAAATTGCCATCGTAAATAACAGGCTGACCTGTAGTAGATGTTTTAGGAATCAAATCCCATTCATTGTAATGGTTGTCGCGTGCCTTTGTTCTATAAAGTCCCCCAGCTGCCAAATTTATTTTTTGACCAAACAATTTAAGGTCATAAGACAAATTCAAATATGCCGCTAAATCTTTGTCAGAGTTATTGGTCCAAATTCTGTAGAAAGGAATATTTAAAACTGGGGCAGTTGAATAATGAGACCCATTAATATCATAACCTACTACTTGAACCGTTTGTACTTCCGACCAATCAGGGGTAATGCTTTTTGCCAAACTGTAAACACCCGACCAATTCACATTTAAATGTTTGCTTAAGCTGTGTTTGCCTTGCAAAGTGGCATTAAATATACTCTGGTCTTGCACCCTCGAACGGTCGAGAATATACGTATTTCCAGTACCTGAACCTGAGCGCCCAATAGACAAACTGGTATCGATGGTATGTCTGTATTGGGTTTCACTTAATTTCATATAAACCAAAAACAAGCTGATGCCGTGGTTTTGATTAAACTGATAATCTATTTTTGACTGCAATCCAACACGTGTTTGTTGTGCATTGTATTGGCGAATAAAAATATCATTGAAAGAAGGAATATTTCCTGGTTGTGGCTGGTTTTCTGGTTTAAACCAAATGCTGTTAGACCCTCTAAATAAATTTTGATAGCTACCAGAAAATATAACACCCAATTTTTTATCTTTTAAAAAACGGTTGCCTATGGACAAGCCTAAGATGCCATTCATTGGCAAGCTTCTGGTTTTGTAGTCAAATATTTTATAGTTGAAATCGTATGGTGTTGCAATATAACCTGAGGGGTTCAAATCATTGGGTGACTTAAAAGAAACATTGCTTCGATCAAAATTTCTATAACCTCTATTGGCCAACAACTGACTGAATCCGGAACCTATATTAAAGTTTAACGAGAATTTATCGGTTGCGTTTTTCATCACCAAATTCATGACACCACCAATGGCATCGCCTTCCATGGCTGGGGTAAGTGACTTTACAACTTCCAATCTTTCTAACAAATCAGATGGAAACATGTCCATTGGCACATAACGGTATTTGTTGTCGGGGCTAGGAATTTTAATTCCATTAACCAAGGTGTAATTGTAACGTTGGTCCATACCCCTTATAATGGCATAACGGGCATCACCCGTACTCGTTCTTTCTAAGGAAACACCTGATACCCTTTGAAGCACACCTGCTGTGGTTATATCTGGCAATAAAAGTATAGTTTTTGCTGATACTATGTTTTGAATGAATTCAGAATTCTTCTCTGTTTTGCGTGCACTTTCGTCAGATTCTTTATCTGAACTCGCCTTAACGGTATAACCTGTTAAACTTTTAGATTGTTTAGGTGACAAAATAAAATCCAACACGATATTATCTGAATCAGAATTAACACGAACGGAGTGTTTAATGGTTTTGTGAAATTCAGATTTAAGTTCAATTTCGTATAACCCTTTTTTTAGATCTTTAAAACTATAACGACCGTCTAAACCACTTT
The DNA here is from genome assembly GCA_947451105.1 of Bacteroidota bacterium. Taxonomy (GTDB): domain Bacteria; phylum Bacteroidota; class Bacteroidia; order NS11-12g; family UBA955; genus JABMMZ01. The sequence goes on along the minus strand of CANFXY010000019.1, from coordinate 406 downwards.
GAACTTTAAGTTCTAAGCTTTCAATTTTCAAATGCGCACCAAAAACGAAGTCACCCGTCGTTGAGTCTTTGAGCACTCCTTTAATACTTGCAGCACTAAGTAAAGCTGTCTGCAATGCAAATGAAGCAATCATACAAAAACAAAATAGCAATGGTTTCTTCATATCAAATTGAATGGGGCAAAACTATAAAAATAGCATGCTGATTTTGCCGTTTAATAATTTGTTTACCGAAAAATCACATTGATTCAAAAAATGTATAAACGGTTAACACATGAGATGTTTTTCAATAACAAAAACAAAACATTAAAAGCCCTATTTAATTTGAAAATCGGTTTGGAATTCATGCTAAAATTGTGAATACCTATTGATTGGGGAAAATTAAGTTTATATTAACCTTCACAAAGG
>CANFXY010000018.1 GCA_947451105.1 Bacteroidota bacterium | reverse complement strand
AATTGCGAAATGAAGTTGAGCTAAACGCGAATAAATCATTTGGTAAGCTTGGCACCTTCCACAAAGGCCAATCTACTATTTGGTTTGCCCCTAGTTCAAACATTAATTTGTCTGTTGATAGCTATGGTTTGGGACCAATCAACATCAGTCAGGTGCATTCAATTGCTGAGTTAAATGAAGAAATTGCAAGCGAAATTAAAGAGAAAACCTCTGAAACCACTCCAGATAAAACGCCAATAGTTTCAATTGAAATCCCAAAAAGAGGATTAAAACCATGGTTGGTTGCTGCTTCTGTTGCTTTGCTTGCCCACTTTATTTATTTGGGTGTTGAAAACAAAACCAGCACCACTCAAGAAGCCTCTGTTTTGCCTGCCATTGAGGTTGCCAAACCAAGCATTGAAGAGAATTCAACAACCCCAAGCGTTCAAACAGAAGACAGTGTTTCTAACATTGATATGCCGGACAATGAGGTTGCAATTGTTGAGGCCGAACCAATAGTAGAGAGCGCCCCAGAGCCTATAGTTTCAGAACCAATCGAACAAACTCAAAGCATTGTTATTGAAAACACTTCCGAAGAAATAAAATACCAATCAATTGCCAGATATAGAATTGAAGGCAATGCAAACTTTCATGCAGCTGATTTAATCAAAAAAGGTCAAAAAGTTCAAGTTGACCGCAATGGTATTTGGTTTGAAGTAAAAATTGTACAATAATTACAATTTAAAGCCCTCTAAAACGTTTATTAAAATAGATTCTGTGAATAAGTCAAAATACTTGTTCTTAAAAATCTTTGGATATTTGTGCTTGTTAGCAGAACCATTAATTCATTTACCTTTTAAACCAAAAAGGTATAATAGATTAAATCAAATTAAAACAATTTAGAAATGGACTTAAAAAACGAAAAGAAAAATAAATTTATTTCAGGCACATCCACTGCAGTTATTTGTTTTGGCATGTTCTTAATATTTTGGCTTTACAATTTTCATTATGAATTGGACGTTCCAAAAGAACCTGATTTAGGTGCTGTTGCTGTAAGTTTGGGCGAACCTGACAATGGAGGTCCTGAATTAATTCCAATTTCAGCCGAGAGCGAAGCAAGTTCTTCAAGTTCCGAAGCTTCGGCTGAAGCAGATGAGCAAACCACTGACCCAGATGCTGTTGTAACGAAGAAATCAAGTGATACCAAAGGTCAGAGCCAAGCAACACCAACAGAAAAGCCCAAGCCAGTAGACGACGCATTAGCCGCTTTAAACAGAGGCAAAAGCAATCAGAAGCAGCAAAACTCTGGAGATGGCGATAAGTTAGGCCCTCAAGGTGACCCAAGAGGTGTTAACGGTGGAGACCCCAAAGGTCAAGTTGGTGGAACAGGTGGAGGTGGAACCAAAACATCTCATACTTTTACCGGTAGAAATTTCAATCAAGGATCAACTTCCAACAGTTGTAATGACGCAGGTAAAGTTGTTCTTGAAGTTACTCTTTTACCAAATGGAACTATCCGATTTGATAATATCAGTCCACTTTCTAGAGCATCCGATTGCCTTGAAAAAGAAGCAATTAAAAGTCTAAGGACATCGAGCTTTAATTCATCTGCAAAGCCCGACATTGTAAACGGTACAATTACATACGTTTTCATTTTAAAATAAAGTCTTACTTTATTAATGACCTATTTAGAAACTGTAGAGTTTTTATTTGCCCGTCTGCCCTATTTTACTAGGGATGGTAAATCAGCGATAAAAAAAGACTTGCACAACACCCTAAAAATTTGTGAGTTATTAGGAAATCCGCAAACAAAGTTCAAGTGTATACATATTGCTGGCACGAACGGAAAAGGCAGCGTGAGCAATATGCTTTCTGCTATTTTTCAGGCCCATGGTTACAAAACTGGTCTCTATACCTCCCCGCACCTTAAAGATTTTAGAGAACGTATTCGGGTAAATGGAGAAATGATTTCCGAACAGTTTGTTATTGATTTTACTGAAAAGATAATTCCCCACCTAAACAGCATACAACCCTCTTTTTTCGAAATTACCGTGGCTATGTGCTTTGATTATTTTGCCAATCAAGGAATTGAGTATGCAATCATTGAAACGGGACTTGGAGGTCGATTAGACAGTACAAACATTATCAATCCTATTTTATCGGTTATAACAAATATAGGCATGGATCATGCTGATTTATTGGGTGACACACTTCAAAAAATCGCTTTTGAAAAGGCGGGTATTATTAAAGAAAACGTTCCAGTTGTAATAGGAGAAAGCAGTAAAGAAACTGATTTTGTTTTTGAAAACAAGGCAGAAGCTTGCAACTCAAAAATATACTTTGCTGACCGCAATGTTCGGTTTTATAACACTGAAATCGAGACCGATTTAAAAGGTATTTATCAAGAAAAGAACAGTGTTACCGTTTTGCAAGCCATAGAGGTTTTAAAATCTATCGGAATGCCTTTTAATGATTACACTGCTGCAAAAGCATTGCAGAATGTAAGAGGCTTAACAAATTTCAGAGGGCGTTGGGAAATATTGAATCAAAAGCCAATGACCATTGCGGATACCGGACACAATGCACATGGATTAAGTTTGGTGATTCAACAATTAAAAAGTGAAAAATACAACAAGCTACATATTGTTTTTGGCATGGTGAAGGACAAAGATAGAAATCCGGTATTGGAATTATTGCCTAAAGATGCCTTGTATTATTTTTGTCAACCCAATTTGCCACGCGCATTAAATGCTGTTAACTTAAAAGAAGAATGCGAAACATTGGGTTTATATGGTGAAGCATACTCCAGCGTGCATAGTGCCTATGCAGCTGCTAAGATTAATGCAAAACATGATGATCTTATTTTTATTGGTGGCAGCACCTTTGTAGTTGCTGAAGTGTTATGAGTGTAGAACAAAAATTAATTATTTATACAGACGGTGCAGCCATTGGAAACCCCGGAAAAGGTGGCTATGGCATTGTTATGATGTGGGGAAAAGCAAGGAAAGAAATGTCCCAAGGATTTGAGCACACCACCAATAACCGCATGGAATTATTGGCTGTTATAGTAGCCTTAGAGTCAATTAAAAAACCAGACATTCAAATTCACGTCTATACCGATAGCAAATATGTGTGTGATGCAATTGAAAAGAAATGGATATTTGGATGGCAGAAGATTGGTTGGAAGAATAAAAAAAATGTTGATTTATGGAAACGTTTTATGCCACTTTATAAGACCCATAATGTTAAGTTTCATTGGGTAAAAGGCCATGCAGGGAATGTGGAAAACGAAGTATGTGATGTATTGGCTACAAGCGCGGCTAGAAAAGGTCCTTGGTTGATAGACCACGATTATTTGTTGATTGAGAAACAAGGAGATTTGATATAAATCATTTCAAAAAAATTAGAAAATAAATTAATTTTGCTTTAATGTCCAAAGAGGAAATCTTATTAGCAATTTCGATACCTGTTTATCTTGTTTTTATTTTTTCAGAAATCGCCATTGGTAAAAAGAAAAACAAAGACAATTATAATTTAAAAGACAGTTTAGTAAGTATCGCCTTAGGGATATTCGGCGGCTTGTTGGACTTAGGACTAAAATTCATCACCTTAGGCGTTTTAAATTGGTGCAACTTACATGCATTAGTTGAGCCTAATTTACTTAGTAAATTTCCCGTTTTGGCCTGGTTTATCGTATTTATAGGACAAGACTTTTGTTTCTATTGGTTGCACAGATCAGAACACCACAACCGCATGCTTTGGGCTGTTCACAGCAACCACCACAGTTCTGAAAAATACAATTTCACAGTCGCCCTTCGGTCTTCGGTTTTACAGCCATTTTATAGATTTATTTTTTACATACCCATTGCCTTTGTTGGGTTCGATGGGTTAAGCATTATGTTTATTTATGCCGTGAATCAATTTTATCAGTTTTTCTTGCATACCGAATTGATTGGAAAATTCCCCAAATGGTATGAAAGTTTATTTGTAACACCTTCACACCATAGGGTTCACCATGCATGCAACATTAAGTATTTAGACAAAAACATGGGGCAAGTTTTGATCATATGGGACAAACTATTTGGAACATTTCAAGCAGAAGATGAGAAGCCCAAATATGGACTTACAAGTTCACTAAATTCATATAACCCAATAAAAGTAGTGTTCAACGAATGGATAAAAATAAAGAACGACTTATCAAAGCCTGGTCCTTTAAAGCAAAAGCTTAACTATTTATTCAAGGCACCTGGATGGAGCCACGATGGAAGTTCAAAAACCAGCAACGAATTAAGGTCTGAACTTGACAATAAAATTTAAATAAAAAAGGCGCTTTAATGGCGCCTTTTTTAAGAATAGTCGTATTTAATTAAGGGAATTTAGGAAACTTTTTAAAGTCTGGCTTCCTCTTTTCTATAAAGGCGTTTCTGCCTTCTTGAGCTTCATCTGTGAAATAATACAAGAGGGTTGCACTACCTGCTAACTCTTGAATACCTGCTTGTCCATCCAATTCAGCATTAAGACCATATTTGATCATGCGCAAGGCGATTGGACTCATCATCATCATTTCATGGCACCATTTTACCACTTCATCTTCCAATTCGGGTTGTGGCACTACACAATTCACCAATCCCATATCTAAAGCCTCTTGAGCAGTGTATTGTCTGCAAAGGAACCATATTTCACGGGCCTTCTTTTGACCTACGATACGTGCTAGATAACTGCTACCAAAACCACCATCAAAACTACCAACGCGTGGACCAGTTTGTCCAAAACGGGCATTATCAGACGCTATACTTAGGTCGCAAACCACATGAAGCACATGACCTCCGCCTATTGCCCAACCGTTTACCATTGCAACAACTGGCTTAGGCAAAGACTTTATTTTTCTTTGTAAATCTAGTACATTCAATCTTGGAGTACCTTTTTCGTCTTTGTAACCTCCAATGGTTTTGATGTTTTGATCACCACCACTGCAAAAAGCTTCTGTTCCAACCCCTGTAAGAACTACAACTTGAATGTCTTCATGTTCACGCGCATAATCCATTGCATCCATCATTTCAATGTTTGTTTTTGGGGTAAATGCATTGTGATAACGCGGACGGTTAATGCTAATTTTGGCTATTCCTTCGAAGTATTCGAATAATATTTCATCATATTCTTTGATGGTTTGCCATTCTCTTTGACTCATAACTGTATTTGTTTATATTGTTTAAAAAATTCTGTATTGGTATCGGAATCCGTAAAGACCTCAAAAAAGCATAGGTCATTGCATCGAATAAATTCATTTAACCCCGAATCAAACTGCTCTTGATTCTCGGCTCTAATGTATTTCATGCTGTAATGGCTTGCAATATGCTTAGCTGAGTAATTATGTGGCGTGTACAAGAAAGGGTCAGACTCTTTCATTTTACTTGGACCGTCAATATTCTTAAATATTCCACCGCCATTGTTATTCATAATAAGCACTTTGAAATTTTGTGGTTTCTCATGAATTAAAAACGCATTCACATCGTAAAAGAAAGCTAAATCACCCGTTATTAAATAATTGGGGGCATTGTCAATCAATGCCATTCCGATGGCAGTAGACGTGCATCCATCGATTCCACTCACACCCCTATTTGAAAACATATTCCATTGTGGATCCAGGCAGTGCATGTTGTAAGCCGCCAAGCGAATGCTCATGCTGTTTGAAATATTCAAATTGAGTTTTTCAGATGGCAACGCCTTTAAAAATTTCACTAAAAGGTTGAATTCATTGTAAGACTCCGTATCTAGCGTATTTACCTTGAGTTTATGCGCTTCAGAAAGATGCTGCCAAACATTAAAATACGCGTTGTTTAATTGTTGAGGCAAGTGTTGCTCAAATCTTTCAAAAAAGTCTTGATCGCTTAGTTTAAATACAGAAGGATTGCTGTAAAAAGTATCCGCACAATATCCATTTTCAGCAATGTGCCAATGCGCTTTAATTTTTGATTTCTTTAGTAGGTTTTTGAGTGACTTACTTAAGATCATTTTACCTGTTGTGATTAATAAATCTGGGAGCAATTCTGCCTCTTGTTCTTCATTTGAGTTCAAAACAATTGCCTCCCAATTTTGAAAAGAATTTTGAGCATGTTTGCCAGAAATCACATCGCTAAGAATCACGACATCATTTCTATAATTGATTTTATTTAATGCGTTTACAGAATCATTACAAGGATTTGCTGCGCCATTTAAAATTAAAATTTTTGAAAAATCACTGAAGAATTTTTCATCCATTAATGGCAGATCCGTATTTTGTTTTGGTGCAACATTCGAAGAAGACTCAAAAATAGGATATTCAAAAACATCTTCCGCATTTCTGTATAAAGGTTCTTTTAGAGGAACATTAATGTGCACAGGACCTGCTATTGGGTTAACTGAATCAAAATAAGCTTTTGAACCGATGTCAAAATAGGATTGAAACTGAGCAATTTCAGTATTTGCTGGGGTGTTGAAAGATGCAAGAATATGGGGTTTAAACACCTCAAATTGATGTATAGCTTGACCATCCCAACGGTCTAACAAATCGGGGGGTCTATCTGCACTTATAACCAGCAGAGGCACTTGCATATAAAAAGCCTCAGAAATGGCAGGATAATAATTTAAAACAGCAGAACCACTGGTGCAAAGCAAGGCAACTGGCTCTTGCAATTTTTTAGCCATTCCAAGCGCAATAAAACCTGCAGAACGTTCGTCAATAACTGAAAAACATTTAATTGAAGGGTGTCGTTGAAATGACATTACTAAGGGTGCATTTCTGCTACCTGGAGAAATTACAACATTCTTCAAGCCTTTTTGTGCGAAGGCAGAAACCAATGAATTTATATTGTTTTGTTGCTGGCTCAAAACTTGCGGGTGCAAAAGTAAATGTAAATGCCCTATTATTTAAATAAGTATTGATTATATTGTTATTTTTAAGTCATTTTTGTTCGTATATTTTTTAATGCTAATTTGTTTGTTTATTTTTGACGAAGATGCGCATATATAGGCTACTTTTCTTTTCATTTTTCCTGATTATAGGCTCAATTGATGTCTTTGCTCAAGGTAAAATTACCGCGCCTTTTAATGTTTGTTTGGGCGATTTAACAAATTTTTCCTACGCTGCTCCGAGTGGCACAAGCATAGTTAGTATTAACTGGGATTTTGGCGATGGGTATAATTCTACCAATACGAGCCCTAGTCACACCTATGCTAATTTAGGGAAATACACCGTTAAAGTTCAAGCCACGCTTAACAACAGTAGTGTTACCAATGACAGTTTTAAATTGGAAGTATTCGGATTGCCCAAGGCCGCATTTTACTTGTACAAGGGCAGTGATTCATGTTTAAATAGAAATGTCATTTGTTTTTCGGACACCAGCAGTCCCGCAAAAGCAGGTCAAATACTAACGCAGCGATTATTTGTTTGGGGTGATGGGAGCTTTGATACCAAAAACTTACCTAAAAAAGGAGATATTTTATGTTACACTTATGCTGTTGCAGACAAATACACCATTCGAATGGAGCTGACGGACAACAAAGGTTGTAAAAGCAGTGTAACAAAAGACATCAATATCATACAAACGGTAGATGCGGGTTTTATAACATCTAAGAATTTTATTAATTGTACAACTGCACAAATATGCATGGTTAACAAGTCATCTGGATATTCAATTAACAAAGGCCGCTACCGATGGTTGGTAGACACCAGTGCAGTTGATACCAATGCACACATTACCAATTCAAAATGTGTTCAATACAGCAAAACGAAGTCAGGAAAAATATCTTTACTGGCTTTTGTCAACCCCGTTTGTGTGGACACGATGACACAAAATTTCCTTGTCAAAATTGATAGTCTACCAACTAAAATTGATGTTCAAGATACCGTCGTTTGTTTTTCTAACGATGGTCAAAATCTTGCCTATATAAAAGATATCCAAAAGGATGACATTAGGTGGTATTTGGATAATACGATATTCCCTTTAGCCAAATCAAGTCAATTTTATTTTACAGCCAAAAGGGTACCAGGGGTTCATACCATTAAAGTTGAAATTGTAAGGGGAAATTGTGTGACCACTTTAACTAGCACATATAGAGTTAAAGGTCCTATGGCTGTAATCAACTTAATCGATAATTTACAATGCAATACAGAACGTGATGTGTTTATGTATGAAGTCTCTAAGTTTACCAATAAAGCAAATTGTAAAATGAAATGGGAAATATCCGATAAAAACGGAGAAAATTGCACCCAAGAAAGAATTAAGGATATCAACAAATATAAAAACTGTGATACTTCATTAGATTGGTTTGACAAACATAAATTTGCCAAGAATTCAGGGAAATACAGGGTTAAATTCTATATTACCGATACCGTTCAAGGTTGCTTGGACACGGCTTCAAGGGTAGTTGATATGTCGAGTTGCAGCCCCATCTTGACCCCAAACACTTTCTTTATATGTCAAGAAGGTGAATTCTATTCGCCAACTTTTAAACCATTTGCGAAAAAATTCTCGATTGACAGTGGAAAGACTTGGTTAACCTTCCCTTCAAATATTGACCCCAAAAAGTATGGGGATTTTAATATAGGCTTTACTTTTGAAACAGAAATTAAAGGTTGGGCTGAGCACTATGGTGATGACTCAATTCTTATTCATAAAGATTCTATCATATACAGGGATACCATATACAAAAAACAAGTTGTAAGAATTAGACCATTAAAACAAGATTCAATCTATTTCAAAGTGTATGGAAAGTGCAAACCATACCGTGTAACATTTTTCTTTAAAAACGGCCACTTTAAAAAAGACGAAAAATTATACATCAATTGGATAGATAAAAACAATGTCGATTTAACCTTTACAAAAGACACGATCATTGATTCGGTGATGCATGTATACAACTCTGGCATTGTGCAGGCACCTATGCAGGTGGTCCTAACTTCTGCTTTTGGTTGTGAAAAACGGTATCGATTTGATAACTATTTAGGGAAATTGGTCGGTCGTCCATATCTAAAACCCGTGAATTGTATCAATGATGTAATTTGTTTTAATCCGGTGGTTTTAGATGCAAAATCATCCCAATATTGGACTGGCAACACGGCCAAGAACTATGTAAAGTGGATATTTCCAGACACCTCCGCTCCTATTTACAGATTTAAACCATGTATTAAATTTTCTATTGGCGGTCTTAGACCATACAAAATGATTGCATTCGACAGTCTAGGTTGCAGTGACACCCTTTCTGATTCTATTTTTATTCAGGCCCCAATAGCAAATACCAAATTCAGTTCTAAATATATATATTGTTCAGAATTAAAGCAATTTTACGATTCATCCTTTTACAACAAATATCCTGCATGGCGAAAATTCAGCCCAGGTTTTTATTTAGATAGCATCACAAGTTATTCTTGGCAATTTGGAAAGGGCACATTTTCATCTTTAAAAAAGAATCCGGTACAATCTATAAATACGTCTCTCGATAGTATTCCTGGGGCCTTGGCCATTCGAACTGTTTCTGGTTGCGTAGACACCGCTTTTTACTACATTAAGGTCATTGGATCCAAACCCTACTTTTTCATTAAAGACACCATTGGTTGTCAAAGTCTAAGCGCAACTTTTATCAACAAATCAAGAAATTGTAGGCAATACATCTGGCAGTTTGGCGATTCTGGTAAAACAACCTTGCAAAAGTTCGACAAACAAAATGTTCAATTCACCTACAACAAACCTGGCAGATACTATATCAGTTTAATCGGCATTGACACAGTTTACAATCCATTTACCAAACAATACCAATATTGTTACAATACCTTCCCTGATAAAGTCTTCCAAAAAGACACCAATAGAAGTGTGTTGGTTTTGCCTTTCAAAAAAACAGGAATAACAAGTGCAGATACCATATGTATTGGTACCACTTTACAGTTGAATAGTCTGAGTGACACGGCATACAAAAAAGACTACTGGTCATTTGGAGACTCTAATATTTTGGATACCAACAGAAGATTACAAATTGGCCACAAATACAAACGGGCAGGACAATTTGCAGTAAAATTAAATCCAAGTTATTTGGACAAAACCTATGATTTCTGCAGGGACAGTGCGCAGAAGACCATAACGGTTTTAGGTGTTAAAGCCGACTTCACAATCAACCCAAGTTCATTGGCACCTTTATTTAAATTCAACAACAATTCCAATCCTTTAAGTGCAGGATTGAATTGGAATTTCGGACAAGCAGGTCCAGGTAACACGTCAACAGAACAAAACCCTGAAAAAAATTATGGCAACGACACTGGCACTTACAATGTATGTTTGATTGCTACGATTCCATTTGGTTGCGCAGACACGGTATGCAAAATGGTTATAAACGACCATATGAGTGACTTTGGCATCTTCAATGTATTTACACCTGGCAGCATTGACAATTACAACGACAAGTACGACATTTTAATTGAGAATGAGTCCTTGTATGACTTGAAAATATTCGACCGTTGGGGCGTATTGGTATACGAAGCCGACAAAGATTACGACAACACTCAGAATGGAAATTGGAATGGAAAAGTAATGAATATCGGTAATGATTGTGCCTCTGGAACCTACTATTATATTTTCAGATACAGCATTAAAAACAAGCCTGAAGAAATCAAGACCATACAAGGTGTTATTCAATTAATTCGATAGATTGAAATACTGATTTATATTATATTGTTTATGGAACAAAGGACTTAAATTTGTCTAAAAATAGTTCCATGAAAGATCAAGACATTCATAAAATATTGAACAATGAATCTGAGCTTTTAGAAAAGCTGCACAACATTGTTCAAAGTGCAATAAAGGAAGAACAACTTATAGTTCAAAACCTTTTGAATCCACCAATCGAGGAATTGACTGAAGGCCAAAAAATATCTGATAAAGTAGCCCGTTTTGGTGGAAGTTGGAAGTTTATTATTTCATTCATGTTTGTATTGGTTATTTGGATAATATTTAATGTTATCGCTATGGGGGTATATAAATTTGACCCCTATCCCTTTATCCTTTTAAATTTAATTTTATCTTGCATAGCAGCGCTTCAAGCACCCATCATTATGATGAGTCAAAATAGAGTTGAGGAGAAGGATAGACAGCGAAGTGAAAACGACTATTTAATTAATCTAAAAGCCGAAATTCAAATAAGGAGTTTGCATCAAAAAATTGATTTACTTCAAGAAGAACAAATAAAATCGCTTTTTGACACCCAAGCTTTACAGATGAAAATGTTAAAAGAGATAGAACAAAAACTCTCCAATATCAATAAAGTTTAGTCAAGACAAAACTCAACCGTATTTTCCAGTAATTCTTCCAGCATTTCAGTTACATCGTTTGCCTCATCGAAAGGATGTTTGGCACCAAAAGTATGATTACCTTCTTCAACTTTAATTAAAATAGAATGGGGTACTAGGGTATAAAAGGCTTCTGCATGACTGAAAGGTACAGTTTCATCTTTATCTCCATGAATAACAAGCAAAGGGACTGAAATTAATTTAGCTGCTTTGCGAATGTCTAAGGTAGATTTATTGGCTAAAAAATCTTCATAAAACTGTTTGTTTAATGGTAGATCCTGCCCTGTCCTGCTGTTTTTTGCATAAACAACACCATTTTTTTCCCATTCTTCAATGGTTTCTTTTCTAAAAAACGAATCAAATTCAGAAAGAGAAGCCCATAGCACCAAACCTTTAATGCGTTTGTCTTCTGAACAAGCAAGTGTTGCAATTCCACCACCACGGCTGTGGCCTGCTAAAAAGATACGCTTAGGATCAATGTTCAAATCATCCGCATTCGTTTCAATATAATCTATTACCGACTGAACATCTTTTATTTCTTTGCTGTAGTTGTTTTCAGCAAAAGCTTTCATATCATTTAACTCAGTTAAATTATCGCCTTGGATGCCATTAAAAGAGAAATTAAACTTTAAAAACGCTAGACCTAATTCAGCACTTTTTTGAGCAAACCAATTGTAATGTCCCCAATCTTTAAAACCCTTGAAACCATGGCAGAAAACCAATACTGGTGTTGGTATTTTACTTTTAGGCAAAGTAATATCTGCACTTATTATCGAATCATTTTTACTGCTGATTTTAATTTCTTTTTTTGTTTGGGTATTCACTTTGCAAAGGTAGGAAATAAACTAAAAAAGTTATTAGGATTTACGTCAAAGAAAATTAAAAAATTACATGTTTAGGAATCAAGGCATGATGTGGATTTTTACCGTATCTGAACCCACATTGGAGTTGTGATCTTCTGCGACAACAATAACACTGGCGTTGGTATGGTCGGTAACAGCAGATTTCCAGTTTAAATTCAATGCATAAGTAGTAAGATCATGCGCGTTAATTGTCTCACTATACAAAACTGAATTATCAGAATCTTTTACAATTTTAAGCATCAATTCGTGCAGGCTTGCATCGCTGGCTAATCCTCTTATTTTAACGGTATCACCATTGTTATACATTTGCAAATTGCTTGGTGCGCTAATCACAACGGTTGGCTTGATGCTGTCACTTACATCATCGTGGTGCGCTTCATCTTTTTTACAAGAGATAAGTTGAGCCAATAATAGTGATAAAACTATAACAGCTTTTAATGGAAAATAATTTGACATATTGTTAAGATTTATAGACTTAACAATAAGACACAAAGAATTTAGATTCGTTGCATACAAAAAAAATGAAATTACCTTTTCATTTCCATTTCAACCACAACAGCCTCCATGTTTAAATGTGGGAAAGCAGGGTGTAATTTTTCAATGACGATGTTGGATGAAACCGCAAAAGGCCATTCTAGCATGATATTTTTCAAGCAATTTTCTGCGACTGTTTCCAATAAATTAATGTCTGTATGCATCTCATTGTAGATAATTTCAGCCAAACGCTCGTAATTCAAATACGTATCTTTTTTTATTTCATTGACATGGTAATGAACATCGGCACTTACTCTAAAATGGTTCTCCACCAGCAATTCCGAGGGATACAGACCTTTCTTGAGATAAAATTCAATGTTTTTAACTCCTATTTTACCCTTGGTTTGGCTTGACATTTTTTATAATAATTTTAGTCTGCAATCAAACTAAAATATTTATTTTTGCAAAAAATATTATTACAGCATGTCCTCTATCAACTTCGAAGACCTTAAAGAAAGAAACCAAGGAAAAGACAGATACGTTCAACCTGACTTTTATAACATCGACGATTTATTAACTGAAGAACATATTCTAATTCGCAATTCAGTGCGTGATTGGGTTAAACGTGAATTGTCTCCAATAATTGAAGAGTGTGCACAGAAAGCGGAATTCCCTCACCACATTATTCGTGGTTTAGGTGAAATTGGCGCTTTCGGACCGCAATTACCAGCAGAATATGGTTGCGGCGGAATGGATTACATTACTTATGGACTAATCATGCAAGAACTAGAGCGTTGCGACAGTGGGATTCGCTCTACTGCATCTGTTCAAGGCTCATTGGTTATGTATCCAATTTACAAATTTGGAAGCGAAGAGCAAAAACATAAATACCTACCCAAATTGGCCAAAGGCGAATTAATGGGTTGTTTTGGTTTAACAGAGCCTGACCACGGATCTAATCCTGGTGGCATGACCACCAACTTTAAAGACATGGGCGACCATTATTTATTGAACGGTGCTAAAATGTGGATCAGCAATGCACCATTTGCAGATATTGCAGTTGTATGGGCAAAGAACGAGCAAGGTAAAGTAAGAGGATTAATCGTAGAGCGCGGATACGAAGGCTTTACTACACCTGAAACCCATGGAAAATGGAGCTTGCGCGCAAGTGCTACAGGTGAGTTGGTATTTGACAATGTAAAAGTTCCTAAAGAAAATTTATTGCCAAATGTTGAAGGTTTAAAAGGGCCATTGACTTGTTTGAATTCAGCGCGTTATGGCATCAGTTGGGGCGCTATAGGTGCCGCAATGGATTGCTACGATTCAGCATTAAGATATTCAAAAGAAAGAATTCAATTTGGAAAACCAATTGCAGGTTTTCAATTGCAACAAAAGAAATTGTCTGAAATGATTACCGAAATTACCAAAGCACAATTGTTGTGTTGGAGATTGGGTAATTTAATGAATGACGGTAAAGCTACTCAAGCTCAAATCAGTATGGCAAAGAGAAACAATGTTCAAATCGCTATTGAGATTGCGCGTGAAGCAAGACAAATCCATGGTGCAATGGGCATCACAGGTGAGTATCCAATTATGCGCCACAGCATGAACTTAGAAAGTGTAATCACTTACGAAGGAACGCATGACGTGCACCTACTTATACTAGGTATGGAAATCACTGGAGAAAACGCATTTGCTTAAACGAATCTTATATAGTTTAATTTTATTTCTCAGTATAAACGCTGAGGCTAAGAAATTATACACAGAAATGCCTGTGCTCATACACATGGCAAGAAGTGAACAAGAAGATACTTTTGGTTTTAATTTGGTAGAGCATTTACCGAGTTTGATATACAAAGGCATTTTGGATGGCAAAATAACGCTCTGGGATTCTCCCAAAAAACAAATTGCCATATCTCCAGAAGCGCTTAAAAATATTGAATCAAGTAATTCAGTTTCTTTTGCAAAAACAGGCAATTTATTTCTCAATGAGCTTTGGACCAGTTCACCGCGCAAAACAGAATTTGTGGTGGTTGGAATTTCCTTCCTGTCCGAGTCTCCTAAGGGTAAGATTTCATTTGGTTTTGTAGAAATACTTCAGGCTTTGCCTTTATTAACTCAAAACATCCCTACCAATGTAAATGGCCCTGCTCAAATAAGCTATATCGATGCTATTTATAGTAGGCGTTATAATTTCAATTTATTGCAATTTGGGCCCCGCGATTTCAGTAGCAATCCTTCTTCATCTTTTACCATTAAGAAAGATGCATTTTACTCCAAAAAGAAAGTTGTAGGATTGTACAAACCACAAAACACCAAAATGGTGACTTTTGTTATAGAGAAAAACTTATCTGAAAGTGAAGACCCTGGGTCTAATTGTTTACACAGCATTGAAAAATTTTTAAATGAAAATAAAGAAATTCTATTCAATATTGGCGGCGATAAATATTTTGATTTTCACAATAGATTACTTGATATTACAATAACCCGCATTGAAGTAACCGAAATTTGGTCAAAAAAAGGAAATCAAATCGTATATACACCCTATTCAGTTAAAATATTTGCTAACAATAAACCTTTAAACATTTTATCATTCGAGGAAATTACAAAATGGCAACTCTTAATCAACTTTAAGACCTTGGAAGATGTTTTGTTAGAAAAAGCATTTAATTTTAGCATTTATAAAATCAATAGAGACCTCATACCATACAACGAATCTGCTGTTTATTTAAAGGCGCTTCGCGACTATAAGTGGTCTCAAGTAAGCAATTATGTCAAATACTCAAGAAACTAATATGTACACAATTAAATTTGGAACAGACGGATGGCGCGAAATTATCGCAGACAACTATACCGTAGAAAATGTAAACCGTGTTGCACATGCAACTGCTAAATGGTTAAAAGAAAGCTCAAGCAACCATACCTGCACCGTTGGATATGATTGTCGCTTTGGCGGAAAAATGTTCGCAGAAAACACGGCAAGAGTGCTAGCCTCTCACGGCATCAAAGTTTATCTTTCCAGTGGATTTTGCAGCACACCAATGATTTCTTTGGCGAATACAAAATTAAATACCTACGCTGGTGTTATCATCACAGCTTCACACAATCCGCCTTCTTATAATGGCTATAAAATAAAAGCCAATTATGGTGGACCAGTAATTCCTTCAGAAATTGAGAAAGTAGAGAATTTAATTTCATATTCTGAATTACCCAAAATTGATGGTTTAGATTCATATATACATGCTGGTTTAATTGAATACTCAGATTTCGAAGCGCTTTATTTAAAACAAATTGAAGAGAAATTTGACACCAGTAAATTAAAAGCATACGCCCCCCATTTTGCTTATGATGCCATGTATGGCGCTGGTCAAAATGTAATTAAAAAACTTCTTCCAGAAGCAAGCGTTTTGCATTGCGAATTCAATCCAGGTTTTAATGGCACTGCACCGGAGCCTATTCTTAAAAACCTTTTGGAGTTTTCTGACATGTTAAAAAACAATGATCAATTGCTTTGCGGTTTGGCCACAGATGGAGATGCAGATAGAATTGGTTTCTTTGACAGCAAAGGCCGTTTTGTTGATTCTCACCATTTGATTTTGTTGTTGATGCAATATCTAACCAAGTACAAAGGCTTAAATGGAAAAATTATCAAAAGTTTTTCTGTGTCATCTAAAATTGACAAACTTGCTAGCATCATAGGATTAGAGACCATCACCACGAAAATTGGATTCAAATACATCTGTGAGTACATGATTACAGACGATGTCTTAATTGGCGCAGAAGAAAGTGGTGGAATTGCAGTAAAAGGTCATATTCCTGAAAGAGATGGCATTTGGATGGGCTTATTAATCCTTGAATACATGGCTGTAAGTGGCAAAAGTATTGAAAAGTTAATTGATGAGACCTATGCTCAAATTGGCGCTTTTGCTGTAGAGAGATATGATTTGCATATTGAAGAAGCACAAAAGCAAGCCATTATAAAAAATTGCCAAGAGAATGCATACCATAGTTTTGGATCTTATATTGTTGAACGCATTGAAAACATGGATGGTTTCAAATTCCATTTAGGCAATGAGGAATGGGTTATGATTCGTCCTAGTGGCACCGAGCCTGTTTTAAGAGTCTATGCTGAAAGCAAAGATTCTGAAAGTGCTTATAAAATTCTTGACGCTTGTAAAGCGGCAATATTGTAAAACTAATCATGAGGCTTAAAGTCCTTTGCGTTGGTCTTTTTTTGAGTCTGTTTTTAACTGTAAAAGCAGATTCAAATTACAGTTTATTGTTGTCTCAAAAACACCGAGACACATTTAACGAGAAACAAAAGCAAAACTTGGCTTATACTATTGGAATTGGCGGTACAGCTGTTGTTCACGCTGGTTTGTATAAACTGTGGTACAGTGGCTATCCTCAGAGCAAATTTCATTTTTTTAACGACAACCATGAATGGTTACAAGTGGATAAATTTGGCCATTGTTTTTCTTCATATTACTTAGGTTTGGCTGGAATCGAAGCGGCCAAATGGGCTGGTGTTCCTAAAAACAAACAATGGAAATGGGCTTTATTTGGAAGTATTTTCCAAGACCCTATTGAAATTTGGGATGGATTTTCAAGTGCCTGGGGCGCATCGTTAGGCGATTTGGCTGCAAATAGTTTTGGTACATTATTAAGCGCAGGTCAAGAAGCAATTTGGCATGAGCAGAAAATCAGAATGAAATTTTCTTATACTGCATCAAACTACGCTGCCATCAGACCAAACACTTTAGGCAGCAATTTTAATGAACGATTTTTAAAAGATTACAATGCGCAAACCTATTGGCTTTGTTACAGTCCATTAAAAAACAAGGCAAAATGGTTGGGTTTAGGTTTGGGCTATGGAGCCAATGGCATGTTGGGTGGCGATGACAATATATGGATAGATAAAAATCAGGTGGTACAAGACTATTCAAATGTAAAAAGATATAGGCAGTATTATTTGAGTTTAGACTTTAATTTGAACAAAATCAAAACAAAGAAAAAAGGAATTAAAACTTTGCTATTTGTATTAAATTGTATAAAATTACCAGCTCCTGCACTTGAGTTTTCTCAGGGTAAAATCATTGGCCATTGGTTAAAGTTTTAAAGTGCTTGACACAACGCATGCTAAAGGACTTCTAAAACCTGTCTGATGTAGTGCATAAAACCATCGAAATCTTGCACTGTAAGATTAACGACATAGGTTCCTTTCATTAAAGGAACGCCTTTGCTGTCTTTTCCATCAAATGGTTTGTCTCCCATATTTCCATCATAAATCTTACCACCCCAACGGTCGAATATTTGCAGGTTGTAGAAACGTATTCCTCGTCCTAGGACCACGAAATTATCATTTAACAAATCGTTGTTAACGGTTATCGCATCTGGAATGTAAAGTCTGAAAACATCTTTTACCCTTATCATTTCAGACATGGTATCGGCGCAACCTAAACTGTTTTTAACAATTAGTCTAACTGGGTAATAACCTGTATCAGAGTATGTATGTGAAGGACTTGGATTAACGGTTTCTTTGTTAAAGTCGCCAAAATTCCATTCAAAACTAGATTGGTTGGTTGATTGGTTATTGAAATTAACTTGACGATTCAAGTAATCAGGCTGTTTAGGTAAATATGTAAACTTACTTATTGGCAGATCTACAACTGTTACATAGGCTGGTTTGTTGATATAATTCACACAAAGTGAATCTGAAATAGCCAATAGACTTATATCATAAGTTCCCGAGGTCTTGTAGGTGAAAATCGGGTTTTGTGCGTTGCTGCTATCTGTTGGCGTTAAATGCCACCAATAAGTTGAAGCACCTGAACTTAAATTATTAAACGCTATAGACTCTTTTCTACAAATTGTTTGTTTACTTACTGAAAAATCAACCAGTGGCTTTGGATTAACATTTAAATTAACCGTATCAGAAACGGCTTGAGAACAATTGTCAATTAAGTTTACTATATACTGCTTACTGCTAGAAGGTTTTTCCACTATTGCTTTGCTTAAACTAGGCACTCCATTAATTGTCCATTGGTACTGCGAACTTAAACCACCACTCATATTTAAATTGAGTATGGAAGTGTCATTTTCACAAATACTGTTATCACTCAACTTAATATTTAATTTTAAAGCAGGTAGAACGGTGATGTTTACAATTGAAGAATCATATGGCTGAGTGCATTGATCATCAACAATCAATTTATATGTTGTGTTACTGGTTGGTTTTACTAAAATGTTCTTTGAATTACCTTGACCTTGATTCCAAGTGTAATTATAATTGGCACTGATACCGCCTGTAACTATTGGCTTAAGTGGAACTGATGCCCCATCACAAATTGTGGTATCCCTTAAACCTGTTACCTTAATTTTAGCCATAACATCAACTACCATGGAGTCAGTAGCCTGTGCCGAGCACAAATCGTTCAACAAAACAATATACTGGGTTTTAATTTTAGGCGAAATGGTATTTGTTTGGACCGAGCTTAGGCCTTGATTCCATGTGTATGCATAGGTATTTAAATCACCTCCACTTGGGATTGCGCTCAACGGCATAGAACTTCCATAACAAATTAAAGTATCCTTTGGCAGTTTTACTTTTAATTCAGGTCTTACTTTAACGTATATTGAATCGACGCCAGGATTAACTGTACAAGCATCTGTTAAGGTAACTTTTACCCATTTACTCGTGGACATTACACCTGAGGTACTGCTTCCAGTTCCCAAACCATTATTCCAATTATACACATATTTACGTACATCACCACCAGTTGCAGTAACTGTAAACGCGCTTGTGTTTTGATAACAAACCAGAGTGTCTGCACTAAAAATCTTTGGCTTTAATGAACTTTTAACCGTGATATTGGCTATTGCAGTATCACCTAAAACTGTGCAACCATCCCTAACAATTACTTGATAGGTGTTTGTTCCTGTTGGCGCAACCAATTGGGTAGATGCATTTCCTAAGCCTAAGTTCCAAGTATAGGAATAAGAACTGCTTAAACCGCCGGTAACTTTGGGAACCAATGGTACATTCATGCCCGTGCAAATGGTTGTGTCTTTTAATCCACTAACCACTATCGGTGCTAATACATTAATGGTAATTGAATCAGTGGCAGAATTAGAACAATTGTCAGTTAGGACAACTTTATATTTGGTTTTTATTTTAGGTTTAACGTTTTGAATGGCCGTGTCAGGCAATAAAGGCGTCCAATTGTAGGTATAATCCTTTGACACACCTCCCGTTGATGTGGCTATGATTTTGGTTCCTCTTCCAAAACATAAAGTCGTATCGTTGTTTATTTGGACGGCCAATGCTGCCCTAACCACGACGAAAACAGAATCGGATGCAGGTGCCACAGAGCAAGCATCTGTTAAGGTACATTTTACCCAACGGCTGCTGGTCAAACTTGCATTAATACTGCTACCCATTCCTAGTCCATTTGCCCATAGATAGGTATATTGACTGGTATCGCCACCGCTACCGTTGGCAGATACAGCGCTCACTTTATTGTAACAAATTAAAGTATCATTTGTGCTTACTTTTACTTTTAAAGCATTTTTAACATTTACCCTGACATATGCGGTATCTTGTTTTGGTGTACAAGCATCACTTATTATCACCCTGTAGGTTGTATTTACAGTTGGACTCACTGTTTTTGTTTTACCGGTTCCCAAGGCATTGTCCCAAGTATAAGTATAAGCAGAAGAGTTACCACCTGTTGCAGAGGCAGAAAGGGTTACAGATCTTCCAAGACATATGGTGGTGTCCTTATTGGTTTTAACATCCAAAGGATTTCTAACCGTAACATTTACAGTTGCTGAATCCTTTGAATTGGTGCAAAGATCGCTAAGATAAATTTTATAGCTTGAATTGCTTGTGGGTGCGACTATGTTTGTGTCATTGTAAACCAGATTGTTCCATTTAAAGAAATAGTCGCCCGCATAACCGCCAGTTCCTTTTGCTCTTAACATCGCAGATTTACCCATACAAATCGTGGTATCTGAGTATGCTGTTACTTTAACGGGTTTTTTAATTGCTGTATACAACAATTTGAATCCCCTACCGACTACATAAGGATCAGATACATGTCTTAACGTTACAGTATTGCCAGCGACTAAAAAATTGTTTCCTGAAAATGGCAAAGCAGAACCAGTATAACCACCAACTTTGGTGCCTGTTCCGGGGTATTTACCCTTATATACATAAAGACTGTCATAACCAGCCTCATAATCAAAATCTAAAAATCGGATACGAATTGAATCTGCACCTGGTGCACTAATTCTGAAATAGGTAATTCTACCCTGAGAATAAATGTCTTCACCCCCATCGTCGTATATAAAAGATTTGCACTTGTGCGTACTATCCGTGCCGGAGGCAGGCATGAGAATGGCATTACAAATATCAAAAGTTGAATCGATTTTCACATAAGCTGTTTTGGTTAAACTGTCTTTTTTATTTTTAAAACAACTCGTTGCAACTAATTTAATCGTATAATTACCAAAACTTGAATATGTTTTTGTTGGATTGGTTGCCGTTGAAGTATTTCCATCTCCAAAGGTCCATTTATAGGTTATTGCATTCGAGCTAAGGTTGTAAAACTTAACTGTTTTTGAGGTATTACAGATAACCGTATCTGCTGAAAAAGCAGCTTTAACGTAACCACTATCATACTTTGGACCAACGTTACAAGCATACCAGGCATTTGTTACAGATATAACCTCTTTACTGCATTGACCAAATAGATCTTTGGCAGCCTGAATAGAATAAAAACGTGAATCAGTATATTGAGATGAAGGCGTCAAGTATACGGTTAAATTTCTATAGGCTATTTTTTCGGCACTTAAAATACCTAAACTATCAACTTTGTAGGCATTGCTAAAATCGTTTGTCCCAATGCCCCCCTCCGTGATTAAATAAAACCACCAATTTTGAACCCCACTGTTGGTATGAACACCTCCATTATCGCCAGCACCTGTGTACCAATAAGTTCCTAGATAACAGCGTGGATTCCCTTGAATTCTGGGGTCAGTCATATTGCGTAAACCTGCCCCACTGTATGTAATTTCCTCTCCAATTTTCCAACTATATCCAGTTGGCTTACCATACCGCTCTATGGCATTTCCAAAAATATCACTGAAGGATTCGTTAAGTTGTCCTGATTGGTAACTGTAAATTAAATTAGCAGAATTACTGGTAACGGCATGGGTAATTTCATGGCCGCAAACATCCAAAGAAGTAAGTGGTTTAAATGTACTTCCATCTCCATAAGTCATACGAATTCCATCCCAAAAGGCATTGTCATAATTGGCCGAATAATGCACATAACTATTTATTCGCGCATTGCTGTTGTTATAGCTGTTGCGGTTGAATTTAGTTTTGTAATAGTCAAAGGTAGTTTCAGCACCCCAATGGCAATCGGTGGCAACTTCGTCTTTGTTTGCATTTACATTATTCCAATTGTTGTTGCTATCAAGAAAGTCAACGGCCAAACCATAATTGGTTCCCTTTTTAAGGTTTAAGGTGTAAACACCTCCACCTCTGGTATTTTCACGCAGACGGTAATTAAATGGTGCTGTGCTATCGGTGATAATATTTTTTGTTCCACTGTATTTGGTAATGGCTTTCCCATTGACATCTGTTGTGTGTAATTGATTTTCTCTGGCTATGAGTTTACCAGAATTTACATCAATGTACATATTTTCTGCTGTTCTTGGAATACTGGCGTGTATGTTGAATTTGTACGTTAAATAAAATGTCTTGTTGAAGAAATTCAAATTATCCGGCACATAAATCAATTCCCCTTTAGGATACCAGGTGGCATGAACATCTTCCTTTATTTCTTTTATGATGGCCTCTTCTTCTGGTATTTGCCATAAATAAGATTCGGCATGGGTTGAATCCAATGCAATCTTGAGGCATTCGCTTTCATTAAGTTTTAACGACGATGTTGATTCTGATACTTTAAAAACCTCACCATTGAAGGCATTGAGGTATCCATTTTTAAAATGTGCAATGATTACCGATCCAAGAATTGGAATTTTATTTACACTCAATTGGTATCGGATATGTAAAAAGCCTAATTCGTCTGTTTCTTTTCTAATGACATTAAAACTATAGGCGTTGGACAGTTGATAAACCTTAGATAAATAGGGTAAAACATTTGCTTCATCGATTCTTATGTTGTCATTTAATTGAGCGTATTGAATCAACCCCGTTTGCTCACTTATCCTAATTAGATCAGCACCTTTTAATGTTTTATTGGCTAAATCACCTTCAAAAACTTGTGACTTTATCGAATTTGCAAATAAGAATAAAATGAAAAGCGTTAAAAATCTAAAAATGGTTTGGTTTTTAATCATTCGTTTTAAAGTATTACAGGCAAAGTTCGTTAAAAAAACCAATATTTCATCGCATAAAACCCATAAGATGATGCAACAAGCTAATAATTAGCATTTTCTCCTAATAAAGGAAAAATAATTTTACGATAAAATGCGGTAAAGAAGGTCTTTTAGACCATTTGAACTGTTAATCCAGTTCTCAATTTAGGTTCAATATAAGTAGATTTGGGCGGCATAATTAAACCTTGATCAGCCACATCAAACACATGTTGAATGTGACATGGATGCACGGTAAAGACTGCATCGTATATACCTGCATCAACTTCTGCTTCAAGGGTTTCGCAAGGTATACTTCCCTTTAAAAATGAAAGTTGATTGTCTGTTTTTGAATCATTAATATTTAATTTAGACTTAAACACATGGTCTTCTAAAATTGAAACATCTAGACTATCTACAGCATTGAGACCGTCAACACCCAATTTGTAACTCAACTGATACCATTGCCCTTTAAGTCTTAATCCAAATTCTAATTCATTTTTCGGCAAAATAGGCTCTGGTGACGTATTAACTTCAAAATCATTTTTTAATTGACTTATGAATGTTTCTGCATTAAATTCTATTTTGGATTTAAATGCACGGTGAAAACTGTCAATGTTCAAGTATTCAGGCGGAACAACATAGCTTAAATAATGCCCATTGTGTATGCCTTTCTTCTTGAAATACCCTGCAGAGGCAGCGCTGCGGTGATGTCCATCTGCAATGTACAAATCGCCGATACCTGAATATGCATTTTGGATAGATTCTATCAACGCTGGGTCTTCAATCCTTATTATGCGATGAACACGGTCAACCTCATCATGAAAATGAATGATTTCCTCTCCTTTTCCAACAATTGATTTTAAAATATCTGATACATTTGAAGCAGGTTTGTGGGTCATTAGCACCGGTTCGCCAATCACACCAGTTGCTTCAATATGCATAATTAATTGCTCCTCTTTTTCGGTGAGGGTCTTTTCATGGATCTTAATTTTCCCTTCGTAATAATCTTCAACAGCAACGGTGCATATCAAACCAATATATTCGTGAGAGCCATTAATTTTATCCGTCTGAATGTATATGTACAATGAAGAATTGGCATCCAATTCCATTGCTTTCATTGCCATTAGTTCATGCAAGGCAGAAAGGCCATATGGAAAATGTTTTATTGGATTTTTTTCCTCATTAAATTTCAAATAAGGTTTAACCACATTTAGATAAGTGAGCGGGTTTTCCCGCACAATTTCCATTTGTCGTTTTAGGTCATCTACATGGGTATTTGCAGACACCAAACCTTCTTTACCTTTAGCAGGCAGAAGTGCTTTAAAAGGAAAAATACTAGCCAATATTACGAATTGAAAAAACGGATAATTTGTTCAGCCATCTCATCACCTATGCGTTTTTGAGCTTCATTGGTGCTTGCACCAATATGAGGCGTAAGAGAGACGTTGTCTAATTTAAGTATACCATCATACACCGGAGGTTCTTTTTCAAAAACATCAACACCAGCATAAGCAATCGTTTTGTTGTTTAATGCGTCAACTAGATCTGCTTCGCAAACGACACCGCCACGGGCGCAATTGATTAGCCCAGCATTAGGCTTCATCATTTTCAATTCAGCTTCTGCAATCACGTAACCTTGTCCACCGGGAATGTGTAAACTAACAAAATCAGCTTGTTTTAACACATCCTCTTTTGAAATGGTTTTGATGGCTTTAGTGATGCTTGGAATTCCTGAATCTTCATGAAAAGTAATTTCAACATTGGCCTCTGAAATCATTGGATCAAAAGCGATAACGTTCATACCTAAACCGAAAGCCATTCTAGCTGCTTCACGTCCAATTCTTCCAAATCCAATTAAACCTAAGGTTTTGCCTTTTAACTCCACACCTGCAGAAGCCGTTTTTTTCAATTGGTTAAATTGAGACATGCCATTCTCGGGCATTTGTCTATTGCTGTATTGCAACATTCTGCATATTGAGAACATGTGGGCGAACACCAATTCAGCAACAGATGTTGAAGAGGCTGCTGGCGTGTTAACCACAGCAACACCTTTTTCTTTTGCATAAACTGTATCAATATTATCGAGACCCACACCAGCGCGGCCAACCAATTTTAAATTTGGAGCGGCATCTAAGATTTCCTTAGTTACTTTGGTTGCACTTCTAACCAACAGCACATCGTAATTGTTGATTTTCGAAGCCAATTCAATTTGCGGAATATTGTTGGTATCAATGGTAAAACCATTGGCCTCTAAAGCTATTTTAGCTGAAGCATCTATTCCATCGTTTGCTAATATTTTCATTGTCTTGATTGAATTCTATGCTTTAAAGGTTCTCATTACATTTACCAACGCTTCAACACTTTCAAGTGGCAATGCGTTGTACATACTTGCTCTATAACCACCAGCAGAACGGTGTCCTTTAATTCCTGAAATTCCTGCTTCTTTCCACGCTGCATTGAATTGATTTTCCATAGATTCATCGCTCAATAAGAAACATGCATTCATTTGTGATCTATCTTCTTTATCAATAGTACCAACAAACAAAGGATTGTTGTCAACTTCATTGTACAACAATGCAGCTCTTGCGGCAGCTCTTCTTTGCATTTCGTCAACTCCACCTACTTTTTTAACCCATTTCAAGTTTTGCAACATAGAGAAAATTGGGAATACAGGCGGAGTGTTAAACATTGTTTCTTTATCGATGTGCACTTGGTAGTTCATCATACTTGGAATTCTGCGGGTAACTTTACCTAGAATATCTTTTCTTACAATTACAACTGTAACACCGGCAGGGCCCATGTTTTTCTGAGCACCAGCGTATATTAAACCAAATTTAGATACATCAATTTTTCTGCTTAAAATATCAGAACTCATGTCGCAAACCATTGTTACGGGACTATCAGGAAAGCTCTGCATTTGGCTACCATAAATTGTGTTGTTACTTGTGCAATGGAAATAGTCTGCATCGCTTGGAATGGTATATCCTTTTGGAATGTATGCATAGTTTCTATCCTCAGAGCTTGCTACCACTTCAACATTTCCTAAATATTTAGCTTCTTTAACTGCATTCGCTGCCCAAACACCCGTTTTTAAATATGCGCCTTTTGTTTCTAATAAATTATAAGCAACCATCAAAAATTGTGTGCTTGCTCCACCACCTAAAAACAACACTTCGTAACCATCTGGAACACCTAAAAGTTCTTTAATAATGGCTTGGGTTTCTTCTACAACAGCAACAAATTCTTTGCCTCTGTGCGACACTTCTAATACGGATAAACCAGTACCAGCAAAGTTTCTAATACCTTCCATGCTCGCTTCGATGGCCTCTTGTGGAAGAATAGATGGACCTGCTGAGAAATTATGTAGTTTTGACATACTGAATATTTTTTATGTTGCGAAATTAAGCTAATATTGAAACAATAAAACAATGAAATTTAAAAACATTTTATTTTTTACTGCACTTCTGCTCAACTTATTAGACGTTAAGGCCCAAAATCAAAAAAACAAGGAGGAAGACCTTTCAAAATTGAGCTTCAAAGAGCGCTTAACTTTTAATATTGGTGGTGGTTTGGGCGGACTAATGCTTAGCAACACATACAGCAGTATCAATGTAATGCCTCAGGTAGGTTATAGGATTACCCCGAAATTCACAAGCGGGATAGGTGCAAATTTTCAATATTACAAGAACATCAACTACAGCAACAATGCCTATTTAATCTATGGTGGAAATGCTTTTGCTCGATACAAAATCAACGAAGTCTTATTTGCTCAAACGGAATACCAAATGCTTAATTTCCAAAACACTTGGAACCAATATGCTTTAATTGGTGGTGGATTTAACCCTATCCCTAAAATGTATGTATCTGCATATTATTTGTTATTGTACCCAAATAACAATATTTACAATGCGCCTTATGTCATTCGAGCTGGTTTTATGTTTTAATTATTATGAAAAAAATACTATTCAACAAAAAAATATGCATTGAAAACAGCAAGGGTTTTAAATTGAAAAATTACAAACCAAGTGAAACATTGCATTACAAAAATGAAGATTCCTTAAAAAAGGAATTGGATGGCCACAAAGAGTCAATTTCCATTTTGCAGGAGAAACTTTATGCTCAAAATAAATATTCAGTACTTATAGTTCTTCAAGCAATAGATGCTGCTGGAAAAGACAGTTGCATCAAACATGTGCTAACAGGAGTTAATCCACAAGGTTGTCATGTGGTAAATTTCAAACAACCAAGTAAAGAGGAATTGGACCATGATTTTTTATGGCGATGCAACCGCTTATTACCAGAAAGAGGAAAAATTGCTGTTTTCAACCGCTCTTATTACGAAGAAGTATTGGTTTGTAAAGTACACCCTGAGTATATCCTTTCTCAAAATATTCCAGGTATTAACAGCAAAAAGGACATTAAAAAGGATTTTTGGGAAAACCGATATGAAGCGATAAATGCGCTTGAAAAACACTTGGTTTTGAACGGGACCATTATTATAAAAGTATTTTTAAATTTAGGTAAGGCAGAACAAAAGAAACGATTCATAGAACGTATTGAAGTACCTGAAAAACAATGGAAGTTTAACTCAGCAGACCTGCAAGAACGCGCACATTGGGATGACTATCAAATCGCCTATGAAGACATGATTAAGAACACAACAAGTAAATATGCGCCTTGGCATATAGTTCCAGCAAACAACCAATGGGTTAGTCGAGCAATCGTTGGTCGACTAGTTTCTGAAACCTTGGAGTCTTTAGAATTGGATTATCCTATTATCAACGAAATACAAAAAGAAGAATTACAAAAGGCTAAGATTAGCTTAGAGAATGAGTGATAAAAAATTAACCATTGTGGCTGGTCCTACGGCCGTTGGTAAAACAGCTTTTTCAATTGAATTGGCTAAAAAATTGGATTCGCCGATCATTTCAGCCGACTCAAGACAAGTCTTTCAAGAATTAAATATCGGTGTGGCCCGCCCGAGCGAAGAACAATTAGCCGAAGTAAAACATTTTTTGATTGCTCACACAAGCATACACCATGCATATAACGCTGGAGTTTACGCTAAAGAAGCCCGCTTATTGATAAATAAATTATTTGAAACCCACAACAACCTTGTGGTTTGCGGTGGAACTGGCATGTATATTAAAGCCTTGTTAAATGGATTTGATCCTTTGCCTCCTAGTAATGACAAACTTAGAATGGAATTGGAAGCAAAGTATGCTGAACTTGGCATTGGTTTTTTACAAGAAAAATTAAAGTCAATCTCGCTAGACTTGTATAAAAAAACGGAATTATCAAATCCTCAAAGGTTGATTAGAGCCATTGAAATTGGAAGCGCAATCGAGGTTCCCAAAAGTGACATACCTGATTTTACGCACGAATTCGAAACAGAATATAAAGTTTTGAATTTGGAAAGAAGCGAATTGTATGATAGGATAAACAGACGTGTTGACGAAATGCTTGAAATGGGCTTAGAGGAAGAAGCCAAAAACCTAGAAAAATTTCAAGAATTAAACGCCTTACAAACTGTTGGATACAGTGAATGGTGGCCGTATTTCAGGGGTGAAAACAAAATTGAATATACAATAGATAAAATCAAGCAGCACTCGAGAAATTACGCCAAACGTCAAGAGACTTGGTTTAAACACCAGTTGACAAAGCAAACAGATTAACAGCCTACACAAATAACTGATAAAACATATAATAATTAATACATTTGTAACTTGAAAAAAACAGATTCTATTTTCAAAAAAACCATAAAACACCCTTTGGGATTGATTGGTTTTATTATTGTAAGTTTATTCTTTGTATTGGGCTTATTAGGGAATATTATAACGCCCGATAAAACGAGTAATTCCAATCTTATCAACTTACCTATTGCGTTGTTAAAACCAATGAGTAAAATTAAGGTTTTCAAAGTTGAGAACCCTATACAAAAGTCATTTTTAGAGGCATGGATTAATGGACAAAACGAACCCATTTATAACATTGCAATCAATTCCTATTCTATCCAAAATGACAGCATTAGATTAAATCTTTACTACCCTGAAAAAACCATTACAGAGATCATCGATTTATCTAAATTACCAGCACCGTATAAAATAGAAACCCAAACATTTTTATTGGGCACCGATGGCTTTGGACGTGATGTTTTCAGCCGCATTGTATTGGGCAGCAGGGTTTCCTTAGCCGTAGGAATTATTGCTGTGCTGGTATCCCTATTTTTAATTGGCACGGCGCTAGGATTAATCGCTGGTTATTACAGAGGGAAGACGGATTTAACCATTTCTTGGTTTATCAACGTTATATGGAGTTTACCGAGTATGTTGCTCGTCGCCGCAATTAGTTTTGCACTTGGCAAGGGATTTTGGCAAATTTTCGTTGCAATAGGCATCAGTTCATGGGTAGAAGTTGCCCGTGTTGTCAGAGGACAAGTGTTTAGCTTAAGAGAAAAGGAATTTATTCAAGCGGCTAAAATTTTGGGGTATTCTCCATTCAGAATCATGTTTAAACATTTGTTGCCCAATTTAAAAAGCACCTTAATTGTTTTGGCAATCTCTGTATTTGGATCCGCCATTTTATTAGAATCTGGTTTAAGTTTTCTTGGATTCGGAATTGCACCGCCTGCACCAAGTTGGGGCATGATGGTTAAAGAGAATTACCCATACATTATGTGGGACAATGCCTATTTGGCCATAGTTCCGGGATTTGTCATTATGTTGTTGGTGATGGGATTTAATTTCCTTGGCATTGCATTAAGAGATGCTTTGGACATACACCTTAAATGATTTTGTAGTTCTTATTCTCGCCTACCCGCCAACCACTTATTTTTTCAATAAAATACAAGACAGACTTTTTAAAACCTAAGTTTTTAATTTTTATATCGTATTCAAACTTCCAATTTTTCATTTGAATGCGCTCTTGAATTACCGCAGGATGGCTTCCTGTAAAAAGCGACAATGAATCCACGTTGCTAAAATCATATTCATTGAGGTCTGCGTATTCTTTCTCAAGAAATTCATCTGAATGCCATAGTTTTCTGGCTTGTTTTAATTTCTCAAGCTGTTGCTTAGGATGCTTAACCCATCCATAATGAAAGATAGAAGCTCCGCTTTCCTTTACTCTGAGTTTTTGACCATTTATGCGAAATCCCTGAGCGTCTTTGAAAGAGCGGATTTGAGGATTATGTCTAACAATGCGGATTTCTTTTCTGTACCAATGTCGGCTGTCTGCAACATAATCGTAGCTTCCATAAAAATGGGTGTAATTAAAAAGCAAACCGTCAACGGATTGTGCATCCTTATATTTCAACATAAGGTTTTTCAAAGGTTCAAGATATTGCTCGTGCAAACACTCATCTGCTTGAATATAGAAACACCAATCCGCATTTGGATTAACGGCATCCAT
This sequence comes from Bacteroidota bacterium, assembly GCA_947451105.1. GTDB lineage: Bacteria > Bacteroidota > Bacteroidia > NS11-12g > UBA955 > JABMMZ01. The sequence goes on along the minus strand of CANFXY010000018.1, from coordinate 1,790 downwards.
GGCTTTATTGGTTTCAATGGCTAATACTTTACCACCTTCTCTTAAAGTATCGTCCCATACGGTTTCAATAATTTTAATTTTAGGAGAATCAAACGACTTGATATAATTCAAGGTATCATCATCGCTTTTACCTACCGCTATAATCATTTCGTCACAAAGAGGCAAAATAGAAAAAACGGCTTCCTTGATTGGATAGTCTGCTTTAACTACATTTCTAGCAATGGTGAACCCTGATACAAACATCTTACAAAACTAAAAGAAAAAGCTTACTTATATTTCTTCTTGACATATTTTATTAAAACCAACATGTCTTTTTTCCATTTTGCAAAATGATTAAATGAATTGAACATAAAATGTATCATCTCAACTTCATCACTCGGAGGGCGTTTGTTCTTCTCTATAAATTTGGCTTCAATGGATTCGATGTAAATTTTAAAATCCAACATACACTCAAACCAGTTTCTATAGATTGCGTAATTGGTATTTGTAGCGCCTATCGCATAAGTCCTTCGAGCACGGGGAAAACGCATTCCGCATAAATTGAAGTGGGTTGAAGACAACCAACTGTAATGCCCACTAGCCCCGCTTTCTTCCATTTTAATGGCTAAAAACAAATAATTCCAACGGCCCATATACTTTCGGGCAACCTTATGCAAGGTATCCATATTTGGAACACGTTTTAAATTTAAACCTTTTAGTACATTGCTGGTATCCAATGACATAAAACTTGAGTCACTGTGATTTGCCCCAAAGCTTTGAAAGGTAAAAATCAATAATATCGATATTAAAAGTCGACGAATGATTTTCAAATGATAAATTCAAAGATAAGCGCAAAGATTTTTAGCTTTTCCACAAGTTATGGCCAATGTTAAACATTCAAATAAAATGCGCTTTTTTTATTACATTTGAATTTTAATTACTATGAACCGCTTGCGCAAGATTTACTATTTAATTCTGTTCGTATTTATAAGCTTTTCTAACCTTAATGCTCAGAGTTTTACCATATCTGGTTTCTTAAGCAACAAAGAAACCGGAGAAGTTATCATTGGTGCTTATGTATTCTGTCCCCAAACCGGATCGGGCTCAGTTACCAACAACTATGGCTATTACGCAATCAGCGTGCCATATGGCACTAAAAACATTCTCTATATCGGAGAAGGCTTTTATGCAAAAATAGACACCATGCGCATTTCGTCAAACAAACAGGCGGATGTCGAATTAAATGAAATGGACGAGGATGCAGTTCAAATAAACCCATTTAACGACATACAAATTTCTGAAGAAGCAGAAGAAGCAAGCGTGGATGAAAATGACAGCATTGGTTCGCCTAAAGTAAGTATTAAAAATAGCGAGGAGGTTAATAAACTTATTCTTTATGCCTTGCAGCACAACATGAAAATTATTGACAGAATCGAAAATGGATATGTTGAAGTACCGGGCTTTCAAATAAGCCATATGCCATCTCTTGCAGGTGAAATAGATGTGGGAAGAGCCATAAAACATTTACCAGGTGTCATGCCAGGAACCGAATTAACCAATGGGATGTATGTTAGAGGTGGAAGCCAAGATCAAAATCTAGTCTTAATAGATGGCATTCCAATTTACAACACCAACCACGTTTTTGGTTTTTATTCTATTTTTAATTCAGATGCCATTAACAGCATCAACTTATCCAAAAGTGGCTTTTCTGCCAAACATGGTGGAAGATTATCTGCAATTACAGATGTGGTAATGAAAGAGGGTAACTCCAAAGACATACATGGAATCTTTTTGAACAGCTTGTTTTCTTT
>CANFXY010000017.1 GCA_947451105.1 Bacteroidota bacterium | reverse complement strand
CGTTGCTGCGCCTATGTTTAAGAAATTAAGTCTAGAACTTGGTGGTAAAAACCCCAACATCATTTTCGCTGACTGCGATTTTGAAAAAGCACTTAAAACTACCGTGCAAACCTCTTTTCTTAACCAAGGTGAGATCTGCCTTTGTGGATCACGCATATTTATAGAACGCCCCATTTACGAAAAGTTTAAAGCCGCCCTATTGCTTGAAGTGAGCAAATTACAAGTAGGCAATCCTTTGCTCAAAGAATCACGCATTGGTGCTATTGTGAGCAAAATGCACTTTGAAAAAGTTTTGTCTTACATCGAATTGGCAAAAGAAGAAGGCGGACAAATACTTTTTGGTGGCAAACAATTGAAAATCGATGGACACGAAAACGGTTGGTATATCGAACCTACCATTATCGAAAACCTGGCCTACGATTGCCGCTGCAATACCGAGGAGATTTTCGGACCAGTGGTCAGCATTATGCCTTTCGACTCGGCTGATGAAGCACTCGAAATGGCAAACGCTACCGAATACGGATTGGCTTGTACCATATGGACCCAAGACATTACCAAAGCCCACAACATGGCCGCCAACATTCAAAGTGGTATCGTGTGGATCAATTGCTGGTTGTTGCGCGACTTGCGTACGCCTTTCGGTGGGGTCAAACAAAGTGGTGTAGGCCGCGAAGGTGGTTGGGAAGCCATGCGCTTTTTCACCGAACCTAAAAATGTGTGCATCAAATTATAAGCCCTGCTCTTGAAGAAAGAAATTGATATTAAGGACCTGCAGGCGGGCGATTTTATTGCCCTTGCCCGTGCCATTTCTCTGGTGGAAAACAACCTGCCGGCTGGCAAAACCCTGCTCAATGCTTTGCCCTTCAACACGCATGTGCCTGTGGTCGGACTAACAGGCCCTCCCGGTGCCGGTAAAAGCAGTTTGGTCAATGCCTTGGTCGACCACCTTTTAAAACAAAATAAAAAAATTGGCATACTGGCCGTAGACCCTACGTCGCCGTTCAATTTTGGTTCCCTATTGGGCGACCGAATAAGACTCGCTTCGCATTTTAACAACCCCAATGTGTACATCCGCTCTTTGGCTACCCGCGGCAGTTTGGGTGGACTTTCAGCCCGTATTTTCGAAATCTGTGATGTGATGAAACACGCGGGCTTCGACCTTATACTTATTGAAACCGTAGGGGTGGGACAGAGTGAAGTTGAAATAGCAGGCTTGGCCGATACCACTGCTGTGGTGCTGGTTCCCGAGGCAGGCGACGAAGTGCAAACCCTCAAAAGTGGCCTTATGGAAATAGCCGATGTGTTTGTGGTCAACAAGTCAGACCGCGATGGTGCCGACCTTTTTGTGCGCAACCTTTCGGCCCTAGTGCACCAGAAAGCAGCCAGCAATTGGTCTATCCCCGTTCTGAAAACCGTTGCCACCACGTTTACTGGCATCGCAGAGTTTTGGGACGCTTTGCAAGCCCACAACCAATTGAACATTGACCCAATTAGACAAAACCATTTGAAAACAGAAAAGGCTTTTCAATTGATACTGCAACACCAAATGGCCAAGATCGACAAACAAGAACTTTTTAACAAAATCAGTGCTGAGTCAAACAATAACGGATTTAATCTGTATCAATTTCTCAGCAAAGAATATTTATCATGATCACCATACTAAGCGGTTCACCGCGAAAAAACAGCAATACCTTGCGCGTGGCCACGGCCATCAAAAACCATATACTAGAGCTTAACAACGACGAAATTGTACATGTCATTGACTTCAATCAATTTGATATCCCGTCTATGAATTCTGGCCGCGTAGACCCTAACAATTTAAGCCCTTTCCAAGCCAATTTGTTCAATTCGAGCAAAGAATCGGACCTGATATTTATATTGACCCCTGAATACAATTGGTTTCCAAGTGCTGAGATTATCCAAATGGTACACACCATGGCGGCACCAGCGTTTAAAGACATGTGGAACAACAAAGTGTTTGCAACTTGCGGCATATCCAATGGTCGCGGTGGACGAATGCCAGCGGTTCAACTAAGTTATACAATTAACAAAATTCTCAATGTTTTTAATTGCGAAAGCATGGTAAGTCCCAAGATCTTCGAATCGCAGTTTACCGACAAGGCACTCGATGAGAACGGATTTTCTTTGGGCAACAACGAATACATGGCTGGACTGCAGGCCTTCATAGATTTCAACTTGAAACTCAAGAACCGTTGGATTCTGACCGATAAATAAGTTTAGGGCCCATTTCCTGACTTCTGTTTTAGTTGCCACCCGGCTTGCTGTTTTTGTATGCAATGCCAGGGGCTTATTGCCAGTCGCCCTGCCAGTGCAACAAAAAATACGCAAGCCTAGCAGCAAGCTACCACGCCAGTCAGGGGCAGGCATCGCGGTGGGTGAGGGGTTTTTTTAGCCTTTTGGTTTTTTAAATGCTAAAAATTATTTTGACATTAACTTATAGCAATCAAATGATTTTGTCTATCATTATTCGCAAAATATGATAGACAAAGCTTTTTGATGTTCATTCATGCACATCAACCTGTTTTGAATATCAAAAACGTTATATTTTGAATATCAAATAGCTTTGGTTTTTAATTGGTCATTGGCCAAAATTAAGAATCTTATTTTCTCAGTAAATTTTTAATTTGTTTCCTAATAAAGAAACTATTAAATTTGCATAAACTAAAATTCATGAAGGGGAGATTTAATGTTCAGTTTCTTATTGAAGCGGCTGAATTTATTGACAAGCTTGATGAAAAAGCCAGAGATAAAATTATTTATAATATTCAAAAAGCCAGAGTAGTTAATGACAATGAGTTGTTCAAAAAGTTAAATGGTGAAATTTGGGAGTTTAGAACTTTACACAACAAAACCCATTACCGCCTTTTTGCTTTTTGGGATAAAACAGACAATGCTGATACGGTTGTTATATCTTAACACGGTATCATCAAAAAGACGGATAAAACACCCAAGAATGAAATAGAAAAAGCTGAAAACATTAGAATCCAATATTTCAAATTAAAAATCAACAACCATGAAAAATAAACCATTACAGACAATTAGCCTAGAAGATATTACCGATAAATACATTGGTGAAGTTGGTACGCCCAAACAAGAAGCTTTTGAAAATGAATTGCGGATGGATTTAATAGGTGAAGCCATCAAAAAGGCACGCAAAGATAGAAATATGACCCAAGAAGAACTCGGAATATTGGTAGGTGTTAAGAAAGCTCAAATATCCAAATTGGAAAATAGTCTAACGGATGCCAGGTTTGAGACTGTTATTAAAGTATTTAAGGCTTTAAATGCAAAAGTGAATTTCCATGTAGAGTTGCTCAACCAAAAAGTAAATTTAACTTAACGTAATTTAAAGGGTTTCAAATAATAATTAATTTAACCAAACATAGTCAACTATGAAATACAAATTAATACCCGCTATAATTAGTATTCTGATAATATACAGCTGTGGGCAAAATCAGACCGAACAATCAAATGCAAATTCTCAAGACAGCATTGGGGCCAATGCTGAAACTGCAGAACAAAACAATGAGGAGAGTGAGCAAAAGCAAAATCCAAACGATTTTATTCCCAATGGTTTCGTTCTTTTCGAAACAATTAATGGGGACTTAAACAACGATGGTGTTGAGGATTGTGTTTTAATTGTTAAAGGCACCGACAAGAGCAAAAACGTAACAGACGAAGTCCGCGGACCATTGGATCAAAACCGCAGGGGAATCATTGTTCTATTTAAGAAAAATGAAAACTATGAATTGGTATTGAAAAACGAAGATTGCTTCTCATCAGAAAATGAAGATGGCGGCGTGTATTATGCACCTGAACTGAGTATTGAAATAAAAAAATGCAAGTTGTATGTCTTTTATAGGCATGGCAGATATGGCTTCTGGGGCTATGTTTTTAGATATCAAAATTCAGATTTCGAACTCATCGGATACAGCAGTTCCGATAACCACGGTCCAATAGTTGAATATGAAACCAGTATCAATTTTTCAACCAAAGAAAAAATCGTCAAAGTTAACACCAACCTAGGAGCTGACCCAGAAACTGAGGCTGGTAATGAGGTGTTTGAAACGACAAAAACAAAAATATCCGTCAATAAACTTTTTAAGTTATCTGAAATAAAAGATTTCGACGAATTCGATTTGAGTATGTTTTGAGATAAATGATTCTTGATTTTATCAATTTGCCAATCTCATTTTTTTGCCCTAATCTTGCTCCAAGTTTTGGGGTGCAATACCAATTGCTGAGATAATACCCACAGAACCCGGATAAGCGTAATTGCTGCGACGGGGAAAACAGATTCTTTTTTCATGCCTAGCTCTAGGCTTGTCACACCAAAACTAATTTTATTTTAAAATTGTATGAAACAACAAGCCGTTTTATGGGGCATCTTATTTTGCCTTTTCTCAAATGCTGCATTTGCTCAGCAAAAACCTTTGTACAAACTTTCTTGTACCGTTAAAGTTCCTGAAAATTTAGAACTCGAGTCCTACACCATTCAAGTATTCGATACCGAAATGTCTCTCAAAAAAGAGTCTATTGGTGCTGCTGATTTTTTACTTCCTACTGGTGTCTACTTTATTGAGGTGCTAGCCCCAGGCTATAGACACGACAGGTTAAGGGTGTTTTTGGAAAAGGATTATGCTGTAGAAATCGTGTTGCAAGAAAATGTGCTTGACCGACAAAACCATACTGTCAAAGCCATTCAAGTGCGCGAAAAAAATGGATATGCCTTTACGCCCGTAACAGCCAAACAACTTTCTAGAATCAACCTAGGGCAAGACTTCACCTACCTTATTGGAAATACCCCTTCTGCGCTTACAACCAGCGATGCTGGTTCTGGTGTGGGTTATACCGGAATTAGAATCCGGGGCAGCGATGCTACCCGCATCAATGTAACCATCAACGGTATTCCCATTAACGATGCCGAAAGCCATGGGGTGTTTTGGGTCAATATGCCCGACCTAGCCTCATCTACTTCTTCGGTTCAAATTCAACGTGGTGCCGGTAGCAGTACCCTTGGAAGCGGCGCCTTTGGTGCCAACATCAATATTCAAAACCTTAGCCAATCTGCTCTTCCTTTTTTGCAACTGCAACAATCTATTGGTTCGTTCAATACCTTTAAATCAACTTTGCAATTTGGTACAGGAAAACTAGGAAACTTTAATTTTTCAGGCCGCTTGTCTAAAATAAACAGCGATGGCTACATCGACCGTGCGGCGAGCGACTTAAAAGCATTTCAATTTAATTTGAGCTACACCCAAAAAACATGGAGCATCACGGCTCTGAGTTTTGGAGGCAAAGAAAAAACCTACCAATCTTGGTACGGGACCCCCGAGTCGCGCATTAAAAACGATGTGCAAGGCATGAACGATTATGCCGATAGGAATTACTTGAGTGCTGCCGACCGCGACAATTTGTTGAACAGCGGTAGAACCTATAATTATTACAACTACAAAAACCAAACAGACAACTATTGGCAAAACCATTACCAATTGCACCTGTTTAAGACCATAAACCAGAAACTAAACCTTAAATCGTCTTTCTTTACTAGCACCGGTAAAGGCTTTTATGAAGAATACAAATCAGATGCGGCCTTTGCTAAATACGGTGTGGCCAATTTCACAAACAATGCAGATACGATATTAAGCACCGATTTGGTGAGACAGCGTTGGTTAGACAATATATACTATGGCAACTTCAGCAGTTTAAATTACAAAAACAATAAAACGGATTTCATTGCCGGTATCAGCATTAGCCAATACGACGGCAAACACCATGGCGATGTTATTTGGGCTTCAATAGCTCAGCCTTTCGGCAAAGACTTTAGATACTACCAAAGCAAAAGCAAAAAAACTGAACTCAATACCTTTGCCAAATTGAATTACCGTTTCTCTCCAAAGCTGCAAGCCGATGCTGAATTCCAAGTGCGCAACATCCAATACTCTGGTTCTGGTAACGACAACGATTTAAAAGGAATTCAATTCGATGTCAATTATCTATTCATGAATCCTAAGCTGGCAATGGTGTATGAATTCAATTCTAAATCGCGTGTCTATTCTAGTTTCAGTGTGGCCAATAGAGAACCTGTGCGAAGTGATATCATCGACAACAGCAAAACCGAACAACCCAAGTCTGAAAATTTAAAGGATTTGGAATTAGGCTATATTATAAAGGAGAAGTTAAAAATGTTTCAGTTTAACGTTTACAATATGCAATACATAAACCAATTGGTGTTAACTGGCGAGCTTAATGATGTTGGAAGTTCTTTGAGGCGCAATGTTAAAAACAGTTATAGAAGAGGTATAGAGCTAATTGTTCAATACCCTTTGATTCAAAAAACCAAGTTCAACTTAAGTCTAGATGCCAATTTGAATTTAAGCACCAATAAAATAAAAGCATTTGAAGATGTTTATTACAATTACGACAGCAATACGGTTGTGAAAGACCTTTACAAGAATACCGATATTGCCTATTCGCCAAACGCCATTGCTTTCCTAGGACTGAATTTTCACCACCAATCAAATCTAGATCTACAAACCAATATTAAATATGTAGGTCCACAGTACCTGGATAACACCTCAAATGCATCTAGAAAACTAGAGGCCTACTACACGTTAAATATGGCTTTGCAGAAAACATTTAATCTAAAAAACCAGTCACAGCTAGTGATTAAAGCCTTATTAAATAATATGAATGGTATTTTTTACTCAAATAACGGCTACACTTACAAATATGCGTATTCGGGCAAATTGATCACCGAGAATTTTTATTACCCTCAAAGCCGAATAAATTTCATGTTTGGACTCGATTTTAAATTTTTGTAGTGTTTAACTAAATATTCGTTTCGTTAAACAAAAAATAAGACCAGGTTATGCCTGGTCTTATTTTTTTTGATTTTTTTACGCTGATAATCAGTGTTTTATGACGATTTTAAGTTTTTTTTAAATTTTTTTTTAAAAAACTTGCATTGAAAGGGTTCGGTCATAACTTTGATTTAATCAACAAAAAAAGTCCATGAAATTATTAAGTTTCAAAAGTCTAATTTTCATCTTTCTCCTAGTTTTAGGTAGAAACACTTACGCTTGCAATGTAACGCCAAGTATCACTACTAATACCACGCACACATGTGGTCTTCCTTACATTGTTAAAGCCGTTAACACTTCAACGGGTTCACAAAAGAATACGGCGAAGTATTGGTACAAATTAGATAACGTTAAAATGTCTGATACCATAAAAGGTAAAGACAGCATTGTTTTGCTTTTAAAGAAAACAGGCGCACACGGTATAAGATTGTTTGTGAAAGATTCTTCAGGATGTATTGACTCTAGTTCATTAACATCTATAACTGTTGCATCTAATGCGAAAACGATCTTGGATCAAAACATGAGTTACAGTTTATCTCCTTCTTGGATGAACTGTCTTCAATTTGTAAATGATCCTGATACGTTCAGCATTAACTTCAAATCAGCTGATACTTTAAAGAACTTAAAAATCTTTTGGGGAGATGGCAGCAAAGACACTGCATCTGGAAATTTATTGCCAAATACATACAAAACGCACAGATATAGCTCACTTGGTGTTTTCACAGTTAAAATTGTTACAACCAATGGCAATTGCATAGACACGGTTTATGGAACGATATACAACCAAAGAATACCTACTGCAGGTATCGTTGGACCGACATCTGGTAGCAACCGCGGTTGTGCCCCTCATACTTTAAAAATCGTTAACAACTCATATAACATTTCTAACAACACCACTTTCCTTGTTGACTGGGGTAACGGTGATAAAACATCTTTGCCACACACTGGTGCTAAAGATACCCTTTCCCATACCTACAAGAAAGGTGTTTGTTCAGGTGTAATTAAAATTACTGCAACCAATGTATGCGGTTCTTCTTTCACTACCTGGAACCCAATCGATATCAGTGAAAAAGACAAAGCTCTTTGGAGTGTAACCACAACATGTAACCCAAACAGTGACCATGTTTTCAATAACCTATCAAGCGATTTATATTGCTTAACACCAGACATCAAATCTTATTTTTGGGATTTTGGTGATGGCACTACTGTAGGTTGGATCAATAGCAAAACCGCTCAATACCACAAATACAAAAAAGAAGGTGATTATACCGTTACGCTCATCGCAAAGAGCGCATGTGGTAACGATACCTTCAAAGGAAAAGTTCAAGTTTACTACAATCCAGTAGCTGCTTTCACTTTTTCTTCAAACAGAGGCTGCAAGCCTTTGTCAGTTAGTCTACGCGACACGTCTAAAGGCAGGGGAATAACCCGCCTTTGGACGATCACTGATGGCAGTACTGTAATTACTAAAACAGATTCTATTCTAAATTATACTTTTACCAATCCAGGTAACAATACCATAGCTTTAAAAGTAACAAACAAATGTGGCGACAATACTTTAACAAGAACTTTTAGAGTAAACGACAAACCGCATGCTGCTTTTGCTAACATCACCGGCACTTGTGCGCCAGTTACTGTTAATTTTACCAATACAACTACTTCTTATTTCAACAACCCTAAATACAAATGGGTTCTTGGAGATACTACAACTTCTACATCTGCAAATCCTGCTGCTAAAGTTTTTAATACACCAGGTAACTACACCATCAAATTAATGGTTAGCGATACTTGTGGAAATGACACTTTCCAACAAACATTTACGGCTTACGGTTTGCCTAAAGCTAAATTTACTGCAGATACCACTGGATGTACTTTCGATTCTATAGCGTTTGTTAACCAATCAACAAACTCTACCACCAACATCTGGAGCTTCGGTGACAACAGCACCTTAACCAATGGATTAAATGCTGCAACCAAACATGCATATTCTACTACCGGATCATTTACTATCCGTTTAATAGCTGGAACTGGTTCAGGTTGCAAAGACACTGCTTACCGTTCATTAAACATTAAGCCAGGTGCTAAAGCCCAATTTGATGTGAACAAGACTTATGCTTGTAATCCTGTAACGTTCAAATTTACCAACAAATCATTTTATGGTAAAGATTACAAATGGTATGTTAATGGCAATTTAAGATCAACAGCATTTTCTGCTAACGATACTACCATCTATACAGACTCTACAGTTTTAAATGTTACCCTAATTGCAACAAGTTCTTCTTCTTGCCTAGGTGATACCTTCACCCAATCTGTATTCACACCTAAAAACCCTAAAGCAATTGTTACAAACAAAGATTCTGGTTGCAGTCTTGTAAGTGTTAACTTTAACAACCAATCAACTTTTGGATATTCTTACAATTGGAATTTAGGAAATGGAACCAATTCTAATCTTAAAAACCCTAGTGCAAGCTACGCAGCTGCAAAAACTCGTGATACCACTTATAAAGTAAGTTTGTTGGTTAGCAACTGGGCTTCTTGTAAAGATTCTGTGAACACAACTGTTAAAGTTTTTCCAGCACCAACTGCTGCATTTGGTTTAAGCGCCGACAAAGGCTGTGGCCCATTGCAAGTGTCATTCAATAACATGTCTTATGCAAACAATGGTAAAACATTTAATTCTTTGAGCCATGCTTGGAATTTTAACAATGGCTCTACCAGCAATTCTGCTAATCCTTCAAATACATTTAGCCCTAGCAACAGCAAAGACACTGTTTACTCAGTGAAATTAAAAGTTACCAGTATTAATGGTTGTATCGATTCTGTTTCTAAATCAGTAAGGGTATATCCAAAACCTTTGGTAAGCTTTACCGCTGATAAAACTTCTGGTTGCGCAGTATTGCCAGTTAGCTTCAACAACCAATCGTCTCCAAAAGATACTGGTAGCATCAACATCATGACTTTCAAATGGAACTCAGGCAATGGTTTTACTTCAACAGCTAAGAATTTCTCAGCAAGCTATAAAGCTTCAAACTATAATGATACAGTTTATGCAGTAAAATTAATCGGAAGCAGCGAGCATGCTTGTGTTGATAGTGCAGTAGTTAATATCACTGTTCACCCACAACCAGCAGCTAAATTTACTTTAAATAAAATTTCAGGTTGCACGCCATTAACTGTTTCTACTAAAAACCTTTCGATTTCTAAAGATGGTAAAGCATTGACCCATGCATGGAATTTTGGTAACAACTACCAATCAACGTCTAAAGATGATTCAACTGTTTTCATCAACAACAGCAATGCTGATCTTAACTTCACAATTAAATACCAAGCTATAAGCTTCTATGGTTGTAAAGATACTGCAAGCACTATGGTAACAGTAAGACCAAAACCAGTTGCTTCTTTCAATGTTTCTACGAAAAAAGCCTGCGCACCACTTAATTTAAAAGTAACAGACAATTCAACCAATGCTGCTCAATACTTCTGGGGACAAGGAAACAGCCAAAAATTAGGTGCTGCTTCTCAAAACTTCATCTTACCTGGTTTGCCTTTGTTTGATTCATTATATGTAATCGCTCACCAAGTAGCTTCTAATTATGGTTGCTTAAGCGATACAGTTTACCAACAAGTAATCGTTGTTGGTCGCCCTAAAGCTGATTTCGTTTTCTCTGCTGACTCAGTATGTGCTAAGCAAAGCATCAACTTAATCAATACCACTTTAGGCGGTTACCAATATACTTGGAAATTTGGCGACAACACCAGCTCGGTGGCTGTTAACCCAAAACATACTTTCCCTAAAATGGCCAGCAACGGAAGAGATACTTTCTTCAACGTAAGTTTGGAGGTTAAATCTGCTTCTAATTGCAGAGATACCGCATACAAAACCATTCACTTGGTGAACAAGCCAGGAGATAAATTAATTTTAGATAAAGTTGTTGGTTGCACTGACCTTGCGGTTTCAATGACCCATGCTTCCAAATCATTCAAAACTTTATACTGGGATTTTGGTGATAACACCACTTTGGCTACAACTGATAGTGTTAAACACACTTATGTGAACCTAATGGGAAACTTAACCATGCAGCCTAAAGTTACCTTGTACAGACAAAGATTCAACTGCAACGATACAACATCTACCAATGTTTATGTTTATCCTAAGCCAGTTGCTGATTTTAAAGCGCAAAGAAACGATCCTTGCGATGCAGGTAACTACCAATTTATCAATAAGTCTAAATTCAATGTGAGCAATACATGGGTAATCAATGAATTGAACGCAGTTTCTTCTTCAAGCTTCTCTGCTTTATTGCCTTCATCTAATGAAAAAGATACTTTCCACACGGTTAAATTGTATATCAAGAATTCATACCAATGTGTAGATAGCACCATGCAGATTATCAAAGTAAAGCCTAAAATGCACATCGACTTTGATAACAGTCCTCTAATTGCTTGTGAAAAAGGAATTGTTAATTTCACCAATAAATCTCAAAGTGCAGTAAGATATTTCTGGAGCTTTGGCGATGGTGGCTTGTCTAACGAGGTTAACCCAACTTATGTATACAACCGCTACGGAAACTATAAAGTTATGTTGTTTGGTTACGATAAAGATGGTTGTGTAGACAGCAGCGATGGAAATACTTTCTTTAAAGTATTGGAAAAACCAAAAGCAGATTTCTCTTTCTTGCCAGCTATGCCAAAATTGCCAAATGCAATTGTTACCTTTACTTCTAACCCAACCATAAACAGCACCAACGTTGATAACCTAACGTATGAGTGGAACTTTGGAGATGCAAGTTTCCCAACCCAAAACAAAGGTGTTAAACACCCGGTTCATACATACACCACTGCAGGCAACAAAGAAGTAACACTAACTATTTGGAACCAACAATGCAGCGATGTGGTATCTAAGCCATTGTTTGTAGAAGATCCAAAACCAGAAATTGATTTCTCTGCTGATACCACTCAAGGTTGCGCAGCTTTAACCGTTCACTTCAAAAACAACACCATCAATGCACAATCTTACAGATGGGTGTTTGGTGACGGTACCCCTGATTCATACGAAAAAGAACCTACCCATGTGTTCAAATTCGCTGGAAAATGGGATGTAACCCTTATCGCGATTGGTACTGGTGGTACAAGCTCTAAAACTGTAAACTATATGATTACAGTATTGCCTCGCCCTGACGCAGATTTCTTTACCAATAAAAGATTCTTAAACTTGCCAAATGCAGTGTTCTCAATGCAAAACATTAGCAACAACGCAATCAAATACAACTGGTATATCTACGATAGCTTTAACAATGTTATTGATGGCTCTACCTTGAGAGATCCTTCTTTTAACATTCAAGAAGTTGGTCAATATTCTGTAAAATTGATTGCTACCAATTCTTATGGTTGCACAGACACCATGCTTAAGCACAATTACATTGGAACATTTAAAGAAGGTTATGTATACGTTCCAAATGCCTTCTCTCCAAATAACAATGGCAGAAACGAAGGATTCAAACCTTCTACATTTAATGTTAAAACTACCGGTTACAGCTTTAAAGTGTTTACACGTTGGGGCGAATTGGTATACGAAACAAACGACCTAGACGCTGAGTGGGATGGTACATACAATGGTGAATTATGCACCCAAGATGTATACGTTTTCACTGTCAATGGTCAATACATCAACAACGATCAGTTTACCTTCAGAGGTACTCTAACCTTGTTGAGATAATACGAACAGTTCTTAATAATTACATATTTTTTGTTGATGAAGCCGGCTTTTCTATAATTAGAAAGGCCGGTTTTCTTTTACAGCTTAAGCACTTATTCTACTTCCTATAGGAAATGCTAAAGCATAGAATAAGTCGCGAATAGGATACCTCAATGTTTTGTGGTTTTCTAATGAATAAACATCTTCTGATACTTCCGTCATCTGCATAACCTCCAAACTATAATCATCGGGAACTTCATCTGGCTCACTGTTGAATTTATTTAATACATCTAAATAAATTTCGTGTTGTTCTTTAAGTACAGCAAATAACAAATGGTCTTTGTGCACGTCACGCATATAAACATAGCGTTTTTTGTCATAATGTAAAATGTATTGCATAGTGGTTTTGATTTATAACAAAGTTATAACATATAATTTTAATAAATATAACGATGTTTAATAAACTCCTGTAAATGAGCGCAATAATTTTCGAATCGCGGTTTTTTCGGTATGAAATTTATTGTTTTTTCCCTGAAATGCGAAAAGTGGTTTTCCTAGATTTTGAATTTCTTATGTTTTTTTTGTCAATAATCAATTTGAGAATCAATTTACATCTCCATTTTCCTCTAATTATTTGTAGTATCTTCGCACCCCATTGATTTTTAAACTTAAAGAATACCGCAGCACCGTTAAAAG
Organism: Bacteroidota bacterium; assembly: GCA_947451105.1. GTDB lineage: Bacteria > Bacteroidota > Bacteroidia > NS11-12g > UBA955 > JABMMZ01. Next base: position 19,039 of record CANFXY010000017.1, on the reverse strand, counting down.
TATAGCCCGTTTGGCAATTCCAATTACCATAGGCCAATTGGGTTTGGTGTTAATGGGATTTGCGGATGTCGTTATGTTGGGACGTTACAATACCGTGTCAATGAGTTCAGCTGGTGTTGGAAACGCAGTGTTCTTTTTATTCTCTTTAATTGGAATAGGCACCCTTTATGCAGTGAGTACCATCATATCGATCGCAGAAGGAGAGGGCAAACCGCAACAAGCAATCCCTGTTTTTTTCTCTTCACTTTGGGTTAGTATACTATTAAGTGCCGGTTTGATGGGGCTTAATTTTATTTTATATTATAACTTCGAATGGTTTGGTCAAACCCCTGCAATCTCTGTGTTGGCAAAAGAGTATTTGTGGATTGTCAATTTCTCTCTTCCAGCCTTGCTCTTCTTTAACAATGGCAAGCAAGTGATGGACGGTTTGGGAAAAACTCAAATTTCAATGTATGTCACTTTCTTTGGGCTATTGCTTAATGTTGTTTTGAATAATGCATTGATTTTTGGTAAGTATGGTGCCCCAGAAATGGGAATGGCCGGAGCTGCATGGGCCACTGTAATTGCCCGTTACGCAATGGCTTTTTTAATGCTAACATGGACTTGGTTACATCCTCGTTTTTTAGCCCTTAAAAAAATGGAAAGAGAATTGAAGTCTTATGTTTGGTCCATTTTTAGAATTGGATTTCCTGTTGGATTTACTTATTTCTTTGAAATAGCAGCATTTTCATATGCTTTAATATTGGCCGGTCGTATTTCTGAATTGCATTCAGGAGCCCATCAAATTGCAATCAATTTAGCGTCTATTACCTACATGTTTGTACTCGGCATTTCTGCAGCCTCTAGTATTGTGGTTGGCAACCATTATGGAGCGAAAGATGCAATTGGGGTGCGCAAAGCTGGTTTTGCGGCAATCGGCCTAACCATTGCCATCGAACTGGTCTTTGCCATTTTGTTCATGGTCTTCAATGAAGAAATTCCTTTTATTTACACCGATGACGTTAAACTTTTGGCCATGACACCATCCTTAATCATTTTAGCTGCCTTTTTTCAAATCAGTGATGGTCTGCAAGCAGTTGGCGCTGGTGCATTACGTGGGATCAAAGACACAAAAATAACTGGGATTATTGCGCTTGTCGCTTATTGGGTGTTTATGATGCCAGGTGCTTATTATCTGTGTTTTGAATTAAACATGGGTATTGAGGGTATTTGGATTGCATTTGTGCTTGGACTTAGTTTTGCCGCTACCTTGCTCTTGCACCGTTTTAATTACAAAACCAAAGCAAAGCGCTTGGTCTTTGAAGATGAATCTTAACCTTTTTTGTTTAAATTTTATGTATAGCTTGTTTAAGTTTTTAATCCCCTCGATTACTCTGGTTTGTTCCGCTATTTCAGCACACGCTCAATCGTCTTTGTTGCTTAATTATTCTTTGTCAATTGAACCAACCATTGGCAACAGGCTGATAAGCTACAAGGGTAATTATCCTCAATCATTTAAAGATTCAATCAAGAAGGCTGATCGCAGCCGTGATGCCATATCAATGGCTTTTATGGTGTCTACTAAATATAAGTCAAAAAACCGTTTTTATATTGGTTTGCAGTTTCAAAACTTCGGATTTACGCGGAAGAAAGACAATCTGCGTTTTTTGGATACAATACATCCGGAAATTGGGATAATGAACGATCTTTCACAAACAGGTGGTGCATATGTTGATTTTAACTACCGCTATAATTATTTGGCTATTCCCTTGTTGTTCTCTCAACAAATATCCTCGAAAAAGAAAACATCTACCATTGTGCATCTCATTTATGGAGGTTCACTTTCTGCCTTAATAAAACATGATGTCAGAGCGGTCCTTCACGGATTTTCAACCCGAGGGAATCAAAAAGTTTACACCTTGAAAAATCCTGCTGAAAATGTAGACCGTATCAATGTCAACATTCAAGCTGGCTTGCGGATTGAAAATATGCTTTACAATAAAAGTACTTGGGTATTTGTTCAACCCGAAATTTTCATCCCAACCCTGAATGCAAACTCCAGCAATGAAAGACACCACCTATGGGCACTTGGTTTGCAAATAGGTATTTACTACATGCCTCAATTTAAAGACGACAAAAAATAACATGAGGGCTGTAATTCAAAGAGTAACCCGTGCGTCTGTAAGTATCAATGGCGCTACCCATGCCCATATAGGTAAAGGTTTCTTGGTCTTGCTCGGTATTGAAGAAGCAGATACCCAAGAGGACATTATATGGTTAAGCAATAAAATAATAGGCCTTCGAGTATTTAATGATGCGGATGAAAAAATGAATCTTGCGCTTAATGACATTCAAGGTGAAATATTGTTGGTGAGTCAGTTTACTTTGTTTGCTTCAACCGTAAAAGGGAATCGTCCTTCTTTTATCAAAGCAGCCCGTCCAGAACAAGCAATACCTCTGTATGAACAATTTATAGCACAGCTCAAAAATACCCTGCCCCATAAAGTTCAAACGGGCGTTTTTGGAGCGGATATGCAAATTGAGTTGTTGAATGATGGACCCGTTACCATTCTCATCGATTCGAAAGTAAGAGAATAGTCAGGTTTTATTGATTGTTCAAGCCTGTGTCGTTATTTTTCGACTTTCAATCGTTAACTTAATTTACCTCTAAATTTTACCATTTCAAATGCCTATATTTGCCCCCGTTTTATGGTGATTCAAGTTTTAAAATCAAAGATACACAACGTAAAAATTACTTTTACTGAACTAAACTATATTGGTAGTATAACCATAGATGAAGATCTATTGGATGCCGCAAATATGATAGAAAACGAAAAGGTTCTAATTGTAAATAACAACAACGGTGAGCGCTTTGAAACCTATATCATTAAAGGTGAACGAGGCTCAGGAATCGTTGGATTAAATGGAGCAGCTGCAAGAAGAGGAATGCTGGGCGATGAATTAATTATAATTAGTTTTGCCAGTATGGATTTTGAAGAGGCTAAATCCCACAAACCTTGGTTGGTCTTTCCAAACAAGTTCAATAAACTTTAAAAATGAATAAGAAAGAAATAATCAAGTACCTCATTTTTGCATCCCTTGGGGTATTGATTGTCTATTTTATTCAAAAAAATTTCACCTTCGATGAGTTTTTGCGCAACATCAAATTGGCGAAAATTCAGTATGTTGTTCTCTCTGTTTCTTTGGGTGTGTTGGCTGTGTTTTTTCGCGCTCTGCGCTGGCAGCTGCTTTTAGAGCCTATGGGTCATAAAACCAATCTTGGCAATGCCTACCATGCTACCATGAGTGGTTATTTGGTCAATCTTGGAATTCCCCGTTCTGGCGAAGTTTCACGTTGTGCGATGTTGGCCAAAACAGATAAAGTGCCTCTAAATGTTTTAGTAGGAACCGTTTTAAGTGAGCGCATACTTGACCTTGTGATGCTTGGCTTGGTTGTATTTGGAGCCGTATTGCTTCAATTCGATTTGCTATATGGCTACATTTATGAAAATGTAATTGTAAAAATAAAAGACAACAGCTTGGTTCTAATATTGGTCTCTATTGTTGGCGTTTTAGGCTTGTTTTTTGTGTTTAATGCTAAACGCTTTTTTAAGGCAGACTCAGGATTGGGTAAGTTGTTCTTAGGTTTTTTTGATGGCATAAAAAGTGTATTCACACTTAAGAAACCCATATTGTTCATTGCCTATACCTTCGGTATTTGGGTATGCTATTGGCTGATGACTTATTCCATACTAATGGCATTTGATTTCACAGACCACCTTGGTGTTGCAGGTGGATTATCTACTTTAGTATTTAGTACACTTGGTGTGATAATTCCCGCTCCAGCTGGTGGTGCTGCCATATATAGTATCTATATTGGCCTAAATCAGATTTATAGTATTCCAATCGACCAAGCGAAAGCAATCGGCATCGTAATGTTCTCTAGTAACATCGTTATGATTATATTAGCTGGAACAATTTCTTATGTCATTATGGCCAGAAGAATGAAAGCCTAACAGATGAGCAAACACCAAAATATTTCCAATAAAATAAAGTCTCTTCCAGACTTGCTTCAAGCGTTGAAAATTGAACGCGAAAATGGTAAATCAATCGTTTTCACCAATGGCTGTTTTGATATCCTGCACAAAGGCCATGTTGATTATCTCGCCAAAGCAGCAGATAAAGGCGATGTCTTAGTGGTTGCTGTAAATGCCGATGAATCGGTGAAACGATTAGGCAAATCGCCCTCTCGTCCTATACAAGATCAAGATGCTAGAGCCTATTTAATTGCAGCTTTGGAAAGTGTTTCTTATGTTTTCTTGTTTTTTGAAGACACCCCAAAGGAGGTCATAGATCAAATTATTCCCAATGTGCTCGTGAAAGGCAGCGACTACAAGGCAGAGGACATTGTTGGTTATGATACCGTGATGCAAAATGGTGGTAAGGTTGAAACAATTGACTTTATACCAGGTTATTCAACCAGTGGCATAGAAAAGAAAATTATAGCCAGCCTTTAATTAAAATCTTCCAGCGAATCCAAATTGGAATATCGATTTGGCAAATCCCAACTCGGCATAAATTCCTAAATTATCGTCAAAGAAATGTCTGTAACCTATTGTGGTCTCAAGGCCTAGACGACTCAAACTCGGTAGATCTAATTTTGGTTGATAAGCCTTGAACTCAGAATCAATAATTAATTTGCCTGTTCTAAATCCAACGCCAAAGCCCATGTAGAGGTCATTCTTTTCTTGCTTAAGAAAATGAATATTAGCCCTAAGATTGAAAGCAGTGTTGTTGTTGCTTATGTTGATTTTGTTTGGGTAAATGCGTCCTAAATTGGTGTCTAAAACATCTTGGGTGTATGAAACCGAATACGTCATATGGTTGATGCTTAAACCCACTCCAAGCCAAGGCTTTATACGGTTCTCGTATTTTAAATGAAAAGGACCCGTGCCTGTGGCGTTAAAGTTTTTTTCAGTGTTTAAATAATTGAAGAAAAACTTAGGCAAATTAGGAAATCCCGCACCTACGCTTACTGTATTTTGTCCAACTTGAGCATATGATAGCGTAATTTGTGTGACAATTAAAATTGCTAGAAACTTAAATTTCATGCCTCAAAAATAAGGGTTAAATTCAATTCTTTTTCCGTTTCCATATTCTTGGATTTTTCCATCACTCCAAGCGAGGTTCCCGTTTATAAACGTCTTGTCAATGCTGTATTGGAAGGTGTGTCCTTCAAACGGACTCCATCCGCAGTGGTACAATAAATTCTTGCGCTCAATTAATTCTGGCTGCTTTCTCACCAAAACCAAGTCGGCGAAATAGCCTTCTCTCAAATAGCCTCTTTCTTTTACTTTGAATAATACCGCAGGGTTATGACTCATCTTTTGTACCAGGAGTTCTAAACTGATTTTACCTTGGGCATAGAAATCAAACATAGCTTGAATACTTTGTTGAACCAAGGGTCCGCCAGATGGTGCACTGACATAGGCTTGTTCTTTTTCTTCAATGGTGTGTGGTGCATGGTCGGTGGCAATTACATCGATTCGTCCTTCCAATAAAGCTTTCCAAATCCCAGTTCTATCCTCAGCCGATTTAATGGCAGGATTCCATTTAATCCAATTGCCTTTTTCGTTGTAATCTTGGTCGGAAAACCACAAATGGTGAATGCAAGCCTCAGCAGTTATGCGCTTACTTTCTAATGGTTCGGTGCTGAACAATTCAGTTTCTTTGGCACTAGATATATGCAGTATATGAAGTCGGGTTCCGTGTTTTTTAGCCAATTCGACAGCCATGCTGCTGCTTAAATAACAGGCCTCTACATTTCTTATCTGTGGGTGATGCTTAGCATTCAGTCTATCACCGTATTGTGATTTAAATTGAGCCAAATTGCTTAATACGGTATGTTCATCTTCACAGTGGGTGGCAATAATGCTTGGAGCATTTGCAAAAATACGGTCTAGGGTGCTTGGGCTGTCAACCAACATGTTGCCCGTGCTGCTGCCCATAAATATTTTTATACCACAGGTTGTTAATGGGTTGGTGCGCATCACCTCCTCATAATTGTCGTTTGTGGTGCCCATGAAAAACGAATAATTGGCCAAGGCGTTTTTTGCTGCAATTTGAAATTTGTCTTCCAATAGTGCTTGCGTAACAGCTTGCGGGCTGGTGTTGGGCATTTCAAAAAAACTGGTAACACCGCCAGCAACTGCAGCTCTACTTTCTGAATAGATATTGCCCTTGTGGGTCAAGCCAGGCTCGCGAAAATGAACTTGGTCATCTATTGCGCCTGGGATGAGAAACATTCCTTCTGCGTCAATAACTTCTGCATTTGGATGGGAAATATTGGGGTCTATGCGCTCAATGCGCTCGCCTTTAATGAGTATATCGCCTACTGTGATTTTACCCTCGTTTACCATATGTGCTTGCTTGATGATTACCGATTTCATAACAACAAAGGTAATATTCTTGGGTTTCAGATTGGAATTTTTAAACTCATTTTTTAATTTAATTTTTCAATGTGACGAATCATTTTTTTAAATATAAAATTACTTACTCTATGGGTCAATCAGATTTTTAACGATAAAATTATAAGCATAGAATAAAAATAGCACTTTGCTTGTTCATATAGCCTCGTGATTTATACGGTTTTGTTTTCCGCATACCCGTAATTAAAAATTATAGAGCATTTTATTAAGAAGCCTTTCCACCTCTCAAAACATTTCTTTAATTTCGCAACTTTATCATGAACCAAGAAGACCTGTTTAAAAACATTATTTCCCATAGCAAGGAATACGGATTTATTTTTCAATCGAGCGAAATTTACGACGGACTGTCTGCCGTATACGATTATGGCCAAATGGGCGCAGAACTGAAAAAAAATCTTCGCGATTTCTGGTGGAAAAGCATGGTTCAAATGCACCAAAACATTGTTGGAATCGATTCGGCTATTTTTATGCACCCAACAACTTGGAAAGCAAGTGGACACGTTGATGCCTTCAACGACCCATTAATAGACAACAAAGACAGCAAAAAAAGATACAGAGCAGATGTACTAATCGAAGAACATGTGTCTAAAATTAGAGCAAAAGCAGATAAGGAAGTTGAAAAAGCAGCGAAGCGTTTTGGCGAAACTTTTGATGAAGCCATGTACCGTCAAACCAATCCGAGAGTCCTTGAATACAATACAAAGGCCGATGAAATTGAAAGCCGTTTCAAAGCCGCTTTAGAGGAAAATCAATTGGAGGAGGTTAGACAAATTATCATAGATTGTGAAATTGTTTGCCCTATTTCAGGAACCAAGAATTGGACTGAGGTTAGACAATTTAACCTGATGTTCTCAACCCAAATGGGCTCATTGTCTGACGACGCAAACACCATTTACTTAAGGCCAGAAACAGCCCAAGGGATTTTTGTGAATTTTTTAAATGTTCAAAAGACAGGTCGAATGAAAATCCCTTTTGGTATAGCCCAAACTGGAAAAGCTTTTAGGAATGAAATAGTCGCGAGACAATTTATTTTCAGAATGCGTGAATTCGAACAAATGGAAATGCAATTTTTTGTTCGTCCTGGTACTGAAATGACCTGGTACAACTATTGGAAAAATACCCGTATGAAATGGCACAGAGCCCTAGGCTTTGGTGATAAAAAACACAAATTCCACGACCATTTAAAATTGGCACACTATGCCAACGCAGCGGCTGATATAGAATTTGATTTTCCATTCGGATTTAAAGAACTTGAGGGTATTCACAGCCGCACTGATTTCGATTTGAAAAAGCACGAAGAATTTAGCGGCAAAAAATTGCAATACTTTGATCCTGAACTAAACGAAAGTTATGTGCCATATGTGGTTGAGACCTCCATCGGACTAGACCGTTTGTTTTTAGCCATTATGTCAGAGGCCTATAAAGAAGAAACATTAGCAGATGGCAGTAGCCGTGTGGTAATGAAATTCCCTTTTGCCCTAGCTCCAATTAAAGCTGCAATCTTACCTTTGGTTAATAAAGATGGGCTGCCTGAGAAAGCGGAAGAAATTGTTAACCTCTTGAAATTCGACCACAACGTGGCAACTGAAGCTAAAGATGCCATTGGTAAAAGATACAGAAGACATGATGCCATTGGCACGCCTTATTGCATAACGGTTGACTACGAAACAATGGAAACCAATACGGTTACCTTGAGAAACCGCGACACTATGGAACAAGAGCGCGTGAACATTGAAGACCTTAAAAATATTTTAAACAATACTGTAAGTCTCTCTTCATTGCTTGAAAAGAGTGCAGGATTAAGCGATTAGTTTCTGTGATAAAAGGCATTTCATCTCTCGCTGATTACATGCACTTTGAGGGCATGGAGGCTGGTTGTGATGAAGCGGGAAGGGGTTGTCTGGCAGGACCAGTTTCAGCCGCTGCGGTAATTATTCCGAAAGGAGTGTCTATCATTGGACTAAATGATTCAAAACAATTAAGCGAAAAAAAACGCAAAGAACTGCGTTTGGAAATTGAAGAGAAATGCTTTTGGAAGGTTGTCATGCTTGGACCTGAAGTAATCGATAAAGTTAACATACTAAATGCCTCAATTCAAGCCATGCAATTGGCCTTAGATGGCTTGTCTAATCCTTTTAAACATATTTTAGTTGATGGCAACCGGTTTAAACCCTACAAAGAAATTCCATACACAACGGTTGTAAAAGGAGATGGTAAATATAAAAGCATTGCTGCAGCTTCCATATTGGCCAAAACGCACAGAGATGAATTGATGGAAAAATTAAATCTCGAATTTCCTGAATATGGTTGGGGGCAAAATAAAGGCTATCCAACGTCTATTCACAGAGCCGCAATTGCAGAACACGGAAGCAATATTCACCACCGCAAAAGTTTTACATTGTTAGCGAAACAAATCCCTTTGTTTTAGGATATATTTTTAGAAAATCATGGTGATTCCACCAACGATGTTAAATCCGTAAACTGGGTAGTTGTACCATCTTTGGTAGCGTTTGTTTAGCAAATTGTTGGCCTGTACAAAAGCAGAAAGTTTGTTTTTGAAACGGTAATCAATACCCATTGAGATGTCATAAAACGCGTTGATGCTGTTGATGGTATTGATATTGGTGTTCACGTCCACTGTCTTTTGCTTTTGAGCACCAAAGGCTGTGATATCAATGTGTGGATACAATTTGTTTTTAATGTTAAAACGCATATTCATTTTAGCATCTAGGTTAGGCAATTGCCAAGGGTATGCTTGGTCTGTAACATCGTAATTGTAGAAGTTACCCAATACGCCAATTCTAACTTTTTCACTAAAGCTGTAATTAAAGGCGGCTGAGAATTTCAACAAACTCATTTGCGCATATAAAATCGAGAATGAATTAACCGCAAAATTCGAATCTTTATGGGTGATATATAAAGGCATTTTTTCAACCTCTGAGTATGAAATCTCGAACATCGCATCAGCACTTGCACCAATTTTTGCATTAATGCCTAAGTAGGTTTTTAAGTTTTCATACATGTTGGTGAGCTCATATTGTGAGGTAAAAGGATTGCTGTTGATAATGTTTCTTAAACTTTGTTTTTGATAACGGCCATCAATTCCTGCATACAGATTGGCAACATTGGGAATTAAAGGATAATTTACTTTTATTACTGGGTTAAAGTAAGGAACAGCTGAATCTTTTCCATTGATAAAAATTGAGGTGTTAAAGCCTGCCATAATTTGTAAACCTTCATATTCAAATTCAAAACGAGGATCTATTTGAATAAACAAACGTTTAAGGCTGCTTAACGTATCTAGCTTGAATGTGTTATAATCAAGGCCCAATACAGCAGATAGTTGGCAGTTTTTAAGCCCATTGAAGTTGGGTAGTTTGCCATAAAGCTTGGTATTGAATGCATATTGGTTTTCAATCGCCTTGTCTATTCCAAAATTGTAGTAATTAAATTGGCTGCGGTGTTTTAGCTTTTTCTTGCCGCTTGCTGTGCTGTTGAAATAAGCCCTTGCATCAAAGGTGTTAATGGTTCTGGATAGATTGCTGCTGCTAAGTTCTAGTTTTTTGCTGCTGGTATCAAAACCGTAATAATAGTATTTGTTTTGGCGGTAATTAACATCGATGCCCAATTCACTGTTTTCTGTGTATGTGCTGGCGTAACCTTTAAAGTTGTGGTTGCTGAAATCTGCAAATGAATTGTTTAGAGTTGAATTGGTTTGAAGAAAACGGTAATGCGCACCATAACTGTATTTCTTGTCTTGTTTGTTGTTTAGGTATACTTCTGCCAAAGGCGTCTTAATATTGCCATAGCCTAATTTAATAAAGCTATTTGGATACACACTTTCGTTGTTAACGATCAAATCTGCAACAGGCATTGGGTTAACAATTTTTTCAGTGCTAACTTGGTGGGCCTTTATCTGATAAGTGAAAACGCTTGGCTTTACTTGAGGTTTGTCAATTACAGGAACCGATTCAATTTTTTGCACATCCATGAATTTCGGTTTGTAAATGGCCTCAATTACAACCTGTCTATTGGTGGTGGTGTCTTTATCCCTTTGCGCTGAAGCAGCGAATGGAATAGATGCAAGCAGAATAATCAATGCGTTTTTCAACATAATACTTTACAAATAACGCACAAATTGGAGCAGTATTGCGTCAAAGGTATACACAGAATGTTTACTTTTGTGGATATGCCTGAGATCTCTGAAATTAAGCGCTGTTCATGGTGCGAACGCGACGATTTATACCGCCGTTACCACGATGAAGAATGGGGCGTACCCTCGCACAACGATCGGTATTTGTTTGAATTGTTGGTGATGGAATTCTTTCAGGCTGGCTTAAGTTGGTACACCATATTATCCAAAAGAGAGGCCTTCAAATTGGCCTTTGAAGGTTTTGATGTTTATAAAGTATCGGCCTTTGGCGATAAAAAGATAGCTGCTTTACTCAACAACAGCGGTATAATAAGACACCGCTTGAAGATTCTAGCAGCCGTTGAAAATGCTAGACGCTTTATAGAAGTGCAAAACGAATTTGGAAGTTTTTCAAATTACATTTGGTCTTTTACCAAAGGCGTAAGCATAAGAAATAGGCCAAGCGGTTTTTCTGCCTTGCCTTCGAAAACGGATTTAAGCGATGTGCTTTCAAAAGATCTAAAGAAAAGAGGATTCAAATTCATGGGCAGCACAGTTTGCTACGCTTACCTGCAAGCTGTTGGGGTAGTTGACGATCATTTTGACTACTGTTATAAGTCAAAATAAGACATATTGACGCATTTATTTAATTAAAAAATTAATTTAAAGACATAATGTCTTGTTTTTTGATTTGGAATTCGCTTTGAAAGAGTTGAATTATAAATTAAATAAACAAGAATATGGTACATTTAAAATCAAGACCCGAAACGCATTTAAGCGAAAGCTTTTTCCCTCAATCATTTAATTCTGTTATCAATGCTTTGTTAGACGAGCGCAGATCTGTAGCCACAGATTATATGCCGTCTTCAGATATTATTGAAACGGATACAGCGTATGAAATTCAAATGGCTTTGCCAGGTGTTAAAAAAGAAGAGGTTAAAATATCTTTGGAAGGAGAGTTGCTGAAAGTAGAAGGAGAGAGGAGGCATTTTGAAGAAAAGGTGGGCGCTAGGTTCATAAAAAAAGAAATGAATTTTGGTCGTTTTAGCCGTGCATTCAAAATTGGAAAGGTTGACGCTTCAAAAATTGAAGCAGAATTTGAGCATGGGGTTTTAAAAATCACTTTGCCAAAAATAGCAGAAGAAAAGCCTGCACAAATTCATATAAAGTAAGTTTTCATCATAATAGTTTGGTTTTAGCCTGTTTGATTTATTCAAACAGGCTATTTTTTTAAAAATAGTTTGAAAAGCAAAATATGAATACACCATTGAATGAAAGGTCGCTTTTATTCTTAAATTATCGTAAAATTTAAATTAATTTATTGATTTTGTTTTTTTTAGTGCTTTAATAGTCTATCTTTGTAGCATACTGCAAGGGTTGTTCCTCAGTACGATTAATTTTAAAAGACAAATGAACATTTACGTAGGTAATCTTAGCTTCCGTGCGAGCGAGCAAGATGTACAAAACCTTTTCGCCCAATTTGGTGAAGTTAGCTCAGCAAGAATCATCAAAGACAAATTCACAGGCCGTTCACGCGGATTTGCTATCGTTGAAATGAACGATGACTCATCAGCAAACGCTGCGATTGCTGCACTTCACGAAAAAGAATTTATGGAAAGAAACCTAGTTGTTAACGAAGCTAGACCAAGAGAAAACTCTGGTAATGGTGGTGGTGGCAACTTTAACCGCGGTGGCGGAGGTGGAAACAACAGAAGATATTAATTTTCGAAAACCTCTTAAAAATGGCCCTGTAACTTTATTGTTACAGGGCTTTTTTGCTTTTAATACCAATGGTTTTAAGCCTTTTAGGACACACATGAAAAAATGTTGATAGTTTTGACTTTTTATTGAATAAAAATCCATACTTTTGCAGCAAATTTTAAAACCCTTATTATTCAATGGCAAATACCGGAAAAATATCACAGGTGATCGGACCAATTGTGGACGTCAACTTTAGTGAAGAAGGCTCAGTGCTTCCTAGAATCCTAGATGCGTTAAGCGTTAACAAACCAGATGGAACAGTTGTGGTACTTGAAGTGCAACAACACCTTGGTGAGAAAACAGTTAGAACCATCGCAATGGACAGTACTGACGGATTGGTGCGTGGTTCTCAAGTAACCGATTCAGGAAAACCAATCTCGATGCCAGTAGGTGACGAAATTAAAGGCCGCTTGATGAATGTTGTTGGTGAAGCCATCGACGGTATCAGCGTTCTTGAAAACAAAAACAGCAGAGCTATCCATGCTGCAGCTCCAACATTTGATAATTTATCAACTTCAACTGAACCGCTTTACACTGGTATTAAAGTAATCGACTTACTTGAGCCATATGCTAAAGGTGGTAAAATTGGTTTGTTCGGTGGTGCTGGTGTTGGTAAAACAGTATTGATCATGGAACTAATCAACAACATCGCAAAAGCATACGAAGGTATGTCAGTGTTTGCTGGTGTTGGTGAGCGTACCCGTGAAGGTAATGACTTACTTCGTGAGATGATTGAATCTGGCGTTATTAAATACGGTGAGGAATTCGCTCACAGTATGGAAGAAGGCGGATGGGATCTTTCTAAAGTAAACAAAGAAGAATTAAAAAAATCTCAAGCAACTCTGGTTTTCGGACAAATGAACGAGCCTCCAGGAGCACGTGCTCGTGTGGCCTTATCAGGTCTTACTGTTGCTGAATATTTCCGTGATGGTGATGGCGAAGGTCAAGGAAAAGACATCCTTTTCTTTATCGACAACATTTTCCGTTTCACTCAAGCTGGTTCTGAAGTGTCTGCACTTCTTGGTCGTATGCCGTCTGCGGTGGGTTACCAACCAACGCTTGCAACTGAAATGGGTGTGATGCAAGAACGTATCACTTCAACGACCAGAGGCTCTATCACATCTGTACAAGCAGTTTATGTTCCTGCAGATGACTTGACTGACCCGGCTCCAGCTACAACATTTACCCACTTAGATGCTACCACAGTATTAAGTCGTAAAATTGCTGAGTTAGGTATCTACCCTGCGGTTGACCCTCTAGATTCAACTTCAAGAATTTTATCTCCAGATGTATTGGGTAACGAACACTACAATACCGCTCAAAGAGTTAAACAAATCTTACAACGTTACAAAGAATTACAAGATATCATCGCAATCTTAGGTATGGATGAATTGAGTGAAGAAGATAAATTGGTTGTATCACGTGCTAGACGTGTTCAACGTTTCCTTTCTCAACCTTTCCACGTTGCTGAACAATTCACCGGTTTAAAAGGTGTGTTGGTTGACATCAAAGATACCATCAAAGGTTTCAATATGATTATGGATGGTGAAGTGGATGAATATCCTGAAGCTGCCTTTAACCTTGTTGGTACCATCGAAGACGCGATCGAAAAAGGTAAGAAAATGATGGCTGAAACAAGTAAATAATAACTTATGCAAGTTGATATTTTAAGCCCAGACTCAACCCTGTTCTCAGGTGAAGCCAAAGTAGTTACTCTACCTGGTGTCAATGGCAGTTTTCAAATCATGAACATGCACGCTCCAATGATTTCAGCCCTTGCAAAAGGTAATGTTATTGTTGACAACGGTAGCGAAAAACAAGAGTTCGCCGTGAACGGTGGAATTATTGAAGTGGTAGACAACAAAATTGTCATACTTGCCTAAGCAACCATATTAAGAATTTAAAAAGCCCGATGTTTTCATCGGGCTTTTTTTATGGCTTATTGATTGCTTCTATGATCAAACTGTTTTTATCGTATACATCAAATACATATCTAGGCTTTTGAAATTCATCAAATACGATGGTCCGGTAATCAAAAAAGACAATTAATGGATTCTCTACCTTTATATACTTCGTGGTCTTTACTATTTTTCTATAACTGCTGGTATCCTCTCTCCATTTTCTTGCCCTTGCCGTATCCTTTGGTTCAATTCCCATCATTTCCAATACATCGTCGTATGATTTTTTTACATTGGCCTGCAATACAAATCCTGTTAAATCTACCGGACTCTGAACCCTTACACAACCGTGGCTGACCGCTCTGTTGTTTTGCTTAAACTTGTTTTTCAATGGGGTGTCATGCAAATACACATCAAATGGATTCTTGAATGTGAACTTTATTTTGCCCAAGGAATTGTCATCGCCCGCGTTTTGTCTTATGGTGTATGGTATATTGCCTGGACTGAGTTTTCGCCAATTGATCGAATATGGATTTACAGGTACCCCATCTTTTAATACCTGATAATTGTTGCGGTTCAAATAACCAGGGTCTTTTAATATATGGGCATACATTTCTCTACCCACTATACTCGAAGGCACCGTCCAAGTCGGATTTAACACCACCCAATCTACATTGCTATATATCTGCGGGGTCTCATGGTTCATCGGCTTGTCTGCATAATTCTTGCTCACCACATATTTCTTTAGCTTGCTGTCGTAATATCTTTCTTTTCCCTGACCCACACATACCAACAAGGTTTTAACACTATCGGCATAGTGCATATACAAAATAAATTCAGGAATATTCACTCTAATGAATGGCTTGGGTGGTTCGATGCCAAACCATTTGATGCGTTCTATATTGGCCCTTATCTCATCAATTTTATCGTTTCGTGATGCATTCAAAATCTTTAAGGTCGATTTTCCAATAATGCCATCATCACTCAAATTACTGGTCTTCTGAAAAGCTTTAATGTAATTGGCAAGCTCTCTTTTATACACCATTTCATTTTTGTAATTCTCTAATAAACTATCAGGAGCAAGTCCGAGTTCAACCAAGCGTATGGCCAAACTGCTAACTATTGTGGTGGTATCACCTGGTTTTATTTTTCTAATGCCAACTGTGTCGATGAATGTCTCACTTCCATTGGTTTCTGAATAAGCCACACGCAACATGCTGCGCAACAAAGGATAGTCCTTATGCTGGGGTTGGTATTGAATGAGTTTTCTAATCCCAGAATCTTTGTCCAAAACCCCTAACAAATTAAAATTTGGATGGTTGGGAAAGGGTAAGGTGTATTTCATGCCCAAAACCAATTTCGGATTGCTTCTGCCTAATACTTTGTCGTGCCACACCGAGACCAAATAATTGTTAAAGTATAAATCTGCAATGGCTAAGCTCATGTATACAGCAGGCACTTTTTGATGTTTTGCAAGATTCAAGTATTTCAATACTGTGTCTAATTTATAATGGCTTGGTTTTAAACCTTCGTATACCAAGCTGTCGTTAATTAGTTTAATGGATTCAAGCATGAGTGAATCTTGAATTTCATTCAAGCACAAGGGTTCAAAGTTTTTCGCTTTGTAAATTGGATAAAGCGTGTCAAAGTAGTGGGCGAAACTGCTGTCTTTCTTTAAGTTGTTTAAATAACTTTCAATGATTGGCTGCATTTCTTCAATCTTGAAATCAGGCAGTTTTTCTTCGATTTTGGTTTTCTTTTTACAAGCATTGAAAATGAGTAAAACAAAAAGTCCGACGCTTAACAGTGTTTTTAAACTGGTTTTCATGTTTAATTACAACAAATATAAGGTGAATCAATTGGGATATTAAAAATTATAAATTCACTTTTCGATAAAAATATTAATCGATGTTTTCTTCTTTTTTGTCTTATACACAAACAATTAGCTCTTAAGTTTGTTAAATTTGCAACGATTTTATGAAATATTTTTTCTCGCTCTTATTTTTACTTCTAGCCTCAGCTGGTTTTACAAATTTAAATGCACAAAACAAAGTAACCTTAAGTGGTTATGTTAAAGATTCTGCCAATGGCGAAGCGCTTACCTCTGCTTCAATTTCTGTAGAAGGAAGTGAATTTACCAGCAACACCAACATGTATGGTTTTTATTCGTTGTCACTAATTCCGGGAACTTATTCTATTTCGTTTTCAAACTTTGGATACAAAACAGAAAAGATTCAAATTGAAATCAAAAGCAATATCACTAAAAATATTGACCTTTCCGCGTCAGAGTCTAATTTGAAAACTGCTGTTGTAAAAGGAAAGAAAAAAGAAAATCAAGTTGAAAAGGTTGACATGAGTACCAACAACTTGAACATTATGCAAATTAAAAAAGTACCTGCTCTATTAGGGGAAGTTGATATTGTTAAAAGTGTTCAATTGCTTCCTGGTGTGAGTACAGTTGGTGAAGGTGCTACAGGATTTAACGTTCGTGGTGGTAGTATAGATCAAAATTTAATTTTACTAGACGAAGCGCCTGTATTCAATTCTTCACACTTATTTGGTTTTTTCTCTGTGTTTAATCCTGATGCCGTAAAAGATGTTAAGCTA
Organism: Bacteroidota bacterium; assembly: GCA_947451105.1. Lineage (GTDB taxonomy): Bacteria > Bacteroidota > Bacteroidia > NS11-12g > UBA955 > JABMMZ01. The sequence goes on along the minus strand of CANFXY010000017.1, from coordinate 2,174 downwards.
ATCAAAGGTGGCATGCCCGCGCAATATGGCGGACGTTTGTCATCTACCCTCGATGTGCGCATGAAAGAGGGTAACAATAAGAAATTTGAGGTGAATGGTGGGGTTGGCTTAATATTTAGCCGTTTTTCAATCGAGGGTCCAATTGCCCGCAAAAACCCAAAGATGAAAAATAAATCATCTTTTATTCTCGCTATGAGAAGAAGCTATGCCGATGCGTTGGCCAAACCATTTTTAATCAACAATGAAAACCTAAAAAATGCGATTTTTTACTTTTACGATTTTACCGCTAAAGTAAATTATACATTCAATGCCAATAACCGTTTGTTTTTATCTGCCTATGTTGGTAGAGATGCCTTCGGCGCTCCAGGCGCCAAGTTTGATTGGGGTAATAAAACCACAACCATTCGTTGGAACCATTTGTTCTCTAAAAAAATATTCTCAAACTTTACTGCTTATTACAGTAAATACGACTACCAATTGGGTTTTGGTACAGGCAAAAACACTTTCGAATGGAAATCTAACATCGTTAATTTTAGTGTAAAACCTGATTTTACTTTTTACATTAACCCAAGAAATACCTTGCAGTTTGGCGTTGTTTCAACCTATTATATCTTCAGTCCTGGTCAAGCCATCTCACAAGACGAAGGGTCAAGAGTTGATTTTGGATTGCCTAAGAAATATGCTTTAGAAAATGCGATTTACATTGAAAACGAACAAAAAGTGAATGACAATTTAACCATGCGCTATGGTTTGCGTTTCTCTAGCTTTAATTATATCGGAAAAGGTTCTGCCTTGATTTTAGAAAAAAATAATTTTGCTCAAAGAGCGAATGTTGTAGGAGAACAAACCTACCAAGCAAGAGAGGTTATACAATCGTACAACACTCCTGAACCTCGTTTTTCAGCAAATTATAAATTAAACAAACTTTCATCGGTAAAAGCGAGTTACAACCGCATGGCCCAATACCTGCATTTGATTTCAAATACTGCTGCTTCTGTGCCATTGGATGTTTGGACCCCCTCTACCAACAACATCAAACCACAAATTGCCGATCAGGTAGCCATTGGTTATTTTAGAAACATTGGTAAGAATCTAGACTATGAATTGTCGGCAGAGACTTTCTACAAAACCTTGCAAAATCAGATTGATTATATTGATGGCGCAAATTTGTTGTTGAACAGTCAACTTGAAGCTGAACTTCTAAGCGGCAAGGGTAGGGCTTATGGATTGGAATTGTATGCAAAAAAGAATACAGGTAAATTAACGGGATGGTTGTCGTATACCTTATCTAAGTCTGAAAGACAAGTAGATGGAATTAGCAACAATGAATGGTATAACAACCGTTTTGATAGAAGACACAATGCAAACATCACTGCTAGTTATGAAATTTCTAAGAAATGGTCGGCTTCAGGCAGTTTTGTTATTGGTTCAGGTACACCAACCAATTTGCCAAACACAAAATACAGCTTCCAAGGTTACCAGGGGATACCTCAAAATGCATCAGGATTGAGAAACAACGTAACCATTAAACCATTCCATAGACTTGATTTATCTGCTACTTATGTCCATAAGAAAACGGCTAAGTGGGAGAGCAATTGGGTATTTGGGGTATACAACGTATACAAAAGAAGAAATCCTTTTTCATACTACACACAAAACAATCCGGACAACAACATGCAAACCCAATTAATCCGCTATTCGGTGGTTGGAAGCATAATACCTTCAGTATCTTGGAACTTTAAATTTTAATCTGAAACACCATGAGAAAAAATATAGTTAGACTTTCATTCGCAATTTTAGCAGCGCTTACATTTTCGTCTTGCGAAGATTCTATTGATTTAGATCTAGGAACGCCCGTTGAGCAAATCGTCATTGATGCGGTCATCAATCAAACGGCCGACACCCAATTTATTAAAATAACCAAGTCGATTGCCTACTTAGAGAGTGGCAACTACAAAGGATATCAAATGGACAGAGTAGGTGTTCTTGATACTTCAAATTCAGTTTTTTATCCTTTTACATACAAAGGAAATGGGGTGTATTATTTTGTGCCTAGTTCTGCAAATGTTTTTAAATACGGCAATACCTATCAACTTGTTGCCAAGGATGGCACAGATACTTACTTTTCAGAAAGTACTTTAAATTCGCCAACCAGCATCGATTCATTTACCTAT
>CANFXY010000016.1 GCA_947451105.1 Bacteroidota bacterium | reverse complement strand
GTTTTAATAACGCTCAAATATAGTAAAATTCTACTTGAATTTTGCTTATCTACAAACAATTTGATTTGTCCAATTGTTTGCTCTGCCGTTTGAAAACATTGATTTAAAAATCATTGCCCCAACCAAAGGCGTCTATACTTTGCCTCAGGATCGTAAGTTGTTGCCTGTTTTTCTAAATTAAATGCCCTTCCATTTCTAGGGTCATTGCCTACACCTGAGATATAGGCCCAATTGCACCAGTTGCTGCTCACATCATAATCGATTAACATTTCCTCGAAATAAGATGCCCCCAAACGCCAATCCAATTTTAAATCATGGCATAAATAACTTGCCACATTCTGCCTTCCCCTGTTGCTCATAAAACCTGTATTGCGCAATTCGATCATATTGGCATTTACAAAATCATCTTCTGTCTTACCTTGTTTCCAATTTTCAAAGTCTGCCTCGGAATGTTTAAAATTCAAATTATGCAACTTTTGAATGCCGTTTTTTAGAAAAAACTGTTTAGGGTATTTCTCCATCATCAATCGAAAATAATCCCTCCACAACAATTCAAACACCAACCAATAGGTAGAATCATTGGCTCCAAATTGTGCTTCATAACACATTATTGAATGGTAAATATGTTTTGCAGACAAGCAACCCATGGCCAATGCAGCCGAGAACTTACTTGAATAATTTTCGCCGATCAAACCATTGCGGGTTTCTTTATATTTTGAGATGCAATGTGTTTCAAACAGGTAAGTATTTAAACGTTTCATCGCAGCGCCCTCGCCTCCTACAAAATCATAGGCCGTGCGGGAATCTTTAACAATTGAGCTTAGACCCAAGTCTTCAATTTTAGGCCATATTATCTCTTCGATATTCGGTGAGTTTATCTTGTCAGGACAAATAAATAAATCTCTGACCTTCGCGTTCTTTTCAAGCTGTTTTCTATACTCTGTAAAAATGGCAGGTAGTTTACCATGAACAAAGTTTAAATCATTTTTATGGTACAAGAAACTGTTTTCCACCTTTATCAATTCGCAATTTGACAAGCTTTTTTCAGTGGCATTTTGCATTTGCAATTCATCCCATGCAATTTCTTGTTTGGTGTAAACTTTTTCAACTTTGTATTCTTTACACAATTCATCTAACAAGCGTTCAGGTCTTCCATTCAAAACCATGAGACCTGAACCTCGTTTACGCAAACCTTGCTCTAAATCTTTGAGCGACTCAAGTAAAAATTGCGCCCTAAATTTACCAGTCTTCTTGAAGCCTGCCTTAGTGGTTTCAAAATACCTAGGGTCTATACAATATACCGGCAACACCTCATCATTTTCTTCAATTGCCTTAAACAATGTTTCGTTGTCGTGCAAACGCAAATCTGTGGTATACCAAACTATCGCTCGTTTCATCAAAGTTCGTTGATATGGTCTAAATAATATTCAGCTTGTATCAACAAGTCCTTTTGAACATCTGCTTGCATTTTATACCATACATTGTACATCATACCAATGCGTGGATTCTTTGAAAGTTTATCTTCATTTACTTTATAAAAATTCCAATACAAACTGTTGAAAGGACAAGCTCTTTCACCTGTTTTGATATTCTTATCATAATAACAACCTGAGCAATAACTGCTCATTTTGTTGATGTAAGCGGCGCTTGAAACGTAAGGTTTCGAGCCAACTATTCCTCCATCTGCAAATTGGCTCATACCACGGGTGTTGGTTATTTCCACCCATTCAATGGCATCTATGTAGATGCCCAAATACCAAGCATCAACTTGATCGGGATGAATGCCAGCCAACAAAGCAAAATTCCCTGTAAGCATCAGCCGCTGTATGTGGTGGGCATAGGCGTAGTCGAGCGACTGCTGTATGGCATCTCGCATGCAACTCATTTTGGTTTTTCCAGTCCAATACCATGCTGGCAAGTCGCGTTCATGACCGAAATAATTTAAGCTTGCATACTCTGGCATTTTCATCCAATAAATTCCCCGCATGTATTCACGCCAACCAATAATTTGCCGAACAAATCCTTCCAATTGATGGTATTCTATTTTACCTTCAGATTCAAAATATTTTTCTATTGCTTTATCTACCACTTCTTTTGGTGACAGCATTTTTAAATTCATAGAAAACGACAAACGCGAATGGTAAATTGACCATTCGTTAGGTGCCATTGCATCTTGAAAAGTGCCGAACAAGTGTAAACAATTTTCAAGAAAATAACCAAGTAAGGCTAATGATTCCTTGCGGCTAATTGGCCATAAATAATACCTTGCGTCTACCCTACCAATTGTTTTAATTTCTGCATCTAAAATCTCTTGGTGCAAAGCAGTTAAATTATGCTCAAACACAAAAGGATTGATTGGCTTGTGGTTTTTAGGTAGCTTCTGTCTGTTGTCTGCATCAAAATTCCATTTGCCATTAAAAGGCTTATCGCCATCCACCAAAAGCACCTTATGCTTTTTGCGCATGTAACGGTAAAAGGTCTCCATTAAATAATTAGACTTACCCTTAAACAAATCAGCCATTTCATTTCGAGTGCTGTAAAAATGTTCACTGTCAAATGCCTCGCATGGAATGCTTAAAGCATTGCAAAATGTTTTTAAGTTTTGGTCAACCCGATATTCATCAGGCAATTGGTATTCAAATTTTTCAATGTTTAACTCGTCAATTATTGACTTGCAATTTTCAGCAAATCCTTGTCGATTATTTGAGTCATTAATTTTTATATATATGACACGATGCCCCATAGCCTCTAGCTCTTGCGAAAACTGACGCATAGATGCAAAAAAACCAAGTACTTTTTGGATATGGTGTTGGGCATAATCCGTTTCAGAACGAATTTCCATTAACACATAAGTTATTGATGCATCAACTGCAGAAAACCATGAATGTTCTGAATTAAGTTGGTCGCCCAATAGCAAGCGCAGTGTTTTTACTTTGTTTTCTGTCATACTACTTTATTACTTCTGCATTTGTCACTGCAATATTTAACCTCGTCCCAGTTCTTTTCCCACTTCTTTCGCCATGTAAATGGACGTGCGCAAACAATACAAATTTTCGATGGTAGATTTTCCTTTTTAATGCCTTTCATAATTACACCTTTAAAATTTATTTCGCTTCCAATCGACGCTCACCTCAGAACCTTCAGCTAAAAAAACTGCAGCTGGTTTTACATGGTTCAAACACTCAAAAGACTTACCATAAAATGCAGAAAAATCACAATTGATTTCATACCGATTTATAGCATTGATTTTCCATGATGGATGTTTTATTCTATACTCGCTACTTTTATGACCACTTAGTTTAGCATACCCAAAATAATGTTCAAAAATATATTCTTCAAAACTGCCTTTAAGCATCTCTGAATTTTCAACTGAAGCATTCACTTTTAACTTGTTCCAAACACCCTTCACTTTCCATTCATAAACAAACTCTTTAAACGAAGGTTCAAAAAGAAAACTGTGCTTAGTTGGAACAACCGAGTAATGTTCCTTGTAAAGTGTATTTGCAACAAGTGCAACAACTTTGGAAGGCACAGTTTCATTGATAAATACAACACCTCTTTTGACCACATTGCCTACTTTTCTTAAGACATAAAAGCGCAAATTTATTTCCTCAAAAGTTCCCATTACAGGGATAGGCACATTGAATATGCGGGTGTGTTTAAATAAAAAACCAACCAAACTAACATAGGTTTTACCTTCATAATAATCCAATTCAACGCCCTTTGGCAAATATGGCAGGAGTATAATGGGATCAACCTCATAGTTGGCCATAATTAAGTTCTGCCAATTGGCTTTAAGAAATGTTTTCATTTTTTGGTTTTACCGTTTTCCTTGATTTAAAGACATTGGCGTTGCTGACATGTTTTTTAAGTATACGTTCTCCTTCAATTTTAACCTCTTTGTTTTTTCTAAACGACCAAACAATGTCACTTGCTTTTTTTCTTGTCTCCTCAACATTAACAATGGGATAAGGATATTGTTCACCAATGTGGCAATTGTACAAACTTTGTTCTATTAAAGTTAACTTATGTGGTTCATGAATCAATTCGCATGGAACATCCTTTAATTCAGGCACCCACTTTTTTATAAAAATACCCTCAGGATCGTGTTCCTCAGAGTTTTTAATCGGATTGTAAATGCGTATGGTGTTTACACCCGTGGTTCCGCTTTGCATTTGCAGTTGAGGGTAATGTATCCCAGGTTCATAATCCAAAAACATTTGGGCTAAAAAATGCAGTTCACGCCAATCTTGCCATAGGTTAAAAACAAAAAACGAAACAAGCAATGCCCGCATACGAAAGTTTATATACCCTGTTTCATGCAAGCAACGCATACAGGCATCCACAATAGGAACGCCTGTTTTTCCAGCCTTCCATGCCTCAATGTATGTGTCATTCTTAGTTTTTACAATCTGATCAAAAGCACGGTTAATGTTTTCAAATTCATAACGGCACTCGTCCTCAAACTTTTGTATAAAATGGCAATGCCAATGCAAGCGTGAGGCAAAGTTAAGCAAAGCCCTTTTGTTGCTCGACGATTCAAGATGCTGCATGCTGTATTGATAAACCATGCGCATGCTGATGTTGCCGTAACTCAAATACGGCGACAATCTGCTGCACGAGCGTCGACTCAATTCTGGTTTGCTAATGTGCTTGCTGTAGTTAAAGTAGCGTTCTTTGATGAAGTTTTGCAGGTATTTCCATGCCCAAGTTTCACCGCCCTCTTGGAAATTTTTATTCCGTGTTAGAATCTCTTCATCCAATGGCAAGCCTTTATTTTCTTCATAAAACAAATGATCCAACTCCACCGTTTTCAAAGTTTCTAATTCGACTTTTTTAGGTGGCTGTTTCATGTAGGTATCCCAAAGCATAGGCCATTGCTTTCTTGATTTTAAACGCCGAATAACGCCATTGTTTTGCGACTCTTGCCATTCAATATTATTTTGCTTGAAATGAATTTGCATGTTTTTATCGCGTTCGAAACTCAGCCCATTTCCCGACTCCTCACTTGAAAACACCGTTCTAATTGTATATTCTTTTTCAATGGACAAAAACACATCTAGTACCTCTCCATGGAAAATATAAATCTGTGCCTTATGGGGTTCTAACCGTTTGTTCAATTCAACAAGAGACTCATGTACAAAACGCCAATGCCTTGGGCTGCTGTCGTGGTAGGACATTAGGCTTGGTTCAAAAACATAAATCAACAAGACCGGCAACGCACTTAATTCTGCTGCATGCAGAGGCTCGTGGTCGAGTAGGCGTAAATCGCGTTTAAACCAAACGGTATTGATTTCTTGCTTTGGCATTTTTTTTACCCTTACGAATTTCAATGTGTAAAGGTGAATTAAGTAACGATTGAATGCCTTTTTTGTTTCGAAAAAACAAAAACCACTTAGTACAAAAAAAAGGCTAACATTTCTGCTAGCCTTTTTTGATTCAATATAATTCCTATTAAAATTTATCCCAAAACAATTTGGTCGTTAGCTTGTCGCCACCGATGGTGCTAGAAGCTGAACCATAATTTTTACTGTTAATAGTTTGCTCGTTAATTGGATAGGTAAATCTAGTTGGAATATCAGCAAGACTTAAACCTGTTACAGCTTTTAGAACTGGAAAATCAAGTCTTCTCCATTCAGTCCACGAATCAAATCCATGGTTGTAAAGTGCCAACCATTTTTGATTTCCAATTTTTTCTTTCCATGATGCACCTGAACCAGCACTTGCATAATCAACTGTAGATTGAGCCAAGTAGGTTGCTGCATCCGCTGCAGTTCCGCCCCACTCTAAAATAGACTCTGTAACACCAGCATTGTAGTGGTCTGCCGCAGTACCTGTAACAGCCCATCCACGTGCAGCGCCTTCAGCCAACATAAACTCTACATCGGTATAGCTTATCAATGTGCTGCTTGCATCTGGTGCGGTAATGGTTGTAGCAGGTTTAGAGTTGTTCTTGTATGAATTACCAGTTCCATTCACACCACCTGTGTAGTTTCCACTTGCGTTTTTGGTGATATACAATGGCAAGCGAGGATCATTTAATGAATCCAATAGTTGAACCAAAGTTTGAGAAGCGATGAAATCTTTTCTACCACTTTGAACCAAGTCAACCCAAATTGGGTTGGTGTTTGGAGGAGAAACCAAGTAGTTGAATGTTGCATTGTCAGCTGAAGATGCAAAAGCATCAGCAACAGCCGCTTCAAACTTAGCTTTAGCGGTCGCTCCATCAGCATCAGCAATGCACAAAGCCATGCGCATTTGTAAAGTTGAAGCAAATTTAACCCATGAGCTGTTGTCGCCATTGTAGATTAAATCACCACTACTAAAACTCGCGCCACCTGCTTTAAGTGCAGTAATTGCAGCATCTAAGCGTTTAAACAAATCGGTGTATATGGCTTGAGCATCATCGTAAGCAGGAGTAGGATTTGAAATGTCTAATGCTTTTGTGTATGGTATATTGCCAAAGGTGTTAACCAGTACATGCCAGGTATACACTTCCATCACTTCAATGGTGGCAATTTGTGATGCTCTTACACTTTCGTCTGTGATTAATGCATCTTTCTTAACCGCATCTTTTGCAGCAGCTAAATCCCTCAAAACATCTCTGTACAACACACCCCAGAAATTAGCCGCAATACCGCGGGTAACTAGGTCGTAACGGCTTTCATCAAAATAAGTGGTTTGTGTCCATTGTTGGCTCCACAATCTGAAAATATTGGTGTTTACATTCGATGATGTCATCACATCAACTAGATTCTTTTGAGCTGAACTCACTAAGAATTTTGCTGGCACCTCGGTTGCCAACTTTGGATTGGTATTTAACTCCTCAAATTTTTTACATCCAACTAAGAGGGTTATAGTAAATATTACAATTAGTATCTTTTTCATATTAATGATTTTTTAAACGGATTAGAAATTAAAACGAACGTTAAAGCCATACATTTTGGTGTTAGGATATGCGCCCGTTTGGTAACCTTGAATATTACCGCTACTCATGCCATCTTCAGGATCAGAGTATGGTACATATTTTTTAATGATCCATAGGTTACGACCAAACAATGAAACATCAATACCTTTGATTGTTTTGAATTTAGCAAGGTGTTTTTGAGGCACTGAATAACCAAAGGTCAATTCACGTAATTTCACATAGCCAGCATTGTAAACGAAATATGAAGGAGCCATTGCATTGCCTAAGAAATAATCATAGTTCACGCGGATATCATTTTTGCTTCCATCAGGCTTAACACCATCTAAAATAATACCACCACCTTCAGAAACATCTAAACGTTTGTCGTTGCCCAAATCGTTTTTACCTACTGAGTAATCGTAAATACCTGTTTGGTATCCATAGAATTGGTCTAATGAGAATACGCTTCCACCTTTTTTCATGTCGATCAAGAAACTGAATGACATGTTTTTATATTTGAAAGAGTTGCGCATACCGCCTATCCATTTTGGATTGATATTTCCAATTACATTGTTTGATGTTGAAGTAACCATCCAGTAACCTGTGTTGGTGTCAATCATGCGGTTTCCTTTATCATCGTAGATAAAGTCCTTTCCTTTAATTGTTCCATAGGCTTGACCAACTGTTGCGTTAACTGAAACACCACCTTGTAAACTAGCCAAAGTAATGTTTTCAATATCTGGTAATTCTAAAACTTGGTTGCGGTTGCGCGCCCAGTTAAAGTTGATATCCCAATTAAAGTTCTTGTTGCGGATTGGATTTAAATACAAAGTCATTTCAATACCACGGTTTAAAATTGCACCAGCATTGATGTATTTTTGAGAGTATCCCGTAGCGCGTGAAATATCAACTGGTATGATTTGATCAACTGTCACAGCGTGGTAGTTGTTGATATCAAAACCTACTCTGTTTTTTAACATTGAAACCTCAATACCAATTTCTCTGCTCTTAGTTCTTTCAGGTTGTAGACCTGCAGAATTCATTACACTTGAAACACTGTAAATTGCATTTCCATTGAATCCAGTTCCTGCAGCGTAATAGTTTCTGGTTGAACCGTAAGGAGCATCAGAACCTACTTGAGCATAATTGGCTCTCAACTTACTGTAGCTTAACCATTTCATGCTGCTACCAATTAGTTTTTTCAAGTGGTCGGCAAAAATATAGCTACCTGAAATTGAAGGATAGAAGTATGAATTGCTGCCTTTAGACAAAGTGCTAGACACATCATTACGTCCAGTCAAATCAACAAACAAGAAGTTTTTGTACCCTAAATTAACGTTGGTATAAACACCATTAACTTGTTTAGCAGAATATGACTCAGATGGCGCTTCAAGTGGGTTAACTGTGTTTGTTAAGCTGTATAGATTAGGCACATTTAAACCGCCATTGGTTTGAGCGAAAATAGAAGTAATGGTTTGTTTGCGGATATTGATACCAGAAACCCCAGTAATTTTAAAGTTTTTGCTGATTTCTTTGTTGTATTCAGCAAATAAGTCGTAGTTAAATTCTCTATAATTGCGGTTGTATCGAGAGTATTCAGACACATCGATAGATCCCACAGCGATACGCTCTTCTTGCATTTCGTTGTAACCATCCATAGATACACGACCGGTAATGGTCATCCATTTTTTAGCTTGGTAGGTTAAGAAAGTATTTCCAAAGAAACGGGTACGTTCGTCATTCTCATAACTCTTGTTACGAACAAAATAAGGGTTGTCCCAGTAAATTGGACCAGCACCAACATTGGTGTAATCAGCCCAGTTCCATGTGGTATTGCGTTCTGTATTTCTCTTGTACGCATCTTCCAATTCTTTCATATCAACGTTGGTTTGCCACCATTGTCTGAAATTGCCCATTGGATTTTTTGCATCATAACCAGTTCCATAACGGCCAGTTGCACCATTGAATGAAATGTTGGCTGTTATCCCTGCAAATAATTTACTTGTAAGTTGATTGGTTACACCAAAGTTCAGTATGTTTTTGAACAAACTGCTGTTTGGCAACATACCTTGTTCGGTATTTCTTGCAAAACCTAATTTGTAAGTTGATTTATCGTTACCACCATAAATTGAGAAACTCTTACTTCCTGCACTTGGGTTGCGCAAGAAATAGGCTGGGGTGTTTTGAGCAGCAACCCAGCTGGTAGCTTTCATGTAATGTTCTTTATCTGTTGGGTCTAAAGATTTCCAATCGAAAACCTTAAGATTTGGATCAAACTTTCCACCGAAAGACGCATCCTCAGTGGTGTTTACAATTACATCTTTTTTACCATCACCATCGATATCATCTTCGGTGTAATATCCACCCAAAGTGTCACCATAAAATGGGCCATAACCAGCACCATATTGATTTTGGTATTGAGGCATGGTTGTTTTATCAATAACACCGTATGATCCGCCCATGTTAACTGTAACATTAACACCTCTGCGGCCTTTTTTTGTTTCAATTAATATAACACCGTTTGAAGCCCTTGAACCATACAAAGCAGTTGCTGCTGCACCTTTCAATACGTTAATTGAAGCAATATCGTCTGGGTTGATATCTGCTGCAGCGTTACCAAAATCGTAACCACCACGGGCTGTTGCTTGACCAGAGCTGTTGGTGTTTGAGTTGTCAAAAGGCACACCATCAATTACAATTAAAGCTTGGTTGTTTCCCGCCAAAGATTTAAAACCACGCAATACAATGTTTGTACTACCACCCATTTGGTTGTTGGTTTTAATGTCCAGCCCAGCAACTTTACCACTTAACGCACTAAGCGCATTGTTGCTTCTTGTAGTGGTAATTTCTGAAGCTGAAACTTTTTGAGATGAGTAACCCAACTCTGCTTTGCTACGTTTAATACCAAAACCGGTAACAACGTGCTGTTTGTAGGTTGCAGATTCTTCATCCAAGACAACAGTAAGAGTGGTTTGACCATTCACTGCAACTTCTGCGGTTTTTAATCCTGATAGACTAAACACCAACGTGTCATTTTGATTGCATTGAATGGAAAAAGTTCCATTGACATCGCTGAGAACTTTGTTCTCGCTGCCTTTTACTTGGACGTTAACTCCATTTAAGAGCTTTCCATCCGACGATTGTGTGATTTTCCCCGTCACTGGCGATCCTTGGGCCATTGCAGAACCAAGCATTCCAATGAAAAGAAAAAACAATAAGTAGATTTTTTTCATACGTGATTTGTTAATTTTATTTTATGCGCCAAAAACAAAACTATCAATCTAAATATATTTTTTACCCACTAAACCATGAAGTTTGAATAATTTCTCTTGAACATTTATATATTTTTTATGTCAATAGAACATTATTAAAATATAAACTAAATCCTTGCCAGGGAAGCAAATAAGCATGCCAAACCATTAAAAAACAATACCTTAAATTAGAAATAGTAGTAATAAGCATTTGGGGCTAAAAACCTAAACACTTTTATATTAGAAACTTATGATTTTGCTTCTAAAGTGAAACCAAAAATGCAAAATAGAGTTTAAGAAATTATTCTATCGACTCAGAGCAATCATAACTCAGTCCATTGCTAAAAGGTGCCATATCTCTAAAATTGTGTTGGAAGTTTTTGGTGACAATTTGGTATAGATTATACCCTTCTTCGCCATAGGTTTCCTCCATAATCTCATGTTCTTCATTGTCATCAAACCAATCGCCTTCTTCAAACTCTGTAAAGAACACATCTATATCATAGTCGAAACCATACCCGTCGTCTCCAACATTCATCATGCGAACTAGAACATCTGCAGTATCATTTTCATAAATATGGTCAAGAAAATATGCCATGTAATTGCTTACACCTTCTGGAATTTCATCTATACCCAAGTCTTTTTGAATCTTCTGAAACATTTCAATTTTTGATTCATCGTACGTACTTATTTCAGCATAAGAATCCGCATAAAAAGCTGAGTACATATTTTCCCGGTTTTCGTTCTTTTTCTTCATAAAAATATTCGTTTTGCTAGTGTAACAAATATCGCATTTTCACCTCAAATTTCCAAGAAAAATGTATGATTTAATAGCGATTTTTGAAGACATTTTGGGGAGGGAAAGATCCTTACTTCCCTATACAGAAAGTAACTTTCCTTATATACCAATACTTTCAGAGACAAAAGGTACACACAAGGTACAAAACACTTGTTTATTGAAAAAAATCACGGGTAGAAGTATTTTTAGTCTTACTTACTATTCATCATTCTTTTTTACAACCACTAATGCTTTCCAATGTTGAGACAAAGATAATAGCCATTCAGTTAATCTCGAATAGTTTATTGATTTTATTAATGATTTTAATCAGAATGGGTTAAGCAAGTTGAGCTTATGTAAACGAAATCCAATATCTATTTTCATGGAGCTTTTTCTTTTGCTGTCAATACCTTGACAATGATAGCGAATAATAAGTCTAATTTTACTCACAACGATTGGGCTATTTGATATTATTTGCGGTTTTAATTCATAATCTATTAAAACCAATCATCAATTAAACATTCATTTCAGGGGCGGCAATTTGACAGGATTTTGCAACTAAATACCTTTTTTTGATTATTATTTCATGTATTTGCAATTACTGAAAAGGTCATGTTAAATAAAAAGATGCTAGCTGATTTAATTTGTTTCTATTTGTCGATTCAAAACAATAATTCTTTAATATTTTAGTCATTACGACTTATAAAAGAGTTGCATTTATCTTGATTTAAAAAAACAGAATACAATTAATCTTTAGCGATTTTCGAGAATTCTCGAGAATTCTTTAGTTTTCTTGAGTAATCTTTATAGATTAAATCAAAAAGGATTAGTTAAGACTCACTTTTATTAAGTTCATCAGATACACTATTCTATTAATCAAAAGCGTTTTCTTGTATGTTTGTGCAAACATGTTTTGTTTTTATATTGCACAAGAGTACAATGTTACAATTACTAAAGGCCTAATGAGAAGATAAGAATCTCTTGGATGTTTTTATCTCCAATTTGTAAATTACATTTTTCAACAGCAAACCCTTTGACGATAATTTGATTTAAAAAAAAGCGCAAATTGCAGTATACACTTATGGCAAAAGATCACTAAACATAAACTCATATATTAATATTTTGTTTCAAGTCACTTATTTGTAGCATATAATTTTACAATTAAATTTGGTGAAGTTTAAAAAGTGTTTTTAATTGCGAGAGAAACGATTAAAACTAAGCAACAAACAGCTAAAACTAATTTCCAACTTTTAATAAACTAAACTTTTTAATCCTTGTGACGCCGGTTAGGGCATGATAAGGAGCAGGGAGTAAGATATATAAGTAAGTTATAGGGCATTTTAAAACGACACGACAATGACATTAGTAATCGCACATCGACTTAACAATCATATTTCTTTATCATCTGACTCAAGAATAAGTTTTGGGACAGCAGTACATTTTGATTACGGAATTAAAGTCTTTTCTGTTCCAGTGAAGATTTATTCACCGACAAGTTCCGAAACAAACATTACAAATCTTGACTACGATTACAAATTGGGACTTGCAGTAGTTGGAAGTGCGATAAACGCTTATACTGTAAAAGAATCTGTTTATGAAATACTTCAACATTTGCAGTATCTACCCGGATATACTGACCTTTCAATGGAAGGTATTGCAGGCTTAGTTTTTAAAGTATTCAAAAAAACGACATTAGACCTTGGCGATATTATCCAAGCAAACGGTATTTGCGAATTAATTCTTGCAGGATACTGCCCAATTCAAAATAAAGTCAGAATTTATAAATTTTCTTGCGACACTTCAACATATCCAATTAGACCATTTCACGAAGAAATATTAATTGCAAACGGGATAGAATTTTTCGGAAGAGGGAAAACCGAAGCAAACAATATTCACACTCAAAACATAAATCTTTCGCCACTTCATATCATAAGACAAGTTATAAATGACGGAAGAGTCGCAACAGTTGGTGGCGGACTCCAGTATGGTGAGTTTGTAATTAACAATTTTACAATTTATGGGGTTGAGAACTACGAACTAAATGATGACGGTACTTTTAAAGAACATTTATACACGCTTAGAGGTATTAATTTATATAAAGACGAGTTTGAGAGAGGCAATGATGGTTTCCACATTGCATACAAATTTAAAAGACCTTTTGAACAAGAAATAAAGAACATTTGGAGACAACAAGGAATAGATTAAAACCTCACACAAATGACAGAAATAGACAATTTCATATCAAGACTTTCACTTGTTCAAAAAACGGACAACACGACCAATTTATACTTTGGAGACAGTCGTGAAAGTGAAATAAGGAGAAACAACTTGAAATTCTATTTGAACAAAATGAAACTTGTAAATCCAAATTTTTTAATTCTTGGAGAAGCACCTGGATATAAAGGTTGCAGACTATCAGATATAGCATTTACAAGCGAAAGAGTATTATCACAAAATGAGTTTTTTAAAAATGAACCAATTCAGTTTATAAATGAAAAAGACAAACTTGAGAGTGAAATATCAGCGACAATTGTTTGGACTAAAATATCCAAACTTAATGAAAAGCCATTAATTTGGAATATTTTTCCATTTCACCCACACTCAGTAAGCGACACAAAAACAAACCGAACTCCGACAACAAAAGAATTGGAAGAAGGAAAAAGTTTTTTAGATGACCTTTTACAAATATTTGACATTAAAAAAATTATAGCATTAGGACGGAAACCAGAATCACAATTAGAAAAAATTAGTTTACCATTTTCATACATTAGACACCCAGCAAACGGTGGAAAAAAACAACTTCGTGACTGGACTTTATGCCAAGATGAACTTATGAAAACAGAAAGAAATACGCCCTAAAACAGCACCTACCCCAAAAGGCGGGGTTTCGAGTTCCAAAGACAGTTTTGTGGTAAAAGTCCCGCCCTTCGGGTAGCTTCAAACCGTTAGCCTCAAGTGTAACAAGACAACAAAGCATCAACAATGAATAAAGTATTAAAGATAGAACGCTACATTCAAGAATTCTTTTCGACAAGGTATTCGGACTACAGATTGTTTTACCAATCAGAGCATCAACATAGACGTGTTGTGATGTATCAGTTAAAAAATGGTTCAAGTTTAATGGATTTTCTAATCAGTATAATGGGAAATATTGAGGAGAAAATTTATGTTGGAAAACTAGTTCCACAAGTTTATGCAAATCCTGAAAAACTTATTGAATACATGAAATGGTTTAAAGACTATTTAAATGAAAATCAAAAATTATTAGATATAAATAAATCTGGAGACAACACATCATATATTATTCACGAAATACAATCCATCAAGACTGAGTTAGTTGAAATGGTAGATTATTTATTAATGATATACGATACAGAGGATATAAATATTCCTTACCAAGAACTTAGACATTCATTAATTATCAAAGACCTAGATAGTTTTATTAGAGATATGAACAGCATACTTGCCTCTGTTTCATATGCAATTTCTAAAACACAGGAAGGCTATTTGCATTCAAACATTCATTTAATATTAAAGCTACTTGGTTTTGACATTTTACCAGAAGAAACAACTAACATTGGAAGAATTGATGCCGTTATTAGGTTCTCCAATATTATATACATTTTTGAGTTTAAACTAGGTACAAGTGACGAAGCTTTAAATCAGATAAAAGATAAAAAATATTATGAAAAGTTTATCATTGAAAGAAAGGAAATTATTCTAGTTGGTGTTGGGTTTGATGCTGAAAATCGTAATGTAAAAGATTATAAAATGGAAATTCACAAATAGTAATTATGGAGTTTGACCCATTATACCCTGGTGGCTTTCATGACATCACATTTGATAGTCTTGATGAAATATTTGTAACACCATTTGAAGATACAGAAAGACGGAAATATTTAACGGATAGATTTAGGGCTTATATCGAGAAATTTTCTGAATTAGGATTAAAAGCAGAAATTTGGCTTGATGGTTCTTATTCAACAAAAAAACCTGAACCAGGAGATATGGATATTCTGATTGTATTTGATGTTGAAGAAGTAAATAATTTACCTTTAGAAAAAAGACCGTTACTGCAGGAGCTTTTTGACAGAGAATTATCTAAAATCCGATATTCGATTGACGTCTTGTTGTTGCAATCAAATGATATAAACAACCGAAGCTATTGGCGAGGCTGGTTTGGATTTTCAAGAAATGAACAGCCAAAAGGAATTCCAAGATTATACTATGGCATCAATTAAAAAAATAACAGATAATATATCCCAACTATCAACTGTAGTTGAAGAGTATAGTATTGCTTTAACTAAAGATCCTCAGAATTTTTCTTTAAAAATAACCATTGATAATTTGAGAAGTCAAATAGACGATTTACAAAATCAATTATATCAAGAGAATTTAAAGAGGGTAAAAGAAATTGTACAACTGCGTTTCAAAGGTAAAATAGCAAAATTTGGAACATTTCCATTATCCCTAGTTGGTGGTCTTACAAATTCATTTTCTAACGCTGTATTCAATACTTCAAAGTATTTTCAATTTGGCAACAAGGGCGGAGTTAAGATAGATAATATAATTAATGAAACAATTGATTTAAGACTAGAAGGACTTGGAAGAGGTTCAACTATCTTCTATTTATCTGCTAAAACTTCGCCAGACCTATTTGGAAATAGCGTAATTCAAAATTCACTTGACAATGTTTTTGATTTGTTAAATTCTCAAAGCCCCGAACAAATAATTGAAAACATTTCCATTGTTGGTTCAAGAAGTATTAAGTATTACTCAGATTTTTTCGAGGAATTAACGAAAGATGATTTAGAATTAGATTTAACTTGGCACACTCCAAACGAAACTATAAAAAAATGGGATGGAACAAAAGAAAAAATCCTTTCACTTTACAACACTCTTAACAGTATTAAACTTTCAGAACCAGAAGAAATTAGTTTTGAAGGAGAAATAATAACGCTTAGCTTAAAAGGACGTTTTGAAATATTATCCACTGACAAAGAAAGATTTTACGGAATATTTCCAAATGAGTTAATTGAACAAATAAAGCAACTTCACGTTGGCGACTTTTGTAAAGGAACAATATTGAAAACAATAATTTTTAACGCTGCGACAGGAAAGGAAAAACATGAATTTATACTACGAGAGATTGAAATTTAATCTATCGACAGACAGAACTCCAGCCATGGTTTTTAAAAATTCCACAAGAATTAGCTAACGGTTATATGTTCTACTTCACTGACACAGAAAATAAAAGAAAAAAAATGCCAAGCTCACTGACAACCCTGATAGTTAAGCGGCTATTATTTACTTTGACTGGGGTGGTAATTGTAACGAGTTACTTTTTGACGATGATAATCATGAGATATACACAAATTTGATGATGGAAAGGCTAATTTCAAAGGAAATCCGTACGCTTAGTGTGGACATTGTAATTAAACTTCACAAAGAATTAAAAACTGAAAAACGACAATTTAGAAAGTTGGTAAATGAATTTTGTGAAATACTTTCAAA
This sequence comes from Bacteroidota bacterium, assembly GCA_947451105.1. Lineage (GTDB taxonomy): Bacteria > Bacteroidota > Bacteroidia > NS11-12g > UBA955 > JABMMZ01. The sequence goes on along the minus strand of CANFXY010000016.1, from coordinate 16,161 downwards.
AATTGAAGTCATATAAAAAACTTATTTACTTAGATCATGTATATCTCCTAATTCACTAAAGAAAAATCAACAATTGTATGTTTGTGCAATGATAGCAAGTTTTCTATGTTGTACAATCGTACAAGATTAGAATATTGAAAGTTGCATTTAAGTATAATTTATAACATCAGATATATAAATGAAAAGCATTTTTTATGGAAACAATTACTTTGAATCATTTTCATCTTTCCAATTAGAAAATGTAATTAATAACACTGTAGCCAATAATAGCTTCGCCTCAATAGAAAGTTTCTTTTTTTGAATGCTAGTTGATCTTCTGCGTTTAATGTTCACTCTTTGCTTTAGAGCAATTTCATAATCATCAATTGGATAATTAACTTTGAATGCAAAAGGAATACTTAGGTTGCCACTACATTCAACTAATTCTGGCCTTTGATTATCAATTCGATGTCTAGTCAGTATAAGTGCCTCTTCAATAGTAACAGCACTATCATCTCCAAACTTATTGCAAAGTGCTCGCATAGAATTCAAAAGTCCACTTGTAAAAACTGCACCTATACTTGTGTCAAAAGAATATTCACCCATTTTGCTTGCATGTATAATTTTACACCCTTCTTTTGATTGACCTATAGCCAATTCTAGTTTTTCTCTATATATGGGTCCATCAAAAGCATCTACACTTGGAAATAAAATTTCACCTGGCAAACCTTCTAGTGTTGGCACAAAATTTCTACAGGCATCTATTATGATTAATGTTCTATTACATCTATTAGATATTAGGTCTGTGTCTTTAATATCCCGATCTTTCAGCCTAATCATCCTATCATAATTAACAGATGTATATCCATGGCCAGAGAAATAAACTATCCTGTAATCACTATCGTGAAATTCCAAATGTCTAAACACCTCATCAGAACTTGGATTGTCTAATTCAACAATCTCGTTATTATGCCATTCACCACCACAACTAGACGTTAGAAAATTCCTAAAATTCCTTAAATCATATTCAACACCGTATAATTTCTTATCAGCACCCTTCCCGTTAGGTGAGCCAATCAATATAGCTTTTAACTTTAAAATAAAATTAACATCTTGAATAGTCCGAAATAACCTTAGCTTCCTAATTGCGAATCAAAGATAAGCTCATCAATGTTATTAAAAATCTGATGTGCATGTCGAATCCCTCCACAATAAACGCTTTCAAAGCATATTGTATTAACACAACTATCTTTTGCTATTTTTTTCATAAATGACACAGAATCATAATAAGCATGACGAGTATTTGATTTTGATTCATGCAATTTTTGCTCCAATATTTGGGAAGGAATAGCAACTGTATCACCATAAATATAACAAGAAAAACAATCTAAATCTATATCCAGAATGAATGGATTTCGATCTTCCTTAAAATCAAATTTTCCATCTTTATAAACCCAACCAAAATCATTCCAAAAACTTTCCAAATTATCTTTTCTAAAAACATCTGACAAATCCCCCCTTTCATCAAGGACTTCCCATACAGGACCAAGATTATACACTTTCTTTAAACCAAAATTTTGGGTTAAATACTCTTTCATAAAATCAATTTGACTGACTTCTGCGTTAAATAAAAACACATTGCCAATCAAACCCAATTCCATTCCTGCCTTCACCCAATCATCATCATTTCCACTTAAATCAAATTCCACTATAGAAAATAGCTTCTCAAGCGAAGGTTTCTTATGAAATTTAGTGATTTTCTGCAATGCTTCAGGACTGGGATTCATAAAATCATCATGTTTATCAAACATAACGATATCAATTGGAAATTTTAAATTTAATTCCTTCTTGAAAGAATACAATACGGTGAGAATTGTTCTATGATCTTCGTAAATCACAGTTTGTCCAAGGTAAGTTTCCTTACTTAAAACATTTGATCGTAAAGCAAATTTAGAGAAATTCTGAACTTCCATAGTTTGGCTTATGTTTTACAATTACAAGGCTTCTAAATATTCTATAACTCTAATATATAAAGACATATTTGTTGTATCAATTGAAGGAAGGTCAACTAATAATTCTTCCATTAAACCCTCCATTTGGGACTTGGTTTCTTGAGGATACTTATCCTTAAAGCAATAACATTCTCTATAAAGGATACTGTATAATATTTTATTTACAGAAACAGGATTCCTCCATTCATTAGAATGGTAAACGGAAAGGTCGTCATGCCCAAAATAACGGGAGACAATGTTTTCGAATTTCATAGCATTACTCATATATCACAAATATAATAAAGACTCAAAATAAGTCAATAGTAAAACAGTAAAAAACTGATTAAAAGTACTATTTTCTTAAACTTATTATCATTTTATTTATATTTGACTCATGAAATCTTAACTCATGAAATCAAAAATTATCTTCTTCGTAGTTTCTACTATTCTCGTCATTTCTAGTATTATAGTTTACTTCAAAATGAATGATGGTACTTGCAGCGGTGGAAAGAACTGTACTGCCTGCTCAACCTGTAACTATTGCAAGAATTGCAGTAAAGATGGCGGAAATTGCAGCGTTTGCAAGTAAAAAATACAATCTTAATAAAAAAACAAACTGATATTATGCCAAAAAACAAAATCAATTCAAACGAGACGCCAAAAGAACCTAAAATAACGCCTTCAAACAATCCAAATAGAGATACTAATCCAAAACTAAATGAAACAATAGAAAAAATCAGAGGTGAGGTTCCTGGAATTGGAGACACGGTAGTGTTTAAAGGAAATGGAATTGATTTACCAAAAAAGGATTAAATGAGCCATTTTAGAACTATAAAAAACAAAATTTGAATAACATAAATCTTCAAGAAAGTAGCTGTAATTAAGGCTATTTTTGGCGTAAGTTCTTCGTGTGCATTAAAATTTCTATTTAATTTTATTTGATATAATTCAATTGTGTCCAACAAAACTCTCTTTTCTTGTTCAATTTTTGACAATTGGTCATACTTTGACCAAGGTATTTTGTTTGGCTGAAATCCCTGAATAGAAGCTTCTCTAAAATTATTTATAATAGTGTTCCAAATTAAAAGCCCCAAGGACAAGAGTAATGTGACATCCAAAAATATCATTATCAATGATGATTTTTCGTCTTTTATTAAATAAATTAATCCAGCTATTGAAGGTATTAAGATTTGATAAATTGTGTTTATTCGTTTCTTATTTAAATCATAGAGCAAATTAGTTTCAGACAGATGTGCTTTTGCCTCTTGCAATACCAATTTCAAGAAGTCAACTTCATATGCCATTCCGTTTTCAACCTTAAACTCTTTTGATTCAACTAATTTATTAGACTTGGTTTTTTGATTTCTTTTAAACATGATTAAGATTACAATTTAGAAAATTAAAATGTACTAAAAAACTTTGTTTATAAGTTAAAATCAACAAAACTTACCACCTCCACACCAAAACCATTTTCCCTGTATACACATCTTTATTTTCTAATTTCCACAATCCATCGATTTTGTCGTACCGTATAATTCCAGAAACTGAAAGATTCTTTAAAATTGCAGATGTTGCGACTAAGCCAACACCTTGCTTATATGCATTGTTCTTGTATTTTAAATAATCGGTTTGCAGGCCAATTGATAAACCTTTTTTAGCAAGATAATTATAACTTATTTGAACTGAATTTGAATTTAAAGAATCGACAAATGGGGCAGTAATGTTTCTAAAAAAAGACAAGAGCATGTTGTGTCTTTGACCAACTTGAATTGAATGGGTTGTACTAATGTTTTTATAGGCTACTTGCCCTTTTTCTCCAATTTCCATGGTTGATTTTGTGTAGTTGACCAATCCAACCCAATTGTAAATTTTATACCGCTTTTTATAGTTTATTGTTGCCGTAGTTATAGAAAATTGATTGTTGGTCCTGTATAAACTGTCTGGGTGGTTGTTCCCTTGGATGTAGGGACTATAACTTAGCATCAAGTTTGGGTATTTATCAAAAGAGGTGTTTATTTTCAGCCCATAGCCCTTTATCCTATTGGTAGTAACATTTAACTCATTAAGGTTGTCTCGCATTTCTTTGTAACTTGCTGAAAATTTAATTTTCTGCTTAAAAAACAATTGCTCAACTTTTGTCTCAAGTTCTCTAAAGTTTCTTCTTAAAAACGGGTTACCTATTGTTCTAAACGCTGCGCCAACTTGGCGTGTTTGTATTTCAAACTTTGTATTTTTACCAGACTGTTGAACGGCCTTTAATTGATAGGACATGGTGCCATTCGCTGATATATTGTTTGACGTATTTGTGGCAATAACCTTGTAGTGATAATGTTCTTTATATTGACTTTGCGCCCACTCTCCTTCAACAGTCATTCCTTTTAATAAACTAAGTTTACCCCCAATGCTCAATACCGAATTGTTTACATTTGGTGAGAATGAATCAATTGTATTTAAATCAAATGCCGAAAAATAAGTGAGTGCTACAAAATCTGAACTCCTGGAACCTATTCCAAATCGGAGTGCTCCTGTAGGTCGGTTATATACTATTTTACTTGTAGAAAAAGGCACTATGAATTGCTTAGATGTTTTTCCAATTGTTACATCCCAGAAGTACTTTTTCTTACTGACTCCAATATCAACTCCTTTCAAAGACATATTACATAATGTAAAATCTGTATACATAGCACCAGTCAAACCAATTCCAAGTCTATCAACAGCCAAGACACTTTTCAAAAGACCTTGATTTGGCATTCCAGACTTCATTTGGTCTCTTATTTTTTTAGGATTTCGTATTCCAGCAATTTTAGAAGCCATACCAGTCGTATCAGCTTTTCGTAGAAGTTCAAGTTTTTCTTTTTGCTTTTGTAGTGACTCATATTGCTTTTCTAATGCCAACAATTTATTCAACTTGGCAGTGTCTACATTCTCTCCAGATCTTGCCCTTATGGTGCTTATAGAGTCATTTATTGAACTCTTAATAGACAAAAGCATAGAGTCTTTCTTTTGCTCATATGCCTGCATCAATTTTTCTTTCTCATTTTCTGATGCGGTTTTGAGTTTTTCCTCTAAAGCCTTATTCTCACCTTCTAGTTTCTCGTTAACCTTTCTTTCAACCTCTTGCTTTAAAGTTTGCTGCCAATTGTCGTAATCAGGGACTTGTTTTTTAAGCAATTCTAATTGCTGATTGACTTTATCTGACTCGATCGATTTAGCATTGATATCTAATTGACGTAATCTGTCTAATTTGTTTATTTCATCAATTTCTTTTTGCATTTGCTCTGCAGCCGATTGTCTGAGACTATTGACATCTAGCCTAAATGCAAAATAGTTATTCTTATAGGTATTATTAGATTCAGTAGTATAAAATAAATTTGATGTAAATGGCAGTCCCAGTAATGTAAACTTCGGACTAACATACAATCGACTATACATCAACTCATTTCTTTGCATTGGATTTTGAGCATTGGTTGCAAAAGACTCAGAACGCAATTGCAATGAGAATTTAAAGAGGTTCTCTTTGGGTGGGAGTTTGGATTTGAATCTTTCAAAATAAGACTTTTGCTTATTTTGAATTGTAGTTAGCGCTCTTTTGGGAATGCTGTTTATTGAACTTTTTACACCTTCAATCTTCTGATTTGAACTTCTTTTATATTTTGTTTTTTCTGACTCAATTTTAGAACTTATTATTACATTTCCAATGCCAATATTGGTGTCTATGCGATTTACAAATGCCTTTTTACTCGAATCTACTAAATCAATCTTTAGAGAATCTTTGTAAAAAGACCTGTTGAAATTTTGAGCATTTACGCTAAAACTTAAGAGTAATGATATAATTAGTAATAGTTTCAGTAGTTTTAAAAGGCTTTTAGTTTAGATCAGATTTATTCCAACTTACTTACTTGTATGGTCTCATCGATTCCATCAGATTGTATGCGTATCAAATAAACACCCTGTGGCACTGTTGAAAGATCTATAACATTAGATTCATTACCATGGAACAACAATTGCCCCATAGCATTGTAAATTGTCCATTTATACGCTTGATTATCGGCGTTTGTAATGTTAATAATGTCCCTTGTTGGATTAGGGTAAATATTCCAACCTAGTTTATAAAGTGATTGAACAGCGCTGTTCCATGTCACTGTTATATTGATGCTGTCTCTTCCCCAGCAGCCATTATTAGAACCTACTTGAACCCAATATGTCTTTTTGCTAATCCCTTGCTTATTACCACTTACTGAATATGTTTGAGCATTGGAGTTATCTTGCCATAAATACGTGCTAAAGTTTCCTGCATTTAATAGCAAACTTACCTTTTGTTCTATTGTTGTATCTCTACCCAAATATGGTTTTGGAGAAGGTTTCAAAACGATATTAAATGGCAAAGAGGTGTCTGCTATTTGACAATTGGTTTGGGTATAAATGGCTCTGTAAGTGCCCGATTGCAGAGTGTTGGAATTGTAGGTTGACGATTGGCTATTTGCAACTGTCGACCATGCGCTTCCTTGCATTTTTTGCCAAGTAAAAGCAGGATTGGGATTACATGTAGTTACTAATGAAATTGACATTTCGTTGTCACAATAACTGCTGTCTCTTGGTTCTTTTAAGATATTAATTCGGTGGAATTGACTTGGTATTTCATAAGGTCCAATATCTATGGTGTCGCAATTGATTCTTGGTTTGCCATCAAAATCAGTATAATTCGCCCAATCTGCAATGGCAGAATTTATACCTGTATTGTAAGCAGGAGACAATTGGGTGCATGAATTCACCAAACGAAAATCAACACTATCTGTATTGGCATCTGGACCAAAATCTGAAGGTGGTTTTACAAAAACGGGGTCATTGTAGTATAGATTACTTCTGTTTTTGATATTGTATTTGTATGGGTAGTGACAAGTGTCGCAAGAAACCGTCACTGTTGAATCGACATGACCTTCAAAAATACAATTGCTCACTTCTTGAAACTTTGTGCCATAACTGACTAAATGGTTTAATTTGCCACCATAAAATCTATTACTCCAAAATATACAGTTTCTGTATACCGAACCTACAGTAGCATCATTTGCAGAACCTGGCTCTGCTTTCATAAAATTCAAACCATCATATTTCTTTTTCCAAATTTGCGCTAACTTTAATGTGTCTGTATTAAAACCGTTGAAAGCATACAAGTCATTAATAGAATAGAATTGATTATCAACGCTTTTAACGACTATATAATTACCCCATAAATTATTGTAATACTTATTTCCAATGGAATACAATTGACTGTTTACCCTTGAATTAACACATCCTGAGTAATTGTTCTTAAATGTATTGTTAATAAGAAACAAATTCTTCTCATTTTGATTTCCAAAGATTAAACAATTAAAAAAAGACACATTTTTACTAAATACACAATTCTTAACTATCAATGAATCATAAGAAGCAAAAGCTGCAACACATAAAGCAGCTGCATCACCTGGGCCTGTTGTGGTATTTGCCGCAGTATTTCCTATAAAACTACACGAGTCAATGGTTATTTTTAGATAGCCTTTTATGGAATTGTTATTACCTAAAAACGTAACAGCTCCATAACGACCAGTATTGTTTTCTTTGAATTCACAATTTTTGATAAGCAACTTCGAAGACTTCAAATAACCAATGCCTATACCAGCACCTTGCAATCCACAAGAATTCCTTAAAAAAGTACATGAATTTATTTCTGCACTTGAATTTGGTTGATTTACGTCAAATAAAATAAGCGTCCCACCTGAACCAAAACCATTAACTTCATATTCATCTTGACCGTATAACGGATTTCGGGAAACATTCTCTACAAATTTACAATTGATTACTTTTCCTTTTGATATACCCATTGTACCGCCCACACCATATAAAACACTAGGGTTTTTATTGATATTCTTATTCCTAAAGAAATAGCAATCTTTTACAATTAGACTTAAAACCGAATCTGCTCTCAAAGAATTTGAAAAAATTACACCATTGTTATTTGTAAAAAAACAATGGTTGACTCTAAAATGGCCTTGGGTTAAATACAAACAGGACTCAAAGTAAGTAACTTTTGGACCTGCTCCTTCAAACTTACAATATTTAAATATTGCACTATCGCTTATTTTACCTTGACCATAAAACCGAATTCCCTTCCATCTATTATTGGTATCTAAGGGATAAAACCTAATGGTATCTCCTTCTGCTCCCAATGCCTTAATTTTACCATAAACAGACATTTGATACTTTCCATCGAAACGTATTTGCACTCCAGCTTCAATAATTAACGTTGAGTCTTTAGGGACATAAATGTTGCCTTTGACATAATAGGGGGAGGAAGTTTTAGAAAGTGTGCCGTGAAGGGCGGTGTTGGACGGGATGGTAGTTTGTGATTGTATTCTGACAAAAAAACCAAAAATAACTAATCCCAAAATTATAACTCTTATTTGCATTTTAATTTATACAATTCTTGTTCCGTGCACATTGGAGGCATAAAATACAAATAAGTTGCAACCCAATAAATTATATCTCCTTTAATTATCAACTTCTCCCCATTAGACTTAATTAAAAGAAAATCGAAACAATGCTTAGGTTTAATAATATAATCCCCAACTTCAATATCTTTTATAGTAGGCAAAATCAAAAAATATTCATATATGGTATAATATTCCTTAGAACCTTTCACAATAATTGCCGGTTGCCCTTTCATTTCTGAAACTTTTACTATCCTTGAAACTCTTCCACAATTTATATTTAAATTATAAAAAAATCGATACTCTAATGAAACTAATTGCAACATAATTAAAGGTATCAAAATCCTAATAACAACTTTAAAAAATTTAATTTTCATTTAAAAAAAGTTATAAGTGAAAGTCTGACTAAAAGCAGAATTGAAATTGGGTGCTTTTACACTTGCAGCTTTGAATTGCACCATTTTCATAGGATTTTTATTAAAGGCTTTAATTATTGGCAATGTTGATACTCCAAAACTTATACCATGCATTTGAAAGGTAGACGTCTTTGAGCTTAAAAGTAAATTACCCCTTGAAAATGCATAACTAACTGGACCAAATCCAATATTGTAATTCGTTCCAAAACTTTTATAATTTTCCCATGTGAAATCCCCTGATGCAGATTGGACTGTCGCATTTACAGACCAGTCTATCAAGTTTAATCCCCCGCCAGCATATACTCCTGAATTAAATCCATCAGTTCTAGACATCCCAATAAAAAAGCCTCCAGTAATACCAGCCCCGGTTGCCCCTAACTGTATTACACCTCCTGCAGCATCAGGCGCTGAATGAGAAGGATCACTGTTTCCTTGAGACCATGCATCAAATTGTCTTAACAAATCGACAATGCAATTACTACTTTCTTTGCTTACATTATTTGGACTATTTTTACTTGTATTATTAGAATTTGATACTGCAACTTTTTCTCTATATTTAACTGGATTTCCATTAACATGACCTTCATCTAAGAGTTCTCTTTTAATATTGAAAAATCTTGTCACCACAGTATTTGAAGGTAAGATAAGATCCATATCCGGAGTTAATAAATAATTCTTTACATTCTTATTATTAAAATAATCCCTTTTCTCCTGATCAGTTTTCCCTACAGCCCAAGATTTATAATCCTTAAATACATTTGGATTAGCTAATGCAATAGCTTCCATTTTCGCAATCAAATTACCTCCTTTAATATTATACCTTAAGACAAATGAGCTTAAACCCTCCCCCTTTTTTACTTTACCTGTCATTTCTTCGTTTTCACCTAATCCATCTCTATCAATAACCCAAACAGGATTATTGTAACAATAGGCAAAAGGAGATTGCCATGGATAATCATCCGATAAAGGATCAACACTAAACATTCTACCTAGACTTGAATTATAAAACCTAGCACCTAAATCATATAAACCTTCTACATTAGTTTCAATCGCTAAATCCTCACCATTAAAACCGTATTTATAATTTTCAGGATTGGTACCACAATTATTTACCGAAGTATTATAGGTACTATCCCAACTCAAATTAAAGTTATCGATGTCAATATATGGATTTATAGAGTAAGAACCTGTTCCATTAATTTGTGAACTTATCTCAACTGTTACATAACCAGTTGTATTGCTGGTAAAGTTTACAGTTTGGTTACCAGTTACAGTGTAAGTATAAGACAATACACTTCCTGGTAATAAAATTCTAACCTTTACCGTATGGGAATAACCACTTACTACTGAAAAACCAGCTATATTAAACTTTAAGTCATAAGTCACTCCACTTTTCAAATAGATGCTTTTATTGGCAAGAGGTCTGGCATTCCAAACAGATTCCAAATGCAATACATTGTGTGTAGGATTACTTACCGTTCTCGCACCTGAACCAGGCGTAAATCCACTTATGCTGTCATTGCTAAAAGTATGATAGTATGGAAATTTCTTTAAGGTTACGGTTGAACTAGAAACAGAACATTCCTTTACAGAGCCTCCAATACCTGGCATGGCACTACCAAAAGCATAATAGTTTGTAACTATTCTTAAGTATGGCATGTAATAGTCTGCAGCATTATCGGCATTCAAATCGACACTTCGTTTTCTGTCCTGAATAGTTACCAATACATTTCCTAAGTGGTTACACAATTCAAATTGTTTATTACCTCTTGTTATTGTTTTAATGTTATTATTCATAGTTGCAAGCTGAGCCGATCCCGTATAGGTTCTATCTACCCAAGAACCGTTACTTGTTGTTCCAAATTTAGTAAATTCTCTGCTACTTATCAAAATGTTTTTTTCAGATAATGCACCTAAACGTGAACTTCCATAAATATCCCATGATGAAACTTTATAATTTTCTTTGTAGGTATTTGAAGCAGTAGTACTCTCCATACTTTTTTCGTATGAAGCCAGCAGATTACCTTCTAAGTCTCTTACATAAAAAGTGTAAACCCAACTTAATTCTTGCTTTATTGTACCATTACTTTCTTTTGGCTTTACCAATTTATACAACCTTTGTCCATCTGACCTATATCCATATTCAATGTCTGGCTTAGTACTTCCAGACGCTCTAACAATCGCTTTTATTTTACCATTACTGTTCCATTGTATCTCTTGAATCTGCTCTGTAACATCAGAAATCAAGTTTCCATTACCATCATAGGTGTAATTATTGTTTAAAGTTAAATTAGAAGAATTGAAATTAGTTGAGTTGTCAAAATCATTGTTATATAAACTTGCTACTATTTCATCATTTACATGGTACAGTCTATTGCTTACCAATTTTGTTAGCGAAATTGTTCTTCCACCTAAAATAACAGAATAATTAACTTTTTCATAATAATAGCTCAGTCCATCCATTTTCTGATTAGTCCCACTTAGATTTCCGTTTCTATTTATATTGGTGATATTGCCGTTTGCATCGTATTTGAAATTTTCAAAGTATTGGCTATTTCCATTAGCAAGGGTACTTGGCCAATTGTTATTATTTACATCCAAATGCGTAAATACATGGTGTTTGGTAATCCTATTAAGCTGGTCATAATGGTAAATATTACCATTATTAATGGTTTGATTTGACCCTGACCAAAAACTACTAATTTCAGGTAGAGCTATGCCCATTTGCGATATATTGCCATTATATAAGTTGCGGTTCATACTATTAAATGAACTATTAATGTTTTCCGGCTCTGCCTTTTGGGTGCTTACAGACTTATAATCCCCATCAAAATACTTTAAGTTAAATCCAAAGGCATCTCTTGCTACAAATTGATGTGGATTACTGCTGCTCCCTGAAATAGGGAACCCCGCAGTAGAACCATCTCTTCCCATATCATGTATAGAATTCAATGTGCCACTATTAACCCCTTTTAAAGACCCCGAAAGAGTGTAGGCATTATCTAAACCTTGAACTAGTAATTGACCCAGTTCAACGCGTCCAATTGCCCCGTTCAAAAGATAAAAGTATTTAGCATCAGTTTCAAAATTATACCCATCCCTAGAAACGCTAACGCTTGTTAATCTTATATCTTCATTATAATAATATTTATGATACAATTGGTCACTTTGACCTTTTTGATAACTTATAGTATTGGTTTTCCCTGATAACAAATCATAATTGTACTCAATTGTATATAAATTAACGTTTAAATTATCTAAACCTTTTATGTCTTGGATATTTAACTTACTGTTACCATGAATATCATAAGTAAAATTGCTAGAATAATCATAAGTTGTATTATCATTGTCATTAAGCAGTTCATACGTTACTGAAGTAATTCTATTGCGACTATTCAAACCAAGCACATTTAAGTATGAGCTTAACCTAGAAGAATTTGACACCACATCATAAAAAGACCTTACAACCTCATGTTTGTTTCCAGGACTTGATGAGACATCCATGAAGGCTATTAAACTTGACTTTACAGCAGACATTTCATGGCTTGCTGTACCGGAATTTACTGGAGAAAACTCCCCGCTTTCAACAATTCTTCCTAGGTTATCAAAATTCAAGTAAGAATATTTGTTCGATTGGCCACTTCTCTGTTTGTCATCTTGACTTAATACCATTCTACCCAAAATATCAAACCAATGCTTTTTTAAGCCTCCATCAGGAGAGAATTCCTGAAGAGGCGAATTACTAGAATTATACTTGTAATTTGTAATAAGACTATGGTAGGTAAATATTCGAGTTGTATTTTGTTGCGCCCTATATATAGGTACATTATCTATTCTGTATTGGGCCAAATATTGCCTATCAGACTGACTTAAACTTACATTGTCAATATCAACCCCCTCTGGCGGAACTGTTTTACATAAATTTCCCGCTCTGTCATAATAATACAAAGTATAATGGTATTGTTTGGCTTTGTATCTAATTTTTAATGTGTCTTTCGCAGCAAAACATTTTGCAGTGTATAAACTATCAAAAAGTCTTGACTGATCTAAAAGATAACTGTTATATCCCATCATTGCATTCTGAGAAGCAGTTTGCAATTCAAACTGTTCACATTCGTCCTGTACAAACTCCTGCATACGGTTTATGGGTTTATTACACAATTTTGCACAACTTAAACATTGAACTTGCTTCAATATATTTTTTGTATTGACTCTAACCAACAGAGTGAATGTTTTAAAACAATTCTGTGATCCATTAGATGGGTTTGTGTAATTGGGGCAATCTGGACATTTTTCCTCCCCTAATGGCAAAGTAGAATTATCCCAATACTTTGGATCAATTTCTTGCTCAACGTCAACATAAAAGTATTGAACTGGGTCACAATTCTGCTGTCTTACAGCTCTTGGATTTTTAAAATTGGTAATTCTTCCATAATTTATCCAATCTGTACTACCTTGGTACTCCATGGAATAATCCAACAAGTACCCATTGTTATCAGGAATTTGAAGCCTAATATAAGGATACTTGAAATCCACAATATTGTATTTTAAATTTTGCTTATAGTTTCTATTCTCATATATGAAGCTGTTGTAAAACTCAGGAATATTCTTGTAGGCATTACTTAAATCAGAAGAATAAAAATACCATTTGCTATCTACCAATCGATTTAAATTTGTACTACTTAATGTTGTCATTACTTGATTATTATACTTAACAAAGGCTTTTAACCATAAGGTATCTAATTCATAACAATTCGCACATTTCGGAGAAGTAATTTTATTACTGCTGTAGCATTGTGGTTTACAAATGCTGTAAAAGCCCATGAGGTATTCAAAATTAACATTCTCTGGCATTGGTTCACATTTTTTGTGCAATGCTAAAAACCATGTTTTAAAATCATTTTTCCAATTTTTTAATGCATCAATTCCTACTTGTGAATTAGGAGGAGTAGAACTTCCTGAGCCAGCGCCAATAATTAACAACCTTTGGTTAAATATAAAATTCTCATTCTCTCTTTTACTAATTTCAGTTTCCATCTGAGTTACATTTCCCAACAAATCAAATGCTCCTAGAGAAGGATTGTTATCACCACATCCAGGATACTTATAATTGCTCCAAGAACTTTCCCCATCAGGCAATGGATGGTCTTGAAGATATTGGTCTATAAGTAGACGCATACTGTTGCAGTCTGTAAGCTTAATACAATTATTATTAATTGGAACTTTTACAGTATCTTTTGTGTTAGAAGGCGCACAATTGAAAGATTTTGGAACCCTTAAATTTTTATTCAAAGCAAATTTATCTAAATTCTCTTTGCTTATGGCAGACCAATAATTATGTCCTAAAACCCAACTGGAAGTATTCCCATCCTCATCCTTATCAAAATCAGACTTGATATATTTATCACATTCATTCAAAATATCTAATGGATTATCCGGATTGACCCCTTTTTGCTGATAAATGTACTCTTTATACTCCAAACCAGTACCTGATTTTCCGCCTGCCAATAGCCATTGGTTGTGCAAAAGCTTTAGCATATTACAACCACAAGTATCAATATAACTTTGCTCAGTCTGCTTTTCTGGCAACTCAGTGCAAGTATAATCTTTCAAACAATTTATAAAACTACTTGATGAATTTTGTACTTGATTATCTATATAGTTGATTTGATTGGCATTAAATTTATCTCCTTCATGGTGTCCAATAGGTTCAGAAGCACTTGCAGAATTCATATTCCATAATTGGCTGCAAAAAGTATTAATATCTGCAATTGGATTTAAACATGATGGAGGTGTTCCATATAATTGATTGTATAATTGTGTTGCAGTATTACCTGAAACAGGAGGACCTTGTAAAAGCTTATATACATTCAAAACCTTTTCACAAGCACATGCAATATTTTTTACTTCTTGAACAGATGCGCTTATTTGTATATCCATACTCAACAAAGCTCCATCAGAAGAACTCATTAAGTATTGAGGATATTTGGGGCGCTCGTTGAATGAATAATAATACTGAAAATCTGCATTTGAGTGTTCATAATCTTGATTGTTTACTATTTCAACTTTAAGGCTTGTATCGCTTATCAAATCAAATATATTAAACCCATTTGATGCAACAGAACGATTTATGCCAACATTATTCCATATGCTGACCCAAGAATGCTTGGTAAATGTATCTAAACATTGGTAGGCATAATTTTCGTATTCTTCATATGTTAAATTAAATTTAAAATGTCTGTTTAGCCAAGTTTGTAATAGTTTTTGATAAACTGCAGAATCAGCTTGTTGCTCAGGTTGGTATTTCAATAAAAACTGCCTAACCGGTTCTTGCATATCATCGCAACTAATACAGTTTTGACATTTATATTTATCATCTATTGGTTTACCTGCAAGTAATTCTTGTTTCAATGGAGCGTTTTTATCGCAAGCACAGTCACTCAGTTTTAGTGAGTCGTATTCCGTCTCAGGACATCTTCTACTTTGCGGTACTTCTTTTTTACCATTGCAAGCACAAGTGTCTGCATCTGGGTCCTCAGTTGCTAAGTAATCGTGTCCGTATTCTAAAGGGAAGTCAATCAACAAATCATCACATATGCCTTTCACAAACCATTCTTCTCCTAGGTTCTTTTTTAACACATCTGCTATATTAACAAATGGATAAAAGGTGGTATTAGCAAGAGGATTTCTAGTTACTGCACCATATGGATTATTTAAATCGCAACCACTTTGACATAATGTTTGCAAATCTCCTCTTAAGGTTTTCAATTCTGTGGCATCAAGATTTTGAATTGAAGGGCAAGAAGCAAGTTTTAGCAACCATGTTTCTACATTTGCTTCGCATCTTTGTTGGCACATAGAATCAATCTGCTCATCAATCTTTTCTTCAAGTTGAGTTGGATTGCAGCCATCTTCAAATTTAAATTTATTTTGATCTGCAACATAATTTATGTCATTCTCAGTCC
This sequence comes from Bacteroidota bacterium, assembly GCA_947451105.1. GTDB lineage: Bacteria > Bacteroidota > Bacteroidia > NS11-12g > UBA955 > JABMMZ01. The sequence continues at coordinate 346 of CANFXY010000016.1, read as the reverse complement.
ATGCTATATCTTGAGTGGAATTTATTAAAAAATGTCTTATTCTAATTCCTCCAACCTCTTTACCACATATTACACCTAACTTACAAGAATCATTGTAGTATGTTGTTAACCATTCTCGTTTTTGTTGTAAATAATGAGCTCTTAAAAGTGGCCAAAACAGATTATCTGAACAAGTGTCAACTGCATTCAGTCCGTATGCTAGACGCTGCCTCTCATATAACTGCCAAAATGATTTTACAACTGTTGTCGTGCAATTTAACGGAATACTTCTTAGTTTAGTTTTTAAATTATTTACATTTAAAAATGCATATCCTAAGACAGGATCTCTTAATGGAGATGAACCTTC
>CANFXY010000015.1 GCA_947451105.1 Bacteroidota bacterium | reverse complement strand
TTTTAGATTTATTTGTGTACTTTTGCACCGCAAATAACAATAACAATTATTTGCATGGCTAGTCCAAAAAAATCCCCAATTGACTTCTCGAACAAAATTAAAGGCGACAGCCTAACTTTTGACGATGTTCTTGTTTTACCGCGTTACAGTGAAATCTTGCCAAGAGATGTTGTAACTAGAACCAAGTTAACACGCAATATTTACATCAATATTCCGATCATTTCTGCTGCAATGGATACTGTAACCGGCAGCACCATGGCAATTGCTATGGCAAGAGAGGGCGGAATTGGTATCATCCACAAGAACATGACTATTGCACAACAAGCAAAAGAAGTTGTGAAAGTAAAAAGAAGTGAGAGTGGAATGATTCAAAATCCAATTACCTTAACTGGAGAAGGTACCCTTAAAGATGCCCTAAAATTAATGAAAGACAATCATATTGGTGGAATTCCAATTATCGATGCCAAACATCAATTAATAGGAATCATTACCAATAGGGACTTAAGATTTGAAAAGAACACCAGCAAAAAAATCAAAGATGTTATGACCAAGAAAAACTTGGTTACAAGTGAAATTGGAACTGATTTGGTTAAAGCAGAGGCAATATTACAAAAACATAAAATTGAAAAGCTTCCAATTGTAGATAAGAAAGGCAAATTAATGGGCCTAATAACCTATAAAGATATTCAAAAGGTAAAAAGCCATCCAAAAGCTTGTAAAGACAACTTCGGAAGATTATTGGTAGGTGCTGCAGTCGGAATTACCGCAGACACGCTTGAAAGAGTTAAGGCATTAGTAGATGCAGAAGTTGATGTGATTACTTTAGATACCGCACACGGCCACTCAAAAGGTGTTGTTACTGAACTTAAAAAAATCAAAAAAGCATTTCCAAAATTGGATGTTATTGTTGGCAATGTTGCAACAGGTGATGCAGCTAAAGCATTAGTAGAAGCTGGAGCAGATGCCATAAAAGTTGGTGTTGGACCAGGAAGTATTTGTACCACAAGAATTATAGCTGGAATTGGGGTTCCTCAATTATCTGCTGTTATGGACAGTGCTGCAGCCATTCAAGGATCAGGTGTTCCAATTATCGCTGATGGAGGCATTCGCTACAGTGGCGACTTAGTTAAAGCAATCGTTGCAGGTGCAAGCACCATTATGGCAGGTAGTTTATTTGCAGGGACTGAAGAAAGCCCGGGAGAAACAAGCATATACGAAGGCCGAATGGTTAAGTCATACCGAGGTATGGGAAGTATTGAAGCCATGAAAGAAGGAAGTAAAGACAGATACTTTCAAGATGCCGAAGAAGAAATTTCTAAATTGGTGCCAGAAGGTATAGTTGGAACTGTGCCTTTCAAAGGTAAAGTAGGAGAAGTTTTATACCAATATGTGGGAGGACTTAGAGCTGGAATGGGCTACTGCGGCGCTGCAACAATTGAAGATCTTCAAACAGCCCAGTTTGTTAAAATCAGTAATGCTGGCATAAAAGAAAGCCATCCCCACGATATAAAAATAACTAAAGAGGCGCCAAATTATAGCCGTTAACAGCAGCTATCTACTCGTTTGAATTGTCAAACTATTATTAGTTAATTTTATGAATAAGAAAACCATCATTCTACTTGGCTCTATTATTGCCATTTTACTGTTATTTTTCTTCTTGAGAAGAGACAATGGCAATACACTTTCAAATGATGAAAGAGAATTTGAATTTAAATCAACAGATAAAATTGACAAAGTTTTTTTAAGCAACAAATTCACCAAAGAATATGTCTTATTAACTAAAAAAGACAAAGAAAATTGGACTGTTAATGACAGCTTTGTTGCCAGCAATTATCAACTTGAAATCTTATTTGATGGATTAAAAAAAATACGTGTGAAAAGACCAGTTTCAAAACATGAAATCAACCCAGTTAAGAAAGACCTAGCACTTAATGGCACTAAGGTTGAAATTTATGAAAACGGCAATCTATCGAAAGTATTTTATGTAGGTGGCAATACAAGTGATGAGATGGGCACTTATTTTATGATGGAAAATGGCCAAGAGCCTTATGTTTGTCATATTCCAGGTTTCAATGGCTTTTTAAACGCAAGATTTTTCACTAAGAAAGATGGTTGGAGAAGTAAAAATATTTTCGCGCTTAAAGACTCAGAAATTAAAAAAATTGAACTGAATTGGTTTGAAAACAATAAATCATCTTTTAGCATTGACAATTCAGGATCTGAACCACTTTTATATTCAGAAAATATTCTGCTAAAAAACAATATCGAAGTTAATTTAAACCATTTAAAAACGTATTTAAAATTATGGGAGAACTTATCTTTTGAAGGTTTTCCAATTGATTTAACTGCTGCACAAATTGACTCTATTTACAAGACTAAGCCAATATTGCTAATTAAAGTTTGGGATAAAAAAGACAAATTATGCAGTTTGAGAATCTATAAAAAAGGCATTAAACGCGATTCTAACATACAATTTGACGAACAAGGAAATCCATTGAAATTTGATATTGAAACCTTCTATGCATTTATCAATGAGAACGGAAAAGAAGTTGTTCAAATTCAAGATTACATTTTCGGCAAAGTAATGAAACAGAGTGCCGATTTTCTTATTAAATAATGGGGCAATTTGCCGCGAAAAAACCTAAGCAAGCCATAGATTTCACGTTAAATCATAAGTATTCAACATTAATTATCCATTCTTCCTGGTATCAATGTGCTTGAATATTAAAAAAATTATTAGCTTCGCCATTTAATTGCACAAAGAGTCATAAATGGATTTATCAATTATTATAGTTAATTACAATGTGAAAGCTTTACTTGAGCAAACATTGTTATCCGTTTATAAGGCGATTCATAATCTTCAGATAGAAGTCATAGTGGTAGATAATAATTCTGCAGATGAATCATGCGCCATGGTAAGTGAAAAATTCAAAGAAGTTATTCTAATTGCTAACACTGAAAATTCAGGTTTTAGCAAGGCAAATAACCAAGGCATACTAATTTCCAAAGGCAGAAATATACTTTTGCTAAATCCTGATACAGTTGTAGCAGAAGACACTTTAACAAAGACCGTTCATTTCTTAGACAATACTCCAGATGCAGGTGCATTAGGGGTAAGGATGATTGATGGACGTGGAGACTTTCTTCCTGAATCTAAGCGTGGATTACCAACCCCGTCAGTAGCCTTTTACAAAATGTCTGGTTTGGCCAAACTATTTCCGAAATCAAAGAGGTTTGGTGCCTATCATTTAAGTTATTTAAATGAGTTTGAAACCAATAAAGCAGACATCCTTAGCGGTGCTTTTATGATGATAAAAAAGTCTGTACTTGAACAAGTGGGCTTATTGGATGAATCATTTTTCATGTACGGTGAAGACATTGATTTAAGTTACAGGATTGTTAAAGCGGGATATAACAACTACTATTTTGCAGATACAACAATCATACACTACAAAGGAGAAAGCACAAAGAAGCACAGTGTAAACTATGTAAAAATATTTTATCTAGCAATGGCCAAGTTTGCAGATAAGCATTTCACAAAGCAACAAGGCTGGTGGTTTAGTTTATGCATTAAGTTGGCAATATTTGCGCGCGCCACCTTGGCATTATTGATGCGCACAATTCATGCATTTAAAATTTTTGCTTTTGACTTTCTGTTGATTTTTATAGGGTATTACGGAATAATGAGGTATTGGGAAATCTACAATAAATTTGTGGTTGGTGGTTTTTACCCACCCATTTATTTAAAAGTGCATGTCCCGATTTATATTTTAATGTGGCTGAGTGGAATTTATATTTTAGGTGGATACAAAGAGCCCTTTAAATTAGGCAAGACAATCAAAGGTGTTTTCTTAGGAAGTTTCATTTTACTTGCTATTTATGCCTTATTGCCAGAAAATTTAAGATTTTCCAGAGCATTAATATTACTTGGATCTACATGGAGTTTACTTGCCTGCGTTTTTATTCGAATTGTATACCACTTTATTAAATTCAAGCATTTTGACACATCCGCCAGTCAGATGTCTCAGGTGTTAATTGTAGGAAATAAAGATGAGTGCGAACGCGTTAAAAACATCTTACTAAACTATCCTAACAGATTTAAATTATTAGGCTTTATCAAACCCCAAAATGAGAGTGCCAAAGGCGATTGGGTTGGAAGTATAAAAAACTTATCACTGCTTATAGAGATTTATAAGGCAAATGAAATTGTTTTCTGTTCAAAAGATATATCAAGTGCGGAAATCATGGATATAATGGGGCAAACCAATGCAAAAGGCATAAAATATAAAATCATGCCTGAAATGGGCGCTCACATTATTGGGAGCAACTCCAAAAACACTACGGGCGAATTTTACAGTGTAAACATTGACCCGGCGCTTAGCAGCAAAGAGGTTCAAAAAAAGAAGCGATATTTGGATTTAATTATGTGTGCGGTTTTTATATTTATAATTCCAATTTTAATATTTAAACCTAAATTTTTAATGTTAATTATTCGGAACTGGCGCAGGTGTTTCTTAGGTAAAATGACTTGGGTATCCTATCATGGAGAACAAAACCAAGATATTTTACCAAAAATCCCTCAGGGGGTATTTAGCATAGGTCAAGAGTTAAGTAATAGAAAATTAGACGCTCAGCTAATTTCTGGTATCAATTTCAATTATGCTTTAAATTACCATTGGCAGAATGACTTAAATTGTCTTGTAAAAGTCTTTTTTTCGAATAACTTCGCAACATTAAATAGTCTATAAGTATGGAAATAAAAGACCCTGATTTTGGATCGCTTCACGAATTTCTATTAAACTCTGCATTTAAAATACACAAACCAGAACATGTATTTTTAATGGAGAAAGTAGGAAACGAATATAAAAACATTACCTACAAGGAAACGATTGAAAATATTAATAAATGGGCTGCTTATCTTCACCATATTGGCGTAAAAAAAGGAGATAAACTTTCTATAATTTTAGACAACTGTCCTGAATTCATTTATTTTGACCAAGCGCTTCAAAAATTAGGAGCAGTAAACGTTTCTATATACCCGACTCTAACACCTGATGAAACTGCCTTTATTCTAAATGACAGTGAGAGTATTGCCGTTTTGATTGGCAATCCTTTTTTGTTAAAGAAATTTCAAAAAGTAGAAACCCAATGTCCAAAAATTCAAAAGGTATTCACAACATTTGAATCCAATAGCGAAAGTGAAAAAATCATTTCTATTGAAAAAGTAAAAATAAAAGGTGAAGAATTGTGGCCTGGTTTAGAGTCCGAAATCAATAAAATTCTGCCTACCATTCAACACAATGATTTAGCAGCGCTTATATACACCAGCGGTACAACAGGTGTTCCTAAAGGCACTATGTTGAGCCATTATAACTTTATGAGCAATTGTTATGATGCAAAAGACCTCTGTCCGTCTGTGAATAGTGAGGATAGATTTCTTTCATTCTTACCATTGAGTCATGTTTATGAGCGTATGGCGGGATATTATCTGCCTACCTTCATTGGCGCTCAAATTGCATTTGCTGAAAGCATTGAAAAGATTTCTCAAAATTTCACAGAGGCTACACCTAGCATCATGACATGTGTTCCGAGATTGTTAGAAAGACTTGAGGCTAGAATTAAAGGAAACGCTCTTGCTAAAGGTGGTATTGCGGCAAAAATATTTTTATGGAGTCTTAGTGTAGGAGAGCAGTATAGACTTAAAAAAGAAGATAAAAAATCTATTGGTCCATTATTGTCAATGCAGCTCAAGTTGGCTGAAAAATTAGTATTTAGTAAAATTAAAGCAAAACTTGGAGGTAAGTTAAAACTTCTGGTGTCAGGTGGTGGAGCTCTTCCACAGCATGTAGGCGAGTTCTTTGGAAATATAGGAATTAGATGCCAGCAAGGTTTCGGATTAACCGAAACATCCCCATTCGTAACTGTAAACGAGTTTGATCGACAAATCCATGGAACAAGCGGCCGCGTTGCCCCTAGGCAGCAGGTTGCAATTCAGGATATAGAAACCAAACAATTAATCACCATTCAAACCTACGACAGCTTTAAACCTGATTTCGAAAGCGCCGAAGGAGAGATATTATGCAAAGGCCCGAACATCATGTTGGGATACTACAACAATCCAAGCGAAACAGCTTTGGTTATGGATTCAGAAGGGTGGTTTCACACAGGTGATATTGGTAAATTTGAAAAGGGTTATTTAAAGATAACGGATAGATATAAAAACATGCTCAAAACCAGTTTAGGCAAGAATATTTACCCGACCCCAATTGAAAACACCTATTTACAAAGTGAGAAAATAGAACAAATTTTTATTATTGGTGACAAGAAAGAATTTGTAACGGCTATCGTTATCCCTAAAGAGGAACATTTGAAAGATTTTTTTGGTTTCAATAAACAATTTTTCGAGGATGAGGCAGATGTTATTGAGGATGAAAAAATCAAGAATTGGATTCAAGAAGACATTAAAAAATTATCTCAATCATTGTCCAATTATGCAAGAATTAGAGATTTTGTTGTAAAACGCAAACCTTTCACTGTAGATACTGGAGAATTGACCGTAACTTTGAAGCAGAAAAGAAAAGTGATAGAAGAACGCTATAAAATTTGGATAGAAAAAATGTATGAATAAAACAGCACTCGAATTTTATTACTATTTGATTGCACCTGTGTGCTTTATTATATTCACTTTGATGTATATAAAGATTGCGCATTTCTATAAAATATATGACCACCCTGTTGGAAGAAGTTCCCACGTAAATAGAACTATAACAGGCTTTGGGATTTTTGTTTTGTTTGGTCTTTTGGTATACAGCATTGCATTTCCTTATACGTTAAAGGGTTATTTTATTATTGGATTGCTCTTAATTGGAATGGTGAGTTTTATGGATGATTTATTTTTCATCAAACATTTCATTCGACTAATTTTTCAAATCTTTGCATTGGTATTAATGGCTATAGAACTGCCTTTTAGTTATGTATTAATTGAAAAATGGCCTTTGATTATTGCAATTGTTATTTTAGGTATAGGGGTTTTAAACGCATTCAATTTCATGGATGGCATAAATGGCATGTTGGGCTTAACTACGCTCGTTATAATGCTAAGTTTCCTGTGGTTAAATTCCAATTCTGTAGATTTACAAGGCAACGAAATTACATTTATCAAAAATGAATTCTTATATACTTATATAATTGGAATTTCTATCTTCCTAGGCTTAAATTTAAGGCGGAAGGCAATTGTGTTTGCTGGTGACACAGGAAGTATTACGCTTGCTTTTATTATCCTTTATTTAATGATGAATTTAATTTTTAAGACCGGCAATTTCGCATATCTTTTATTGTTCTCTGTATTTGGAATAGATGCTGGGCTAACTGTTATTTTCAAGCTGTTATTAAGGGAAAATATATTTGTTCCACACCGCGATTTCTTATTCAAAAAACTGGTTCACGTTGGCAAATATAAACATGTAAATATTGCAATGATTTATGCTTCACTGCAAGCCTTGGTATCCATCATTGTTATAGCGCTTCCGCTGCAAGGACGACTATCGGCACAACTAAGTATCTTGTTTATTTTCACCGTTACACTTTGTGGTGTATATATTTTCATTAGAAACAAATACACCAAAAAGCGCGTAATTAAACTAAGCGAAACAAGCGAAGAAGAAGAATTTTAGTTTAATTAGAAACTAGAATACTTGCTTGGGTTATATTCATTCATCAACTCATAAATACGAATAAAGATTTCCTCTGCATTTGGTTTTGAGAAATAATCTCCATCCGTTCCATATGCTGGTCTATGCGCCTTAGATGTTATCGTTATAGGCTTGGCATCAAGATAAAGATAAGCGTCTTGTTCTTCCAATACCTTTTGCATCATATATGAAGTTGCGCCCCCTGGAACATCCTCATCAATAAATACAACTTTGTTCGTTTTCTTAATTGATTCAACTATTTTATGATTGGTATCAAAAGGCAATAAAGTCTGAACGTCTATTAACTCGCAGCTAATGCCAATTTCTTCAAGTTTCTTTATAGCGTCTTGAATGACACGAAGCGTACTTCCATAACCAACTATGGTAACATCACTTCCCGAGCATAGTATTTCCGGAACGCCCAATGGAACTGTAAATTCACCAATATTACTTGGCATATTTTCTTTCAATCTATATCCATTAAGACATTCTATTACTAGAGCAGGTTCATCAGCCTTCAAAAGTAAATTATACATACCTGCTGCTTGCGTCATATTTCTTGGAACACATACGTGCATACCCCTTACAGCATGAATAATCATACCCATAGGAGATCCACTATGCCAAATACCCTCTAATCTATGCCCGCGGGTTCTTATAATAATAGGCGCCTTCTGACCGCCTCTTGTCCTATACTGTAACGTCGCTATATCATCACTCATTATTTGAAGTGCATACAGCAAGTAATCTAAATATTGTATTTCTGCTATAGGTCTAAGTCCCCTCAATGAAGCGCCTATCCCCTGTCCTATTATACTTAACTCACGAATGCCAGTATCTGAAACTCTAATCTCTCCATACTTTTCTTGCATACCCGCAAATCCTTGGTTTACATCTCCAATAGTTCCAACATCTTCTCCAAAAGCGAATACTCGAGGATCGCGCGCCAAAGCAGCATCAAAACAAGCTAAAACCACTTCTCTACCATCTACTAATTTTTCTTCTGCATATTCAGCTTTAATTTCAGCAAATGAATCAACACTTGAATTTGATTCACTATGTAAATGAGAAGAGTATCTGTCATAATTATCCTTTATAAATACTTCATAATAATCTTTTAATTGGGTTCTGCCCTCAACATTACTAGAAATTGTTGCAATTAGAACCTTCTGAATTGCCATGCCTAGATCTTTTCTAATAGCATCTTTTGTAGACTTTAGCGTTTTAATGGCTTCTTCAGCTGAAGGATGAGAAATTTTGGAGAGCAATTCTAACGTTTCCGCCAAATCCTTCTTCATTGGCGCTAAAAAAGCTTCCCAAGCATTCTTTTTACAATTATTCACATAATCGATTGCTTCGTTTTCAATTTTATCTAATTCTGAAGCACTTGCCAATTTATTTTCCTCAATCCATTCGCGCATTTTTTTAACACAGTCAAAATCTAATTCCCATTGAAGTCTTTCTTTTGACTTGTATCTCTCATGCGAACCTGAGGTACTATGCCCTTGAGGTTGGGTAACCTCATTGATATGAATTAAAACCGGTCTATGCAATGATCTGCAATGTTCTATTGCCTCTTGATAAACCTTACACAACTCAGGGTAGTCCCATCCCTTGGCATTATATATATCAACGCCTAATCCATCAGACCCACTTTGAAAGCCTTTCAAAAGAGTGCTGATATTTTCTTTAGTAGTTTGATATTTTGCAGGTACGGATATACCATATCCATCGTCCCAAACACTCATCGCCATTGGAACTTGCAAAACCCCAGCAGCATTGATAACCTCCCAAAATCCACCCTCGCTGGTACTGGCATTTCCAATCGTTCCAAATGCCACCTCATTACCTTGTTGTGAAAAATCAGTGAATTGGTGTAAGTCGGTATTCTGTCTATATAATTTTGAGGCCAATGCTAGGCCTAACAACCTTGGCATTTGTCCTGCAGTTGGAGAAATATCTGAAGATGAATTAAAACGGTCGGTTTGTGGAAGCCAATTCCCATTGTTATCCAATTGTCTGGATCCAAAATGGCCATTCATACTTCTGCCGGCACTATTAGGCTCAGCATCTACATCGGTATGGGCATACAATTGGGCAAAGAATTGTTGTATAGTGTTCATACCTGTGGCAAACATAAAGGTTTGATCGCGGTAGTATCCACTTCTTGTGTCACCCTTTTTAAAGGCTTTAGCCATTGCAATTTGGGCCACTTCTTTACCATCACCGAAAATTCCAAACTTGGCCTTTCCCGTTAATACTTCTTTTCTGCCCAATAAACTTGCCTGACGGCTTTCAAAAACCAGTTTATAATCGCTTAATACCTCAGCTTTAAAAGCTTCAAAATCCATGTTTTGTTTGTCTTGTGCCATAGTTGGTGACATAGTGCAAAAGTACAATTTATCGGATATTTGACAAAAAGGAATTTGTTCGGTTATAGAAGGCCCCAAAGTTATACTAAGAATAGTCGAGAAATTTAATAAAAACCCCCATTTTACCTATTTTTGCAAGGTGATTCAAAGCTTTGAAGAAATAGATAGTCCCCAACAATTAAAAGAACTTCCAATTAGTTCTCTCAATGATTATGCAATTTGGTTAAGAAATTATCTCATTGAACAGATTGCTGAATATGGCGGACACTTTGCAGCAAATCTTGGTGTCATTGAATTAACGGTTGCCCTTCACAAAGTTTTTGATACCCCAAAAGATATATTAATTTGGGATGTGGGTCATCAAGCTTATGCGCACAAAATTTTAACGAAAAGAAAAAATATTTTTCATACGTTAAGGCAATTTCATGGAATCAGCGGATTTCCAAAAATGTCAGAAAGCAATTATGACCCATTTGGCACTGCCCATTCATCAACTTCAATATCTGCTGCATTAGGCTATGCTCAAGCTGCGCTTCTAAAAAACATAAACAGACAACATATTGCAGTTATTGGTGATGGTGCCTTAAGCGCTGGTCAAGCGTTTGAAGCACTAAACAATGCAGGCACCTCAAAATGCAATATTTGTATAATCATCAATGACAATCATATTGGAATTGACCCAAGTCAAGGAGCACTTGGAGAATATCTCGAACAATTAGACTTTAAAAAAGAGAACTTTTTTACCGATTTAGGATTCCAATATTTTGGACCAATTGACGGTCACAATTTAAATGAATTGTTGGCCGCTTTGGAAGCGAGCAAATCCATAAACGGGCCGAAGATTATTCACATCAAAACCACAAAGGGCAAGGGATATGAACCTGCTGAATTGGAGCAAACAAAATGGCATAGCACCTCTAAATTTGATAAATTATCTGGGAAAAACACCAAACCAAAAGATTCTAGAATTAAGTACCAAGATATATTTGGTAAAACATTATTAGAACTTGCTCAAAAAGATGAGAATATTGTTGCCGTAACACCTGCTATGGTATCGGGAAGTTCTTTGCATTTTATGCAAGAAAAATTCCCTAATAGGGTTTTTGATGTTGGCATTGCAGAACAACATGCTGTTACGTTTTCAGCTGGTTTAGTGGCCTCTGGTATGACTGTATTTTGTTGTTTGTATTCTACTTTTTTACAAAGGGCATACGACCAATTAATACATGATGTGGCATTGCAAAACTTACCTGTAATTTTTGCGATTGATAGAGCCGGTTTAGTTGGTGAAGATGGCCCAACACACCATGGCGTATTTGATTTAGCATTTCTGCAAACCATACCTAATTTGTGCATTATTTCACCAAGAAATCAAATAGAATTAAGAAATGCAATTTATACAGCAACACTTTATAAAAAAGGGCCTATAATTATACGCTATCCAAGAGGAGAAGCCGATGAAGAATATATTGAGACCCCGTTTGAAGCACTTGAGATAGGCAGTTCTGTCACTTTAAAGGAAAACAATAAAAACACTGCTATAATTAGTGTCGGTACCATAGGCAATAGATGTATTGAGATTGCAGAAGAGTTAAATATTTCCCATTATGATTTAAGGTTTGTAAAACCATTAAATATTGAGTTATTAAATCATATTTTCAATCAATACAAGGACATAATAGTTATTGAGGAAGGTCAAGGAATTGGCGGTGTTGCTAGCACAATTATGTTAGAGGCTTCAAAGACAAATGGAAAGGCAAAAATTCATTCAATTGCCATTAAAGACCATTTCGTGGGCCATGGCAGCATGGAGATTCTTTATCAAAATGAAGGATTAGGTAAGATCCAAATCATTGAACAGATCCATTCCATTATTAGCCAGTCAGTTAAATAATTATCTAAAAAAAGTCTTTCCATTTTAGTGCTTTAAATTACTTTTGTAATTCAAAATCAATTTATGTACTCATTATTAGTTAGCACACACTCACATACCCGTTGGTTGGTATTGGTTGCCGGTTTAATGGCAATTGTCATTCCTCTATTAAACAATTCTTTAAGCAAATCAAGCAAACTACCAGGTTTGGTATTTATGATTTTTTGCGACATCCAATTGCTGGTTGGATTGTTGTTGTATTTTGGAGATAGTGGCTATGGAATTAAAGCCTTCTCAGAAGGCATGGGCCATGTTATGAAAAACGGCGAAATAAGAAAAATTGCTGTAGAGCATTTTGTTTTAATGCTGACTGCAATAACCCTTGTACACATTGGATACAGTAAAGTAAAAAATTCAGATACTGCAGCTAAAGTTAAAAAGACCAGTCTTATTTTCTTTGGAATTGCTCTAGTGTTAATTTTTGCAGGTATTCCTTGGGGAAGATTGTAATACTTTTCCCATTTAAAAATAAAAAAAGGCTATCCAAATGGATAGCCTTTTTTGTTGATAAAGTTTGTTATTAGTACCCGAAAATCTCTTCTAAAGTAACAAGTTTTAATTCACCATATTTCTTCAAATCTGATTCTTTAATCTTGTCTTTAGATCCTACAACAGCAATAGCCCATTTTCTTCCTTTGATGTTTTGCTCTTGAAAAGCTTTTACATCGTTAAAAGTAATTTTCTGAATGGCTTCATATAGCATTTTTCTATGATCGTAATTGATACCCATATCCAAAGCCCCTAAATATGAGAAGAACACGTCACCTTTAATAATTCTTTCAGCCTCAATACTGCTTAGTATAGATTGCTTTGCTTGATTAAAACTTTCTTCATTGCTCGGCATGTTATTTAACAACTCATTCATAGCTGTAATTGCATCGTTTAATTTATCTGCCTGTGTTCCAACGTAAGCAAGCGCAACATCAAATTTTCCTTTCTCAGAGGCTTGACTGTATACAGAATAAGTTGAATATGCCAATGCTCTTGATTCTCTAATTTCTTGGAAAACAACACTGCTCATACCGCCGCCAAAATATTCGTTAAAAGCACGGATACTTGGCATTTTGTTGATGTCAAAAACTTGAGCACCTGATCTCCAATTGATCTCGGCTTGAACCATTTCAAAATGGGTAAAGAAGACCGTATTAGCTGAATAGGTCAAAGGTTTAAATTCATAAGCAGCTGGCGTAGCAATAAAATCAGTTGGCATTTTGTGTTTCGCAATTAAAGCGGTTTCAATGTTGCTTTTTGATTCTGGACCAAAGTACATAATTTGATGTTTGTGCGTGCAAAGGTTCTTGATTAAAGCCACCAATTCTGAAGCAGTCATAGCATTTAATTCAGCATTGCTAAGTGTGTAAGTTCTTGGATTAACCTTACCATATAAAACATAGGTACTTAATGCTGAAGACACTGAACGTTTGTTTAACTTAGCATCACTTCTTGATTTTAAAATCCTTCCAACATAGTCTTTAAGTGCAGATGCATCTGATTTTGCATTTAATAAAAGATCTTCAAATAAAGCTAAGGCTTCATTGAAATTTTGTTGAGGACCATTTAAATAAACATAACTTCTTTTTTCACCAGTAGAGATGCCAAAATTACAAGCAAGCTTATAAAACTTCATACTCAATTCTGATGCTGTAAATTTATCTGTTCCTAAGTATTGTAAATATTCTAAAGCAAAAGGTAATTTTTTGTTATTTAACTTACCCATATCAACAACATAATACAAAGTGAACAATTGATTTTTATCATTCAATTTGTACAACAAGTCGGCTTTACCTACTTTACCTCTATCTATATCTTTATCAAAATTTAAATAAACAGGGTGAATGCTATCGGTTTCTTCCTCTAATATGTCAATTACAAATTGAGAAGATTTATCTCTGTTTAACTCCACCTCTGTGATGCTTGGCTTTTCAATTTTCTCTTGTTTGGTGTCTTCTCCAGTTCTTTTGTATACAATTGAATAACCATTGGTGTAATACTCATTAACAAAATCGATAATCTCTTGCTTTTTGATGCGGCTCATTTCAAAATTAATATTAAGCACATCTCTCCATTGTCTTTCGGTTACAAAAGCATCCAACAAAGAATAGGCAACACCATCGTTGTTGTCAAATTTGTTGATGTCCTCAACCATATTATTGGCGATAATTCCTTTTAATAATTCTTCATCAAACTCACCTTTCTTAATCTTGTCTAATTGCTCCAACAATAAGTTTCTCACCTCTTCTAGCGATTGACCTTCTTTTGGTTTACCCGTAAAAATGTGCACACTATAATCCTTCATAAAATCAGGTGATGAACTAGCAGATAATACTTTTTGATCTTTTACAAGATTTAAGTCTATCAAACCCGCTTTGCTGTTGCTTAAAATCAAATCAACCAACCTTACCATTGTAGCTTGCTTAGTTGATACACCATCGAAGCGCCAACCCATCATAATATTTGCAGCATCCGGACCCACCACACTAATACTATCTGGCCTGCCTCTTGGTTGCTCAAGTTTGAAAGAAAAAGCAGGAACAGGTTTAGATTGCATGTAGCTAAAATGTTTGTCTATCATTTCAATTACATCTTCAGGATTGAAATCACCTACCATGATAATGGCCATATTATTTGGCACATAATAGGTATTAAAATAATTTCTGATTTTAATTAAAGACGGATTTTTCAAATGTTCAACCGTTCCAATTGTTGTTTGTGTGCCATAGGGATGTGAGCGAAACAAACTAGCATATAATTTTTCGAAAGCTTCTTCACCATCATTGTCTAAAGAAATATTTTTCTCTTCATACACTGCTTCTAATTCGGTGTGAAACAATCTCAAGATTGGATTTCTATAACGTTCTGCTTCTATTTCTAGCCATTGGTGAATTCTGTTAGATGGAATGTCATTAACATAAACCGTTTGTTCAACACTTGTAAAAGCATTGGTACCTTGGGCTCCAATACCCTGACACATCTTATCAAATTCATTGGCAATGCTATACTTTGAAGCCAAGCCACTTATACTATCTATTTGTCTATAAATCTGACGACGTTTGGTGTCATCTTTTGTCTTGTTATACAATTCATAGAGCGCATCGATTTGATCTAAATAAACTTTTTCTTTCGCAAAATCTAAGGAACCATATTTATCAGTTCCTTTGAACAGCATATGCTCAAGATAGTGCGCCAATCCGGTGTTATCGGAAGGATCGTTTTTACTACCTGCTTTTGTTGCTACCAAAGTTTGAACTCTTGGCTGGTCTTTGTTCACCGCTAAAATTACGGTTAAACCGTTTGGAAGCACATACCACCTAGATTTTGTTGGATCACCAGACACCACGGTATATGTATACTTGCCGTGTGTATTCTTGCCATAAGTGGCATAGTTAACTTGAGCTTTAATGCCTATAGCGAGCAAAAGAAGCAATGACAGACTGATTTTTTTCATTTCAATAAAATAATAAAAGGATGCCAAATTTAAGAAAAATCAGCAAATTGAGAACAAAAATCAGATGAGGAAAAGAAAAAAAAGGTTTAAAATTGATTATCTATCCATGAGGTTCAAACTAATCCTGTAAGCTTATCTTTCGCTAATTAGATTTTTAATCATTTTAATGTGAGGTATATTTACTTCTAAAAATTCTCTTCCAATTTCTTCGTAATTTAACTTCTTATAGAATTCTACTGCTGTAATTCGAGCATGTAATTCGAAGGACTTATACCCACTTTCGATTGCCCAATGTTCAGAGAATTTTACCAAAATACTGCCGAATCCTTTGCTTTGAAATTCAGGATTAACAGCAACTTGCCTCATCTTTAAAACCCCTGGATTAATGTCTTTCATCGTCTTTAACAAAAGTATTGCTTGCAATTCATTGTTGTAAAACAATGCAAAATGAAACTGATCATGTTCAGTAATTAAATCATCAGAAGTAAAATCCAATCCTAAAGGTTTTCTTAACACCTGTCTTCTTAAATCAATACTTTTTTTATAGTTCTCAGATCCAAACTCCAACAATTTACACTCTACCTTATTCATTATATATTGGTTTATTATTTTGATTCAAAAATAAAGCATTCAAAAATTAATATAACTTTTCTATCTAAAATACTTGAAAGTTTGAAACGATAATAAAATTATATTTGTGCAAGAAACATTAAGTTCAAATGGAAATAAAATTGGTGAAAACAAAAGAGGAAGAGCTTTCAAAAATTACTGAACTGGCTGAATTGATTTGGAAGAAATATTATATAGAAATTATAACTATGGATCAAATTGAATACATGATGAATAAATTTTATTCAAATGATTCATTAAAAACACAAATCCTAAATGGTCAAATTTTTTATTTCGTAAAATTTGAATCAGAAGTTCTAGGCTTCTTGTCATTAAGTAAAGATCACAATGGAATTTACTTTATTCATAAATTCTATCTTCTACCAGAGCAGCATAGAAGAAGTGTTGGCACATTCGTAATACAAGCAATAGAAAATGAAATTAAGGTCACACAAGAAGTCAATAACTACAAAATAAGACTAACAGTAAATCGCCAAAATTTCAAGGCAATAAATTTCTATTTTAAAAATGGATTTACAATCGAATCTGTTGAAGATTTCGATATTGGAGAATCATACTTGATGAACGATTTTGTAATGGTTAAAAACGTAAATAATAGTTTTTAGTTCAATACAGGTATCATTACAGATTAATTTCAACTTTGCAATGTCAATAACTCAATAAAAAACATTTGAAAATAAAATTAATTAGTCAACTTATTTGACTTTATATTTTTTGTTCATTTGATAAAATGTGAATAGATATATTATAGAAGTAGCAATAGTTTGAGAAACTTTCATATTTTTGATGCATTAAATAAATTGAGTGAAAAAGGAGTATAATATTAGCAATACAAATTTATTTGTATCCAATGCAGGACACAAGGGTCGCGGTGTGTTTACATCTAAAGTTTTAAAGAAAGGTGATGTTATTGAAATTTGCCCTGTAATCGAGTTGAGTTATAAAGAACATCAAGCTTTGGTTGGACACATTTTAGAAAACTATACATTCGTTTGGAATACCAGTAAAAAAAATGTTGCCATCGTTTTAGGTTTTGGATCTTTGTACAACCATTCAGTAAAACCGAATGCAGATTACATAAAAAAAATAAAAGACGGCGTAATGATTTACAAGGCATTAAAAAACATAAAAGCAGGTGAAGAAATCACCATTGATTATGGTGATATGCACGCAGATCTAAACAAATAAAAAAACCCAATTTAATATTTATAAATATGGCAACATCAAAAAAACCAGCTGCAAAAGCAAAAGCTACAAAAGCAGCACCGAAAGCAAAAGCAAAAGCTAAAGCTGCTCCAAAGGCTAAAGCTAAAGCTGCTCCTAAAGCAAAAGCTGCTCCTAAAGCGAAAGCGAAAGCTGCTCCAAAGGCTAAAGCCGCTCCTAAAGCAAAAGCGAAAGCTGCTCCTAAAGCGAAAGCCGCTCCAAAGGCTAAAGCTAAAGCTGCTCCTAAAGCAAAGGCTGCTCCTAAAGCAAAAGCGAAAGCTGCTCCAAAGGCTAAAGCTGCGCCTAAAGCAAAAGCTAAAAAAGCTGCTCCTAAAGCGAAAGCTAAAAAATCAGCTAAAAAGTAAGATATTACTTTTAACCTCTCTTAAAAACCGTCTGCTAATCGCTGACGGTTTTTTTTGTTAGATAAATTATAAGCTGTCTTGAATTTTAAGTTTATTTTCTAAAATAAAATTCCTTGCCAATCTAGCTGGCTCCAATTGGTTCAAGTTCAATTTAAATCCAATGGAATTAAATACATTATAGTTCCAATAACTATTATCTTTAAACTGTTTTGAATAAACCAAAGGAACAAATATTTCTAAGGCGTTATTAAACAGTTCTAGGGACAATCCTGCCGTATAATACAGTTCTGGTTTAGTCAATACTATCGGTAGATTCGTTCTATTTGCATAACCAAAATATGCCAGGTCTAGATACAATTTTAGAGGAATAATGCCAGGCAAATTAACATCATTGTTTAATGCAAGCATCCATCGATCACTTGAAGAAACGGGTATTAAATTCCTCATATTGCCTCCCCCTGAAATCAATTGTTTACTTAAAAGAATATTGCCACTACTAATCTCTGAGCGACCAAGTAAAGCTTCTTGAAACAAATAATCATTGCTTCCATTGTTGGCTGCACTAAACATTCTTACATCCAATCCATTGTTTAATCCATTGGATTTTTTCAAGAATAGTCCACCAAAAAACTCTGTTCGAAAGAACTTCTTGCCCTTATCATATTTATACTTATAGACGAGGTTTAACCACGTCTTGGCATATTGTAAATTGGCATTTCCAATGGAATAATTGTATCCATATTCGGCATTCAATTTGAATCCAATTCTATTTATTGGATGGTGGTTATCATACACATAAGTAGTTCTCAAGCAATTCCAATTAAAATCACTAAAAAATTGATTTATGCTGTCTTTTGAATCTAGATATGTTTTTTGAATTATTCCCGTATTAACGAAATTTAGAATTAAGTACTTTTCTTCTAATTGTCTATTGATGCCTTTAGAAACAAAATTAAATTTTAAGAATGGATTAAATTTATAATATTGATTGATGCGTGAGGGCATAGGTAAAGAAAACTTTTGCCCTTGCGCACCCAATGAAATACCAGATAATTGCTTGTTTCCATTGTAAATATTGCCTGAAATCCTTGCATAACCTATCAACTTTTTCTGAGTAAATGACCAAGAAGGCATGGCTATGAATTGAAGCTTTTTAACATTTAAAAAATGGTGGTTAAACACAAAACCTGCATATAATTTATCATAATAATTATACCCTAAAACTGGCATTAAATCCAAACTAATTAATGCATGATAAGAAGGCAATCCTAATGGAAATCTAAATGACAAAAGCGTTTTCTTCTGTCCATTATTACTGAAATTATGCTCAGGTAAAAAGCCATAAGGATTTGGATTTATGGTCCGTTGTTTAGCCCAAATAGAATCCAATAATGGCAGGCCTTTAATAAAATAACTACCATGTTTATATACAACATCAATAGGTTTATTGGTCACTAACAATTCGTTAAAAAACCAATCTAAATTTTGACCTGATACCGCTTCAAAACAAACCTTCATATCATTAGGTAATGGATGTTTAAATTTCCATTTTTCAAAATAATAATTATTGCAAGCCATGAATACACTATCACCTAAAAATTGATTTAAATAAGCGAATAAAAGTGGTCCTTTTGCGTATAACAAACCCCCATAATTATAACTATAAAATTGTTCAGATGGCAATGATACAGACTGCCGAAACCCATGACTTTCTGTTAATTGAACGGCCAATAAAGAACTATGATTTAAAGCGTATTCAGCGCTTTTCTGCTTTTGATAAAAAAACGAGTCATTTAAAAAATCTCTGGAAATTTTACGATTGAACAGGTTAACAAACTTAGTGCTAAAATATGTATTTAAACTTTCATCCATCCAAGGATAAACCCGTTCATTATTTCCAATCATTCCGTAGAACCAATTATGGCCAATTTCATGAAATATAGTTTCTGGACTATTGTCCTTGCAAATTGTAATGGTGGGATATTCCATACCCTCTCCAGCATTTTGGGGTCCAATGACAACCTTACACGTTTTGTATGCATAACGTCCAATGGTATTGAAAGAATTAAGTGCAGCTTCAATAAAAGTTAACACATTGCTGTTTTTGGCGTATTTTTTTTCATTTGTAAATGTATCCGTTGTGTACAATTCTATCAGAACCGAATCACCGTTCTTCAACTTGACTTTTTGGCTCATCAAATTAAATTTTTTACTGGCAAAAAAGGCAAAATCATGGACGTTATTTTCTGTGTAAACAAGTTCTTTCATACCTTGATTTCCAATAGAATTTTTACTTTCAGATAAATTTCCGGTTGCCGCAACAACATATTCCCTTGGCAATTTTATTTTAACCGAGATATTTTCACAATATTCGCTGTAAAATTCTCCCTGCTCCAAATATGGCATAGAATTCCATTTGTTGACATCATATACTGCAGGCTTTGGATACCATTGGGTCAATGCTAAAATATCTTTACTAAAACCTCCCCTTGACATTAATTTAGGGATTTTATAGTGATAAGTATAGTTTAAAATTAATGTTTGTTTGGGCAACAAAGGTTTTTCTAAAACAACGACTATACGCTCTGGGTTTGCACTGTCCGATATAAATTTCAATGCAACACCTGCAAAAAATTTCAATGAGTCTATAAACCCCTTTTCATCTTTTGAACTAAAATAAAAACCATCCTTGCCCTGACTTAACAATTGCTTAGCATAAGCTGTATTTTGATCTCTAAAAGCGTTGCCCCAAACGTTAAACTCAAGAAAATTTAATGTGTCTGGAGAATTGTTCTCATAATGAAGAACTACATGTGCTTTTAACTCTTTGTTTTCAGGGTCCAATAAAGCCTCTATGTTCATTCTTGTTTTTTGTTGCCAATTTGCCTGTTTTCTAACAGTTAAACCCCAAGAATTCAATGCTATAAAGCACAAACTATAAATTAAAAAAAGATGTTTCAATAATGCAAAAATACGTGATCTTTAACTTATATTTGTAGTGAATAAGTTATGGAATAAGTTGGATTATCAATTCCTACTTTTGTTTATTATATTGTATTATGTTTGACGATTTTGATGATAATGAAGCAGGGAGTGAGGACTTTTTCAGTCAAACAGATATTGATGAATCCCTCAAAAAATTCAATCAATTAAATTCTGATCAATCAATATTTTTTAGTGAAGAAGAAATAGAGGCGCTATCTTATCATTTTTTCTTAAACAATCAACACAAAGAGCAAATGGCCATTATTAACCATGGTCTGTATTTGTACCCCAACAAAGTTGATTTCTTAGTTGAGAAAGCCAGTATACTTTGTATGGGAAGTAATTATCAAGAAGCACTAAAGTTAATTTTACTTGCCAAATCTTCTGAACCATACAATGCGGTAATTCACAAAATGGAAGGTGAAATAATGTGTGATTTAGACCGGCCGATCGAAGCCGAAGAATCTTTTATTCTTGCTTTAGAATTTGCTGAATTTGAAGACGAGGAATTTGTGGTTGACATATATAACAGCTATGCACAACTCTTATCTCAAAATGAAGAAGTAGCTAAAGCAAATAAGATCATTGAAAAAGGCTTGAAAAGATTTCCAGAAAACGAGGTTTTATTTAACCAATTGGCATTAAATTTCATAAGCAATAGTTTATTTGATCAGGCTACTTTGTACTTCAAAAAGATAATTGATTCTAATCCATATTCCCATTTAGCATGGTATCAATTGGGTAGAATTTATGAAATGACCGATTTGAAGGAACTGGCACTTGAAGCCTATGAATACTCAAGTTTAGCAAATAAAGATTCAAAAAATGCATTCTTTAATTTGGCAGGTTTATACGAAAACAAAGGTGAATACAATAAAGCCATTGAAAACTATTTACAATGTATAAAGAACAATGGAGATGTTTATCCTTTCATCTGCATAGCTAGGTGTTATTTAGGAATAGAAGAGCCTGGCTTGGCAAGAAACTACATAAAAAAGGCACAGGGCCTTGAAGATATTTTACCTGAATATAATTATCTAATAGGATATTCATTTCTTACAGAAAAACAGGCATTAAAAGCACTTCCCTATTTTGAAAAAGTTTACAAAGAAGACAAAAGCGATTTCGCTGCCTTAAAAGGTATACTTAGTTGCTTTTCTGATTTAGAAAGACGTGAGGAAATAGAAGCAATTTACAATGAATTAAAGTTTGACAATAAGGAACTTATAGTTGAGAATTGGAAGGAGCTTGCATCGGTTTTGTACATTTCTGAAATGGATAATTTGTTGGAAGACCTAATATTTGAAATTCAAGCCATTCCAGAGTGTCGAGATGACTTAAATTGTGTTCTTAGCATCATAAAATACGATCAAAATCCTTCAAATAAAAACAAAGAGGTAATCATGTCACGATTAATTCATAATTTTGAAGACACTTTAGAGAGTGTTAAATTGTTTTGTCACACTCTAATCGATGAAGATGAAGAGTTCAAAAACTTAATACAAATTTACCAATAACTGAAAATGAACAACGATATATTTAAACTAACACAACTGCCTGAAAGACCAGTTCAACCAAGAGAATATGGTTTAACAATGGTTATGGATAAAGGTCTAAGCATCAGAGAATCTCTAGATTTAATTGAGCATGGAAGCCATCTTATCGATTTATTAAAACTTGGATTTGGCACTTCATATGTTACACCAAAACTAAAAGAAAAAATTGGCCATTATCAAAAGGCCGGATTCAAAGTATATTTTGGCGGTACACTTTTCGAGGCATATGCAATAAGAAATCAATTTGATGATTATAGAAGGGTATTAGACTATTACGGAGTTGATCATGTTGAGGTTAGCGATGGTTCAATGGAAATTGAACACGACAAAAAATGTGAGTACATCAGAACTCTAGCTAAAGACTTTACAGTTATCTCAGAAGTAGGTTCTAAAGATGCTGAAAAAATTATTCCTCCATATGAGTGGATTGATATGATGGAAAAAGAAATTCAAGCTGGTGTTTGGAAAGTTATTGCAGAAGCACGCGAAAGTGGAACTGTTGGCGTATTTAGAGGTTCGGGTGAAGTTCGCTCTGGTTTAGTCGCAGAAATAATTAGAAAAATTCCTTTGGAAAAAATAATATGGGAAGCACCGCTAAAAGCACAACAAGTTTGGTTTATTAAACTATACGGCGCCAACATCAACCTAGGAAATATTGCCCCATCTGAACTTATAGCGCTTGAAACATTAAGATTGGGTTTGAGAGGTGATAGTTTTGATTTCTTCCTTGACAAATCATTAATTAATAAGTAAATGTTAGTTGAAAAAATAAATAAAGACCTCATCGATGCGATGAAAGCAAAAGATGAGGTAGGATTAAGGGCTATAAGAGCTATCAAATCAGCTTTTTTATTGGCGGGAACCGAAACAGGCACTAAAGAAATATCGGATGAAATTGCCATTAAAGCCATGCAAAAAATGGCTAAACAACGTAAAGATAGTATTGAGATATTTTTAAAAGAAAATAGAACAGATTTGGCCCAAAAGGAACAAGAAGAGTTAAAGGTTATAGAAACGTATTTACCGGCAGCTATGGGCAAGGATGAACTGCTTGCTGAATTAAAGAAGATAATTGAAGCTAGCGGCGCTACAAGTATGAAAGAAGTTGGAAAAGTAATGCCATTAGCAATGAAACAGTTGGGTGGTAAAACTGATGGAAAATCTATCAATGAAGCCCTAAGAGAATTATTACCTAATTAGAATCATATTCTATTGGGCTTGGAAAATTAATATTTTCCCTAACTTTGTGTCAATTTTAAAAATTATCATGAAAAACACAATCAAATTATTCTCTGTACTCTTATTAAGCTCATTTATTGGCATGGGCGGATGCTTAAGTAAAATCACCACTGTGAATTTTGACTACCCTACCGAAACGACCATTGAAACAGTTGCACTCAACAATGTAGGCCCTCAAACTTTTGGGGAATCTGTCCTAACTTCTTCACTAAAAACTGAATTAGAAAAGAACAACACCTCTTTGGATTTATTGGATGAGTTAAAATTAAAATCAGTTGTGATTTCATTCACAAATGATTCTATTTCAAATTTTAATGACATTGAAAATATTGAATTTTATCTTTCTGCAGATGGAAACCCTGAAGTTCTCATCGCTTCTAAAAATCCTATTCTTGACAACCAAAATTCAATAAGTTTAGACATTAATAATTCCGAGAATTTGGCGAATTACATTAAATCCAACACCTTTACTTATAGAATTAAAGGAACAAATTCAGCTGTATTAAGTGCTAAAAGCCTTAATGTAAAAGCAGTTTGGAACATAAAAGCAAGTGCTAAATAAAATTCACTAAAAAATTAATAGAAAAGCCCCTAGATAGGGGCTTTTTTTATTGTCTTTGTGTATGCAAATAATGCATGATTAATGATGAACCCAAACCAACCAAGTAGCCAGCAATAACATCACTAGGATAGTGCTTCCCGGCTTTTACCCGAAGAAATCCTTCTATAGCTGGAATTGTTATTGCCCCAATCCAAATTCCAGTGTGTTTTTTACCAGGGAAATAAGCATTGTGAGCCAAAGCGAAGCTGTAGCATAAGGATGAAACAGTTGAAGTATGCGCAGAAAAAAATGACATTCTTGCATCCACTTTTCTTTTTTCTTCCATACCCACGGTCTGGTTGTATAAATAAGGTCGGTTTCTCAGGCCTAATTTTAAAGCATTTGAAAGCGATTGAGACAACAACAAACTCTGGAAAGCAACCCCTGCTATGTTGATGCTTTCTTTATTCGTTTCAGGTTTAAATAAAAAATACGAATACATTAGTCCAGTACCTATAGCCAGCCCATCACTTACTTTTGCAATTTGGGGACTCCATTGGGAGCAGGCTATTCTATCAAATCGATTCACATTTTGCTTATCGAGTGCCAAAATAATTTTGTCTTCCAAGGGTGCTACATGCTTTTGAGCCAATAAACTTCCCGTTAATACAATACCGTTACCAATTGCAAATGCAGGATCCAAATAAGGCTTATACCTGTATACATATTGCGCATTTGCATTTGTATGTAAAATAAAAAAGCCAAGAACAATACTTAGCTTTTTAAAGATTCTCAACATATTTATTTGTACTTAAACTGCAAAACTTTCTCCGCAGCCACATGTTCTTTTAGCATTTGGGTTAATAAAGTTGAACCCTTTACCATTTAATCCGTCTGTAAAATCTAATTCAGTACCCGCTAAATATAAATAACTCTTTAAGTCACATACTATTTTAACATCGCCTACTATAAATTCTTGATCAGACTCCTTAGATTCATTGTCAAAATCCAAATCATAGCTTAATCCACTGCAACCTCCACCCTTAACTGAAACCCTAACAAAATAGTCCGGTCCCATTTTTTCTTCAGACATTAATTGGTGCACTTTCTTGGTAGCATTTTCCGAAATAGTGATTCCTGCTGACATAATTTTTAACTATTAGTAATGTTTTTTGTTATCCTCAATTGGACTTAATCCATTTTTTACACGGTAATCATTGATAGCCGACTTGATTGCATCTTCAGCCAATACACTGCAGTGAATTTTAACAGGAGGTAGGGCTAGTTCTTCTACAATATCCATATTGTCAATTTTCAATGCATCATCAACAGATTTTCCTTTTAACCATTCAGTAGCCAAACTTGAAGAGGCAATTGCACTGCCGCAACCGAAGGTCTTAAATTTAGCATCTTTAATTATTCCTGTAACTTCATCAACTTCAATTTGAAGTCTCATTACATCTCCGCATTCTGGAGCACCTACAAGACCAGTTCCAACTTGCTTGCTTGATTTATCTAACGTTCCAATGTTTCTTGGATTGCTGTAGTGGTCTATTACTTTATCTGAATATGCCATGATCGTATTTGTTTTTTTGTTTTTTAAAATTTATTTAGTGCTCAGCCCATTGAATTGTTTTCAGATCAATTCCTTCCTTAAACATTTCCCATAATGGGCTCATTTCTCTTAACTTATTTACCGCTTCTTTTACGTGGTTAATCGCATAGTCTATTTCCTCATCAGTTGTAAAACGGCTCAATCCAAACCGCAATGAAGAATGCGCCAACTCATCATCTAATCCCAAAGCTTTTAACACATAGCTAGGCTCCAAACTGGCACTTGTACAAGCTGAGCCTGAAGAAACAGCAATATTTTTAACGCCCATGATTAAGCCTTCGCCTTCGACATACTTGAATGACATATTGCTCACATGTGGCAGTCTGTGTTCTGTATTTCCGTTGATATAAGATTCTTCAATAACGAGCAATTCCTGTTCTAATCTATCTCTCATTTTGCTAATCCTTGCGGTATCAACATCCATTTCTAAGCGGCATAACTCACACGCTTTTCCAAGACCAACAATGCTAGGTACATTCAAAGTACCACTTCTCATGCCTCTTTCATGTCCGCCGCCATCCATTTGTGCTGTAACTTTTACTCTTGGATTCTTTCTTCTCACATATAAAACGCCTACGCCTTTCGGTCCATACATTTTATGGCCAGAAAAACTCATCATGTCTATACCATCAGCAATAACATCCACTTTTATCTTACCAACTGCTTGCGTGGCATCTGTATGAAACAATATCCCTTTGCTTTTGCACAAAGCTGTAATTTCTTTTATTGGCTGAATAACTCCAATCTCGTTGTTTGCATACATCACAGTAACTAAGACAGTATTTGGTTTAATCGCAGCCGCAACTTGCTCAACTGTTATTAATCCATCTTCAGCAGCTTGTAAATAAGTAACTTCAGCGCCCAATTTCTCGAGGTGCTTACAGGTATCTAAAATCGCCTTGTGCTCTGTCTCAACTGTGATAAAATGATTGCCTTTTTCAGCATACATTTCAAAAACACCTTTCAATGCTAAGTTGTTTGACTCTGTTGCACCACTGGTAATAATTATTTCTTTAGAATCAGCGTTAATCAAAGATGCAATTTGCTCTCTAGCATAATCTACGGCTTCTTCGGCTTTCCATCCAAACGCGTGGTTTCTACTCGCAGCATTTCCAAAATTTTCGATAAAATATGGCAACATTGCTTCCAAAACCCTAGGGTCCATTGGCGTGGTAGCATTGTTATCCAAGTATATTGGCAGGTTTAACATAATTCTTATTTAGACTAATTCTAATGTGCAAATGTAAGTCAAAGTTGAGAAATCTCAATTAAAAAATGTAAAAATCAATATTGAGCCTATCTATAACTTTCTTTTATACAAACTTTGAGTTACAGTCAATCAAACAGTTAAGTTTCAATTTGGTTTTGCGCAGGTTTTCATTCAATTTTGTTGAATGAATAAAATTGAGCACATCGGAATTGCAGTAAAAGACATTGATCTATCAAATAAACTATTCAGCAAACTGTTAAATTGCGAACCTTACAAATCAGAATCTGTTGAAAGCGAAGGGGTTATTACTAGTTTTTTCATGATTGGCGAAACCAAAATCGAGTTGTTACAGGCCACAAATCCGGAAAGCCCAATAGCTAAATTCATAGAAAAAAAAGGGGAAGGCATTCACCACATTGCTTTTGCCGCTGATGACACAAACAATGAAATTAAACGTTTAGAATTAGAAGGATTTGAAATGATACATAAATCGGCAAAACCTGGCGCTGACAGTAAAGAAATAGCATTTGCTCACCCAAAAAGCACAAATGGCGTGTTGGTTGAAATATGTTCAGACAAAAAATAAGCAACGAATTACCAAAAAACTTGTCTACTATAATTAAATGCGCTTAATCTTTTGTTTCATAATACTCCTTTGTTCCTACTCTTGTTTTGGACAACTCATTCCATTTAGAATAAATAAGCAATGGGGTTATTGCGATACTAACAGGGTAATCAAAATTAAGGCTCAGTATGACTTTGCTGATTTTTTCACCAACAACCTTGCTTTCGTTAAAAAAGACTCTTTTTATTATGGAATAAACAAAGCTGGGAACACCGTTACACCGGCAATAAAACACTACGGAAGTTTTGTAAATAACCGTTGTCCAGTTTTATTTGCTTCCGGAAATTGTTATTTTATCAATGATTCAGGGAATGTGGCAATAAACCAAGCATATGAGGCTGCCGAAAACTTCTCGGAAGGTTTGGCTGTCGTGGCATTAAATAAAAAATTAGGAATAATTGATCTTGAGGGAAATTGGATTAGAAAGCCTGACTTCGACACCTCTAGCCTTTATTTTAAATCAGGTATGCTGCTTGCAATTTCTAAAGGAAAATACTTTTACATCAATCGATTTGGCCAAACACTTTCCCTGCCGGATTCTATTCAAGCAGCTGGAATATTTAGCGAAGGACTAGCGCCAGTTTATGTTACAAAACAAAGAAATTCAATTGGAGAAAAAATTAAGACTACTTATCTAGAATTTATTGATAGCACAGGTAAAATTATGTTAAGTCATTTTATTATTGATTCGCTCAATTACTCAGAGTATATCGCTTTTGAAAAAGAATTTATTGATGGCAAAGCAATTATTAAAACCAAGAATGAAATAGGTTGGGACTACTACTTTATTGACAAGAACAAAAGAACTTCTCCCCTATATGCGAGTGCTCGACATTTAAAAGATTCCTTATTTATTGGAGCAATTGGATATTATATGTCTGACATTAGGATAGTTGACAGCAACTATTATGTGCAAGGACAATTTCAACAAAAGCCTACACAAGTAGGCGAATTTGGAAATGGCCTTTTGCCATTTAGAGATAAAGAAGGCAATTGGGGCTATGTCAATAAAAATTGCCAAACCATTATTAAACCTAAATATTCTATGGCCTATAAATTTAACAATGGATTCGCATTTATCGTATATAATGGATATGTAGGTGTGATTGATACCAAAGGAATAGAGTATTTTTTTGACAGGCCATAAACCAATTTGTTGGTGGTTTAAATTTGATTTAATATTGTTGCTTACTTTCCTAACCTACATGAAACTAATAAAGAGAATAATTATTCTTTGTTTTTACCTGTTTATTTTCGTCTCCGTACAAAGTCAAAACCAAATCCAATACCATGCTTTGAGATGTGCGGGAGAAATTCCCGATGATTTCTTAAAATTAAGTGGAGAAAAGGTTCAGACCGACAAAAGCAAAATATCTAAAAAGAATATTTCCCGAACCGAAAAAAGACTAGAAAACGAATTTGCTGTTAACTCAAACTTCAGTATCGACGAAATCCTATTCAGTGGCAAAGTGCTATATGGCGACGCCCTTAGTATATATATTAATAAAGTTGCTGACAAAGTTTTAGAAAAGAATCCTAAGCTTAGAAAAGAGTTAAGATTTTATGTTTTAAAATCATACAGTGTCAATGCCTTTTCTACCAATCAAGGAATAATTTTCGTCACCGTTGGACTAGTTAGTCAGCTGGAAAACGAAGCACAACTGGCGTATATCCTATGCCATGAAATTTCACACTACACCCAAAAGCATAGCTTAGAAAGTTACAAAAGGAAGAATGATGTTTTAGAAGGAAAAGGTAAATTTAAAGTCTTAGATTTTGATGAACGCATACAAGAAATTTATAGTTATTCCAAAGACAACGAATTTGAAGCGGATGTTGAAGGGGTCAAACTGTACCTGAAAACACCCTACAACAAACAAGCAGCATTGAGCAGCTTTGATATGTTGTTGTTCTCATATTTACCATATGATGAAATTGAATGGAGTATAAAAGAGTTCCAAGACAGTTCATATAAATTTCCAGTCTATTATTTACCTAAAAAAGGCAAAGAAATCAGCGCTGATGAGGCTGAAGATGATGAAGAATCAACCCATCCTAATATCAGAAAAAGAAAAACAAAAGTTGAATCCATTCTTGAAGATGAAGAAAAAGATGGAGCGCTTTATGTTTTGGGAGAAGACTATTTTAAATCAATTCAACAACAAGCTAGAATAGAACTTTTCTATATTTTATTCAACCACGCACAATATAAAAAAGCGTATTATTTGTCTTATTTATATAGGAATATATACCATGATACCAACTTCTCAACTATTGTAACAGCATACTGTATTTATGCTAAAGCGAAGAAAGCAAAAAATAATTCAAATTCAGACGAAAACAGCAAAAACGAAGAATTTAAGCAAACAGATGAGGGGGCTTATTATAGCGTTTCATTTTTCTTTAATAAATTAAATGCGGATGAACTTAGTATCTTAAGCATTAGAGAAACATGGAAAGCCTATCAAAACAACAAGAATGATTCTTTTGCAAAAAAACTTTTTGAATTGGCCTGTGATGACCTATTCAAAAACAGCAGCTTTAGTTTAAGTAAATTTAAAGAGCAAAAAGACACCATTTCAAAAATTGACACAGCCAACAATGTAAACACTTCAGGGCTTAGTAAGGTAGATAAGTTGAAGCTCAAAAAGAAAAAACAAGAGCAAGAGAATGCGGAAGTAGACGAAGAAAGCTCAACAAGCAATTTCAAACAATATTATCAGTATGCATTTGTTGAATTTTTCAAAAACAAAGAATTTAAAGAACAATTTAAAGCTTCATATAATAAATTTAGGGATAAAGATGAGGAAGTAAAAAAAGAGGAAGAATTTAGCGTCTTTTCAGATAGAAAGGATTGGAGAAAACAAAAGAAATTTGGATCTGCTGGCGGAATAGATTCTTTAATCATTATTAACCCATCATTTAGTAAAACAATTTATGGTAGGGAAACAAAACAAAACCTACTATTTAACGAACAACAAGAGTTAATACTTTCCAATAAATTTATGGAAATGGCACAACTAAATGGCATCAATGCGCAAGCTTTAAATTTATTAGATAAAGAACATCTTAGCACAGAAACCATGAACCAATACGCCATCATAATGGAATGGCTTACTGAGAGAATCAACAACTCAGCTTCAGATTTAGAGCTCTTTAATTCACGAGAGGCTACAAATATTACAAAAGAAAAAACTTGCTCTAAAATTTGCATTTCAGGCATAACATACACCATCGAAAACCAAGAATTCAATGCCATAGCCTTTGTTTACAGTGCAATTGCCTTCCCTGTGTTCCCATTATATTTATATGCTCAACTGCATAAAAAACATAGACTTTATCTATCTTCTGTAGTTTTTGATATTGAATCCGGCAAAATTATATATGTTAGCAGCAATCGATTAAACATGAAATACAAAAGAAATGACTACGTGAATAGTCAGATTTATTCTCTTTTTCACCAATTAAAAACCAAACGAAATGATTAGAAAATTCATATTGCTCATTTGTTTTTCAAGTTGTTTATTTTCATTTGCTTATAACGGAAAAAGTGTACCCGGATATTTAGGCTCCAAAAATGCTGCATCCATCAAAATTCAACCAAATTTTGCCTTATCAGAAAACCTGCTTAGACAGTTGATAAGGCCAAGTTTAGGGTTAACCTATGAAAGGGTTATTAATAGACGAAGTTCTTTTACCATCGGATTTGGCAGCAGTAAAAATAGTATAGGTGACTCTGCATACTACCCTTTTGAAGAAAGAGGAAATTATCTAATATTGGACAATTCCGTTTATCCTTCCTCTTATTATGGATACATCAATTATAACAACACCTATCTATCGATTTCAAAATCTTATTACAATCTTTTAAGTGGCTCTATCGCTCCAATGGGGTTTTACACTAAAATAGGTTACACCCTGAATTTACAAAAGATCACAGAGGACAACCTCAGTTATAAGATTGGTCCAAATCCAAATGGAAATTCACAATACAAGACACAATACACATCGTCATTTAATTTAGAATTTGGTAGCAAACGCTTCATAAATAAAAATATCTTTATTCAAAAAAGTATTGCTTTTAACCTGCCTTTTAATTTTTGGTCAACTTCTAATTATCATAATTACAATAATATTGAAGATTACAACGAAACAAACCTTAACTTTTATCTATCCAAAGCGCGAACACTTAATTTTTCAATTGGAGTAGGTGCTGCATTTTAAATCATGAATAATATGAAACTTTTTACCTTCCTGCTTAGTATTTCAATCATTTACCAATCTTGTGACAACATCCAAGATTCAAGACCAGCAACGGTTAAAGCAAACAATACCGTAATTACGCCAGTTGGGCCAGCATATACCAACCCGAATTGCAATCCTGGTGTTAATGAAACCTTCTGTCCCGCCTTATTAAATTTCGATCTTAGTTTTGGATCAAGCAATCCAGTAATTTCGCTCATAAATGACAAGTTAACGCTTACCTACACAAGCAGTCAGAATGATGAAATGACCATCTCATTGGCCCCTTTTATTCCTGAAAAAAGCAATAATTTTACTATTTGTGGATCAGCATCTTCCGTAAAGAATTACAATGCCTATTTGGAATTAAACGGAAACAGCCTGGGCAGTACAAAATTATATGCAACATCAACAGGAACAGGGATATACTATCTACATGTGAAGTACAACTCATGGAACAGCTCATACAATTTAGTATTCTGTGATACAGAATTTACTTATAATTTTAATTCTACTAATTATTTGAAAAACATCTCAGGTAGATTTGATTTTATATACTAGTGTTTCTGAAATCTAAATTCATCATTATTCTGAAATATATACCCATTGCAAAAATTACACTTATTTCAGCCCAACTGCTTCGAATAATTTTGTAATTTTGCTCGATTTGAATTTTTCTTCAAAAACAATAGAAAACGCAGTTGAAGCACTTTCTGGATTTCCAGGAGTTGGTAAACGAAGTGCCTTAAGAATGGTAATGTACCTATTGAAGCGTCCCAATGAGGAAGCCGAAAATCTTTCTAATGTTTTATTTAAATTAAAAACGGAGTTGATGCAATGTACTGTGTGTTGTAACATTAGCGATACACCCATTTGCAGCATCTGTAACAGCGTAAACCGCAACAAAAGCATGATCTGTGTTGTTGAAGACATGATGGATGTAATGGCAATAGAAAACACTGCTCAATTTAACGGCCTTTACCATGTTCTAGGTGGATTAATCTCACCAATTGATGGTGTTGGTCCCGAAGAATTAAATATAGAAGCCCTTGTAAACCGTTTAAATGAAAATCCAGCTGAGGAAATTATTATTGCATTAAATGCCAATATTGAAGGTGATACCACTGCATTTTATTTGG
Organism: Bacteroidota bacterium; assembly: GCA_947451105.1. Classification (GTDB taxonomy): domain Bacteria; phylum Bacteroidota; class Bacteroidia; order NS11-12g; family UBA955; genus JABMMZ01. The sequence continues at coordinate 1,080 of CANFXY010000015.1, read as the reverse complement.
CAAGAAAACTACAAAAATTCAACCTCAAAATAAGCACAATAAGCAAAGGAATCTCCGTTGGTAGCGAATTGGAATACACCGATGAAATAACTCTAGGCAGATCTCTAACTGCTAGGGTTCCCTATAGTGTTTAAACTACTCCTTAATAATTTTATAGAACTGAACCGTTTCGGCAGTCTTTATTGATATAAAATAAAGGCCATTGCTTAATTTGCTTAAATCTAGATTAGCAATTCCAAGTTTAAAATCTGATTCATAAACAAGTGATTGCTTTTGATCAAGTACAGAAATGGTGGCATCCGACGCAATGACTACCGATAAATGACTTGTAAATGGTGATGGATAAATCCTTGTTCTATCTAAATCAAAATAATCAAAACCACTTGATTTTGGGCATTGAACTTTCAAACTAATACAAATGGTATCCGAACAACCAACACTATCTATTGCAATAGCACACAACGCATAAATACCAGTGTCTTTATAGGTGTGTTGGGTTTGTTTTCCAGAGGTTTCAAAATTACCATCTCCAAAACTCCATTTTACTTCTTTAGGTGTTTTGTTACAATTCAAATCAAAACCTTTGGTTTTGCAATTCCCTTTAGTGATTGTGTCCAATTTATTGATTTTAAAATCACATGGTGCCTTTTGATCACAGTTGATTGTTATATCTAAATTGGCGGTGTCTCCACATGATATTGAATCTTGTACTATTAGTCTAACCTTATAATTCCCATTTTTATTAAATGTATGCAAGGAATACTTACTATTGGAGGAATCTCCATCGCCAAATTCCCATACGATGCGCTTTGCATTAGGACTTACAAAAGAGACAAACTCGTACTCATTGCAATTGTAACTTACTGTGTCAAATGAATAAATACCTATTTCACTTAAATCACATGGATTTGTACAATTCACATTCACTGTTACACACAATGAATCTTTGCAACCATTTGCATCTTGTATTCTTCCACATACTTGGTAATTGCCGTTTTTCGTATAGAAATTTTTAGGTTTGTAGCAGCCGCAACTATTGCCATCTCCATAGGTCCAATTGTAAGAACTTACAGTACCCCC
>CANFXY010000014.1 GCA_947451105.1 Bacteroidota bacterium | reverse complement strand
TAAGTTTTCTTCTCTAAATTTGAAGCAAAGTAATTCTTACTTTTAACCTAGCTCAATGACCATGTTCAATCTCTCGCAAATCACAGAACAAGAATTAGAAAGCTTGCAAGAAATCGGCAAGCAGACTTTCTTCGAAACCTTCGCAGATTCTAACGATGAAGAGAACATGCGCTTGTACTTGGATGAAAACTTTTCATTAGAAAAATTAAAACAAGAATTAAACACCCCTGGTTCTGAATTCTATTTCATCAAGCAGGAACAACTGCCTATTGGATATTTGAAGATTAATTTTGCCCAAGCCCAAACAGAGCTTAAGGACCACAGTGCTATGGAAATTGAGCGCATCTATGTGCTTCACGACCAGCATGGAAAAAACATTGGTCAGATACTATTTGACAAAGCCCTGCAAAGAGCTGTAGAGGAAAACATCCACTATGTGTGGCTAGGCGTATGGGAGGAAAACAAACGCGCCGTTAACTTTTACAAGAAAAATGGCTTTGTGGTCTTCGACCAACACATCTTCAAATTTGGACCCGAAGAACAAACCGATTTGATGATGAAATTGGATTTAAGAAAGTAAAAGTTAATTCACTATGAGTTCATCGGCCATAGAACTACCCGAAAAAACAAGCGCTTACTCCCCCGTATATGTCGATGGACTGATGAGTCTCAAGCGCGACTTTACATCTTCCGGCACATTCAATTGCTCTACGAAAGCTTTGATCTCTGCTTCGCCAATATGGGTATTGGTTCTGGTTAAATCTTTCAATGCCTCGTATGGATTTGGATAGCCTATACTTCTTAAAATGGTTTGTATGGCCTCAGCTACCACCGCCCAATTGTTGTCTAAGTCGCGGGCTATGGCATCTTGATTTAAAATCAATTTACCCAAGCCTTTTTCCAAGCTAGAAAACGCAATTAAACAATGTGAAAAGGGAACACCAATATTGCGCAATACCGTTGAATCGGTTAAGTCTCTTTGCAATCTTGATATTGGTAGCTTCGCTGACAAGTGTTCAAAGATCGCATTCGCAATACCCAAGTTACCCTCTGCATTTTCAAAGTCAATTGGGTTGACTTTATGAGGCATGGCACTGCTGCCAATTTCTCCGGCTTTCAATTTTTGTTTGAAATAGTCCATCGATATGTATTGCCAAATGTCACGGCTCAAATCAATCAAAATGGTATCAATGCGTTTGAACACATCAAACATCGCTGCTAGGTTGTCGTAGTGCTCTATTTGTGTGGTTGGATAGCTTCTGTTAAGTTTTAAAACATTCTCTACAAATCCATTTCCGAAATCTTGCCAATTCTTATCTGGGAAAGCGATGTAATGTGCATTGAAGTTGCCAGTTGCGCCACCAAATTTTGCAGAGAAAGGTATCATCAACAACTGTTCATGTTGCACTTTCAAACGCGACACGAAAACCATAATTTCTTTGCCCAATTTCGTCGGACTCGCTGCCTGACCATGGGTTCTAGCCAACATAGGCACTTCATTGTAAGCGCTTGCCATTTTGTCTAAAACAGCAATAATGTTTTGCAAACTTGGCAAAACAACATCCTGTAAAGCTTCTTTTAAACTTAATGGAATTGCGGTGTTGTTGATGTCTTGTGAGGTTAAACCGAAATGCACCCATTCTTTTTCGTGGCTCAAATTCAATTTGTCCAATTCAGCCTTTAAGAAATACTCAACCGCTTTCACGTCGTGGTTGGTGGTTTTCTCAGTCTCCTTAATAGTCAATGCCATAGCCTCGGTGAAATTTTGATAAATGCCACGCAAAGCTGAAATTTGTTCGCTGCTGAATGGGGTATCAAAACCTTTCAGGCCTATAGAATTTAAATAAATTAAATACTCAACTTCTACTTGAACACGGTATTTGATCAATCCGAATTCAGAGAAATATTTGGCTAAACTTTCGGTTTTAGAACGGTAACGACCGTCTACAGGACTTATGGCAGTGAGTTCATTCAGTAACATCGCTGCAAAAATACATTTGATTTTTGAAGAATGTAGCCACAATTTATCATCATTTAAAACAAAGTCCCTTTTGGCTTTATTCTTTCACCAACATTTGGGTGCTAACTTTTTGCCCATTCGACCTCCATTTAACCTATTCTTATTTATAGGTTACACGCTTTCATCCCCTTATTTTGCCGTTTATCGAATTTGGGCGAATAACTATAACTGACGGCATTATTTTGCAGGTTCATCAGCGTAATCAAACATGAAAGAATTTTTAAAATATACATTTGCAACCATTGTTGGGCTCTTCATCACCTTCCTATTTCTTGGGGTGTTGTTGTTCTTTACCGTTATGGGACTTATCAGTTCCAGCAGTAAAAAAACAGTAAGTGTCAAAGACAATTCTATTCTCGAGTTGCGTGTAGATTACGATGTGCCTGAAAGAACGGATGCCGATCTCATGAGCCTGTTCAAGCCCGATGGTGAAATTCAATTCTTAGGTCTAGATAAGATTCTTGAAGTAATTAAAAACGCAAAAGGTGATTCTAAAATCAAAGGCCTTTATTTAAAAACAAATGTTAACGGCACTGGTTACGCCAGCATATTGGAAATTAGAAATGCCTTGGCCGATTTCAAAAAATCAGGCAAGTTCGTATACACCATGGCGCCCTACTACGATGAAAAAAATTATTACTTAGCGAGTGTTGCAGATTCTATATTTCTTGAAAAATCAGGCAGTGTTTTGTTCAACGGTCTTACCGCCAATGTGATGTTTTTTAAAGGTGCCTTAGAAAAACTCGGCATTGACATGCAATTCGTAAAAGTAGGTGCTTACAAAGGTGCCATCGAAGCTTTCACCCGCACAGAATTAAGTCCTGAAAACCGCAGCCAAATCACCGACTACCTTAACGATTTATATTCTACCTTGCTTACAAGTATAGGTGAGAGCAGACATTTAGATACCGCTGTCATCAGCAAAGCATTTAACGATTTCACCATTCAAACACCAACGCAAGCCGTTAGTTTTGGATTGATAGACCGCATTGCCTACAACGATGACATTTTAAACAGCATGAAAAAACGCATCAAGGTGAAAGCCAAAGATGAATTAAACATGGTTAAAGCGGGCGTTTATTATAAACAAGACCAAGAAGCCGACGACAGCAAAGATAAAATTGCAGTGGTTTACGCCGTTGGTGAAATTATGGATGGTGAAGGCAACCAAAATTCAATTGGTTCTATTACCATGGCAAAAGCCATTGCGAAAGCAAGAGAAGACAAACAAGTTAAAGCCATTGTTTTGCGCGTTAACTCCCCAGGTGGAAGTTCTATGGCCAGCGATGTCATTGCCCGTGAAATCGCCTTATGCAAAGGCATCAAACCAGTGGTGGTTTCTATGAGCGATGTGGCTGCCAGCGGTGGATATTACATCAGTGCATTTGCCGATTCTATTATCGCTCTTCCTAATACCATAACTGGTTCTATTGGTGTGTTTGGTTTATTCCCTAACATGCACGAACTTTTGGTGAACAAAATGGGCTTGAGTTTTGAAACAGTTAAAACCGGTCAGTATTCTGACTTTGGCCGCGTTGACCAAGCGCTTACTGAAGTTGACCGCATGTACCTTCAAAACATGGTGAACCGTATTTACGAAGACTTTACCAATGTGGTTGAAAAAGGCAGAAACCTTGACAGCGCATCGGTTGAAGCGGTTGCTCAAGGCCACGTATGGACGGCGAAACAAGCCCTTAAACATAAATTGATTGACTCTTATGGTGGCATAAACGAAGCGATTAAAATTGCGGCGTACATGGCTAAATTAAAAACGTATAGTATTGCTGAATACCCTAAAATCGAAGATCCATTTACCCAATTTTTCCAAAACACGTCTTCAAGTATGATGGATAAAAAAATGGCATCTGACCTAGGCATATTCTACACCTATTACAAATCGCTACAAGCTGGATTATCTGTTCAAGGATTCCAAATGCGCTTGCCTTTCCAAATTAGTATTCAATAAACTCACATCGATTCTTATTACCTTTCATGAATAAAACTTTCCTGCTGTTAACCCTAACAGCTTGCTTACAATTGTCGGCCCAATCACATGCGAAAAATTGGCATTTACAATACAACAGCAAAGACACCAATTATGGCATAGGCCTTATTGATGGTCTCAACAAATTTCAAATCCCTACAAGTGCAAGTGGCATTCCACTAGAAGCCAAACCTATAGTTGTGGCGGTGATAGACGATGGTATAGACATCAAGCACCCCGATTTACAAAACAATATCTGGGTGAATACCAAAGAAATTCCTGGCAATGCGGTTGACGATGACCACAATGGTTACATCGATGACATCAATGGTTGGGACTTCCTTGGCAATTTAGCCAACGATATTGAATTTGACAATTTCGAGTCTACCCGCCTACTCCGTGATGCTAGAGAAAAATTCAAAAGCAAAGACCTTTCTAAATTGAGTAAAGCTGAAAAAGCCGAATACAAACAGTATCTAAAAATGGAGAAGCAGTATCAAAAAGATTATGCTGCGGCTCAAGAGGATTACGACATCATGAAATTTTTAGAAAAAATGAGCAATGCGCTACTAAGTGAATTGGACAGCTCTAACATTTCATACCAAAACCTTTTAAAGTTTGACCCTAAAAGTGTCGATGCTAAAATGGGTTATTCTATGGTGGTAAGTTTCTGCAAAGAAGGTATGACCCCTAAAGAAGTTTTCAAAGGCATTCGCGAAGATTATGAAAAAGCGTTTGACAAATTGTACTACCATTTAAATATTGATTTTGATTCTAGAAAACAAATTGGCGACAATTACGAGGACGCAAAATCATTGGGCTATGGCAACCAAAATGTAATGGGTCCTGACTCCAAGCACGGCAGCCACGTTGCAGGTATTATCGCAGCAACAAGAGACAACCGTTTGGGTATTGACGGCATTGCGCCAAAAGTAAAAATCATGTGTCTTCGTGTGGTACCTAATGGCGACGAACGCGACAAAGATGTGGCTCATGCTATCCGTTATGCAGTTGACAATGGGGCTAAAATCATCAATATGAGTTTTGGCAAAAGCGTTAGCTATAATGCAGCAATTGTAAGAGACGCTATTCGCTATGCTGAAAGTAAAAATGTATTAATGGTGCATGCTGCGGGCAATGAGCATTCAAACAATGACGATCAAATATTTTATCCTTCAGCACAATACCAAAAAGATTCTTTTTGCAAAACATGGATAGAAGTGGGTGCTTCAGACAGAAACCAAGCACCGGCAGATTTTAGCAATTATGGCAATGCTACGGTTGATGTATTTGCGCCAGGCGTACAAATTTACAGCACAGTGAGCAACAGCACTTACGATGCCTACGATGGCACCAGCATGGCGTCTCCAGTAGTGGCTGGAATAGCTGCTTTAATTTGGTCATACTACCCAAATCTTACCGCAGTTCAAGTGAAGCAAATTATTGAAAGCTCGGTGGTAAAACCGGAAGCTAAATTCATTAAACCAGGCAAGAAAAGAAAGAAAACAACGTATAAAAAACTTTGTAAAACTGCTGGCATCGTGAATGCAGAAAACGCATTGAAAGCAGCGGCGAGTTTTAAATAGTTATTTCTCTTTATTGATATTTATATTGATAAAATCAAAAGAGCAACCAACAAATACCATAACGGGGAACTTCCAAGCTTTGTCGCTTATGGTTTGCCCATAAGTATCCAAGTATCGATAATTATTGACCATGGGCAAGAGCATAAAATCGCTCGAAACCCAGAAGTCTAAAAACTTTAAGCGCTTTCCTATTCCAACAGAAACAAAACCGGCAAACAAATCGCCGTATTCTTTTGAATTGTCTTGCTTAGGGGAATTCTCCATAGTCCAGGCAGCCAAATGAAATCCTGAAGAGAAATAAGTACTCCGATAATTGTCTGTCTTTAATGACTTTTTAAAATGGCTTTTGTAAACAAAGCGAATATCTGTTTTAGTAATGTCTTCAACCAAAGTGCTTGAAAATGTTCCGAAATTCACATCCACACTTCCCCGCTCACCGCTTGGAATTTCAACACCAAAGTTAACAGGCCTTAACAAATCTGTTTTGAATGTTAAATACTGAAAGGCTTTCTTGTGTTGCGCGCCTGCAAGCAAAGAGAACAAAAGACCAAAGATCAAGGAAACAAACTTTTTCATACCACTAATACAATTTCAGAGAAGCCATCCCCCAATTATTTTTTTTAAATCTTATCGACAAAGCGGGTATTTAAAATCAAGTCACTAAGTATTCCTCTCTATCCATTTGACTTTTTCTTCAGAATAATTTAAATTGCAAACAAATTACAACTGTTACAAAACACATGAAACACATAGTCCATATATTTTTTCTCTTTACTATTAGTGTTTTAAATGCTCAAGTTTCGATAGGTGAAAAATTTATTCTTAATGATAGAATGATAGATTACTATAAGATGTCATGCCAAAGCATTACATTTTCAGTCTTGGAGAAAATTGAAGCCGGAAAAATCGAAGCGTATAGTGATTCATTGTTTTTAAACAAAATTAATCTAGATTCTTTTTTGATAATAAAAGTAATGGATTCAGATTTACTTCAACTTAATTATTTTGATGTTGAGGAATATGAGGTAAACAGAAAATTTGTAAAAATTTTGTTAAATCATATGATTGCAGAAGAATATAAAACTAAAAAAGTATATTGTTACATCAGGACAATTGACTTTAAAAATGAGATTAATAAATCGCATTTTGTGAAATTGTATTTTGAAACCAATAATTCATTGAGTTTTGAAAATTTCAAGCTATTTGCTAAAGTTATTCTAGATTCTATTTCCAATAAAACTGCCCGCCACATACTGGCAAACAAGCAACGAGATAGCTTTGATTATCCTTATTTTTCAAAACCACAAGGGTATTATTTTGAGTATAATAAAACAGTAAGAAAGAACTGTAAAATTGAATTTAGCAAATTTGCGTTATATGGAGAAAATGGTTTTCGACTTTGCGTAAGCAGAAGATTCAGGATTAAAGATTTAAAAAGAATTCTAAACAAGGATGAAATCAAATTTCTTAAATTCATTGCATATGAGAGCATTTTTTATTGAAGTTTTTGACTTGAAATTTTAAACCGTTTTCAAAACAGCCCCTCTTGTTAAATACTAATTGTATAAAACATCCTTAAAAACCATCTCATTAATACGATTTCAGAGAAGCCATCCCCCAATTATTTTTTTTAAATCTTATCGACAAAGCGAATATTTATTCCTTAAGTTTGCAATACCATGGCGCGTTTAAAAAAGAGAATTCTTCCTAAAAACAGAAAAAGGCTGTCGGCTAAATCGCATCTTCCCTCAGAAAGCATGGTGTATGTGGGTGAAGAACGCACAGGAAAAATGGTGGTTAAAATCATTAACTACGATGGCAACAAACTCGAAGAATTGGTGGTCGATGATTTTAAAACCTGTAAAACGTATTCTGAAAACGAAAGCATAACCTGGATTTCAATCACTGGCATTCATGAGGCAAATAAAGTAGAAGAAATTTGCAATCTATTCCAGGTGCATCCTCTGGTTCAAGAAGACATTTTAAACACCCAACAAAGAACAAAAATTGAAGAGTTCGATACTTACCTTTTCGTAACGTTTAAAAACATCTTTTACTCTGACACCAACAAATGTGTTGAGACGGAACAAATCAGCATCATATTGGGTAAAAACTATTTGATCTCTTTTCAAGAAACAGACAGCCATTTGTTCAATGAAATCATCCGACGCTTGCACACCGCAAAAGGCAGTATAAGAACCAAAAAAGCCGACTACTTGCTCTATAAAATCATGGACACGGCCGTTGACCAATACTTTGTTTTGATTGACAAGATTGGCGACTTGGTTGAAGACATTGAAGAGGAAACCATGCATTACCCCGACAATGAAACTTCGTTTAAAATACAAGGCATCAAAAAAGAATTAATGGTTTTGAGTAAGCACATTTTACCAATGCGCGAGGCCTTAAACAAATTAGACTCTGGCAACTCTGAATTGATTGAAGAAAAAAGCATCAATTATTTTAGAGATGTATACGACCATACCTACCAAGCCTACGACACCATTGAAAACCATAAAAGTTTGCTCAACGATTTGATGAATATTTATTTCACCACCATGAGCAACCGCTTAAACGTGGTGATGAAAGTACTAACCATTATTAGCACCATCTTTATGCCTTTGAGTTTTTTAACCGGTGTATTTGGTATGAATTTTAAATATTTCCCTGCTTTAAACAACCCAAATGGCTATTACTATTTCTGGGGCTTAACCATCTTAGTGGTTTTGGGCATGTTGGTTTATTTCAAACGCAAAAAGTGGTTTTAACTACTCTTCTTCACGTCCAATCATACTGCCATTTTCAGGCACTGTCTCAGGTTCTTTAGGAACCTCATTCATTGGCATATTGCCCAAATCAGGTTGTCCGGCATTTACCCAAGCCGTGTACCACAAACTACCCAATAAAATTATAGAAGCACGCATACGGTTTTCTACCATATTGCCAAGAGCCAAATGGTAAGCAGAACAAAATGGCTGAGAATATGTTCTTACGGTTGTTGTGCCCCTCACCTCCCAAGTATATTTCTGTTCATCAGGAAACAAAAGTGAAACACGTTTTTCTGTTTTCAGCACACTGTCTACCAAACTATAACTTTGATCGAAGGCATGCCAGGCACTGATGCCTGGTGTTTCATTGTATACGGCTAGTCCCGTAAACAAATAGTAATTGTCAAAGTATAATTCAGGCAAACGGCTTTCCCAAAGGGCATGTATGCCTTTCTGATTGGTCTTTTGTCCGTTGTAATTGGAAGTTGAATGCAAAGGCACATGCAAATCGCCCACATAATGGCCGAGATCTGCACTTAATTTTAAAATCTTCGCCACATCTTTAGCCTTAAAGGCTTCAGTCAACCTGTACAACACCGTTTGCACATGCCAAGGCACTATGCCGTGGGCCAAAATACTGTCTTCCGTATACTTTGTGCAAGCATCTTTGTACAAATGGGGCAAGGTGTCAAATGGCGTTTTCACTTCGTAATGGTCGCCATCCAAATAATGCCGACAAGCTTCATCAGCCACTACATATCTTCGGTTATCCGGATCGGTAGCATGCACACGGATATAATCGACATTGGCTTTATAAAAACCGAACAATGGTTTAGGTAAAGTATATACCGCTATCTCGTTTATTTTTTGATGTCCAAAAAATCCCCAAGCAAATACTTGCCCGCAAGACAGGAGATATAACATCAAAAAACCGAGTCTCATAGCTTTAAGAAACGCTCAACCGCAATGGGTAAGCCTTTGTGCTCTAACTGGTGAATTTTTTCTTCTACAGATTCTAAGTTGTCGTTGTCGTGTATTTGAAAACGGTCTTGGTAAATCACCTCCCCTTTATCAAACTCTGCATTGACAAGATGAACGGTAATGCCCGTTTCTTGCTCGCTTGCCGCCAACACCGCTTCGTGCACATGGTGGCCATACATGCCCTTTCCTCCAAATTTTGGCAATAAAGAAGGATGCAGATTAATGATTAAACCATCAAAGGCTTGTATGAAATTTTCAGGCACCAACCACAGAAATCCCGCTAAAACAATGATATCTGGCTGGTATGAATTAACCATATCAATAACATTAGAGCTTTGATAAAAATCGTGGCGGTTGAAACACACAACGTCAACTTGGTTGTCTATTGCCTTTTGAACCACACCCGCTTCTTTCTTATTGGAAAACACGGACACTACTTTGGCAGCTGATCCTTGGTTAAAATATTGAATTAAATTCAAGGCATTGCTGCCGCTACCGGATGCGAAAATGACTATTTTTTTCATTATTTTATTCCCAATGCTATGGCTTCTATCAATCTTAAATCGCGTTCCTTGAAATTAAGGTTAGGCTTGTAAACAAAACCTTCAAAAGCAACTAAATTCTTCTTGTCTGGCGCAACGACAACATAGCGAACATAAGGGCCAGCTTGGCTCAAACCTCTAACGGTCCACCAACCTTTTACCTTGGTGCAATAGTTTCCATTGAGCACAATATTTTCAGCATTAACTTTCGGATAGTAACTGCTCTCCGTTGTTCCCATATACGTACCAGGCAATTCACCTTTAATTAAATATTTAAAAACAGTATCACGGGCAGATCGAATAGATTCGTAAGACAATTCAACCTTATCTTGGTAAGGGTAAGTATGCATCACCAAGTTAACTGTTTTAGGGCTATTGTCTTCAGTTGTTGTATACTCAAACCAATAGGTCTTGTTGTTGTGGTATTTGAGTGTAAACATGGAAGGAATTTTAACCCCTAAACCAAGTTCATCTTTTATCCTATTATAATATTGGTCGTTGGCCGAGGTATCTTTGAATAATTTTTCTTTTTGATCCAACAGTTCATAGGACATAAGGCTGCTGTTCACTTGGTCTTTGCACTTGCGCAATTTATTTTTCAAGTCATTAGCATCCTTTCCAAACAAATAAACGATGTGTTGGTATTGAGCAAACAGGTTGCGCGCACTCATGATTTTAGGTTCAGGATTGTCAATTAAATCTTGAATGGTCTCACTACTGAATGGTTCTAAAAGATTATCCATTTCTGAAACGCTGGCTTTATCAACCAAAACAAAAATGGTTTTTTGCAAAGCATATTGAGATTCAAAATCAACTAAACCGCTGTGTAGAATTTCAAGAAATGGTTCTGAACCGGTTGCATTATCAGAAGGCAATAAAAAACTCGAATCTAAAAGTGCTTTTAAGTCACTTTGAATTTTAGGTTCTGACACCAAAACCAAACTTCCTAATTTTCCATTTGCAAGGGGCAAATTAGAGGATGATTTGGTGCAAGCTGCAATCAATACAACAATGGCAATAAACAAAAAGGTATAAGATCGTTTTAACATTATTTCGTGGTGATGTACAATTTAATCAATTTGCCTTTTCCAATTGGCGTCTGTGGGGTGTCAATATGGTTAAGGGCACAGGTCTTTTCCAAATCGAATTCTGGAAAACGGCCACAAATGTCTTGTATGGTTTGCGATTCATAGTCGGTTATATAATAATAGAAACCAATACTGCCTGTACTTGCAACTGGCATTATCACTTCTTCAGATTTAAAGATACGCATTTTTTTTCCAGCTTTCAACTTTGTAGACTTTAAATTGTTCCATTTTTTAATATTTGACACACTAACGCCGTAACGTGCTGCAATCTGTTGTATGGTTTGCCCCTTGGTAACCACATGGTAAGTTAAAGTTGATTCACGGCGGATATACGCATCTGGATTGAAGGCATTGGTGCTTATGGTGTATACACTGTCTTGCCATTCGGCCAATTGCATGGCTTTTTTGTATGGCAATACCACTTTTTTGTTTTCGATGTTTTCAGGAATAAATCCGTTCTTATAAACACTGTTCCACTCTAGTTGCTCCGTCTCGCTCACATTCACCAAAGCGCAGACATATTTCATATCCACTTCACAGCACAAATACACAGGAACCAAAGTTTCGTGTGCCCTTAAAATATTGGAACTCTCTTCAGCTGGTGGAGAGAAGGTCATCAGAAAAGCGGTGGCTAAAAATTTAGGAACATAATTTTGTGTTTCCTTCGGCAAGTATTTGCGAATCTCCCAGAAGGTTCTTTTTCCGCCTGACAAACGAATGGCTTTATTGACATTTCCTGGTCCACCGTTGTAAGCAGACAAAGCCAACAACCAATCGTTGTAAAGTTTATACATGCTTAAAAGATAATCGCAGGCCTTTTCAGTGCTTTTATATATGTCTTTGCGTTCATCCACATTGGCATCGATGGCGAGATCCATCATCTTACCTGTTGCAGGCATAAATTGCCACAAACCAGCAGCACCACACCAACTAACGGCATTGGTACTCAGCAAGGATTCTACTATCGACAAATACTTGATTTCATCAGGCATGCCTTTTTTATCAAGCACTTCTTCGAAAACACGGAAATACAAATTTTTGCGGCTCCAAGCTTTGCTCAAAAAAGAACTGTTAGGGTTCTTCATGTAGCTTATTTGAATTAAAACACTTGGATCGTATTTGAACGGAACTTTACTGCCCATCAAGGCGACCAATTCATTAAATTTTTGTTCTGTAATATTTACAACTTCATCGGCCGATAAATTCGCCAAGGGTTTGCTCATTGTTTGCTCTAAAAACAAGTGGGTCAAACTGTCAATTCGGGCCACCGAATTGTCTTGTGCTTGAAGCACGTTTGAGCAAATAAAAAACAATAATATGGTAAAAAACTTGGGCATTTTTGGCGTGTAATAAATTCTAGGCAAAGCTAATTCTGAATAACGGGAATACCAACGACTTTATTATCAAAAAAGCTTTGAATTATACATAGGAATTTGTATTTTTGTTCAAACTGAGCAGTAAACCATACAATTGATATGTCAGACAACAAAAAAGGACTCGTAACGTTTAACGAATTGGCTAGAGAAGCCTTTGCCATGCAACCTTTGGAGATGGCGGCGCCATTGAAAAAAAACAATTGCAGTCTCTTTATCGGTATACCAAAAGAAATTACCTCTCAAGAAAATCGTGTTCCGCTCTCCCCATCTTCAATAGAATTTTTAGTTCAAAATGGACATGAAATCGTGATTGAATCTAAAGCCGGTGCTGCTGCTAATTTCAGTGATGATAAATTCAGCGAAGCAGGTGCCCGTATTGTGCATAGCCATGAGGAAATTTTCAAAGCTGATATCATTCTTAAAATTGAACCACCAACCGATGCAGAAATTGAATTGATGCGCCCAGATCAGATACTAGTTTCCGCTTTGCAATTGGATCAAATGAACCCTGTGTTGTTAAACAAATTAATACTCAAAAGGGTTAATGCCATTGCATACGAATTTTTACAAGACGATAGCGGTTCATTCCCCATCATTCGCGCAATGAGTGAAATGGCTGGTCACGCTTCAATTCTATTGGCCTCTGAATACCTCAACAATGCAAACATTGGAAAAGGCGAATTGCTCGGTGGCTTTACTGGCATACCTCCAACTCAAATCGTTGTAATAGGCGCAGGTGCAGTTGGTGAATACGCTTGTCGTGCCGCTATCGGTTTGGGTGCCAATGTGAAAGTATTCGACAATGAATTGTACCGCTTAAGGCGTTTGCAAGAACACTTAGGTGGCAAAATATTTACTTCAACCATACAACCAAACATTTTAGCCGAAGCCTTGCGCACCTGCGATGTTGCCATAGGCGCATTGCGCGGTGAATCAGGGCGCTCACCTGTGGTGGTTACCGAAAAAATGGTTATGCAAATGAAACCACACAGCATCATCATTGATGTGAGCATTGACCAAGGCGGTGTTTTTGAAACCTCTGAAATCACCAACCACAAAAACCCAATCTTCAAAAAGCATGATGTGATTCACTATTGTGTTCCTAACATCACCGCAAGGGTTTCTCGATCTGCGAGCTATGCACTCAGCAACATCTTTACCCCTCTGCTGAATGACATGTCCAATTACGGAGGTTTTCATGAGCTTCTTAAAATCGCCAAGGGCTTCAGAAATGGTGTGTATATTTACAAAGGAAATCTAGTTAATGATTCATTGGCCAAAAAGTTTGGCATGAAATACAAAGATCTAGACTTGATGATGAATCTGTATTAAGATTTCCTATCCATCAGAACAATAGCGCCACTGGCCTTATCATGCATGGCTCGTCTATGCGGATCAATGTTGATTTTCAAAAAAGAAATCCAACCCAAAGCAAACTTAATGACAGCGCGCTCAAACGACTGAGTCAAACGCAACTTTTTATTCAAATCCCCAAAACGACGGATTTTAATCCCCATCGTTCTATACCCCAATGTACCTCCAGTACTTGTTGAAATTGATTCATACAACAACAAAGCAAACACGAAACAAAGCATTTTAAGCAGCATATATTCCCCTTCAAAATTGCTGAAAAATGTTCTAGATGAATTAAAAACCACAGCGGCAACGACAAACAAGTCAAGCATCAAAGCTTGAACACGAACCATCAATGAAGGATAAAGCCTTTCATCAATAAATTGGTGTTTTATAAAATTGTTCATACGTAAGTCGTGAAAACAAACTTACAAAACAAAAACACAATCTCTTAATTACAATAAGTTTACATTTCAACAGTTTACTCGTGAAGCACGTATAGCACTTCCAATAGTTCTACCATATGTTCGTACTTAGTTTTCCCCATAAGCGACTTATAGTTTTCCGTTAATTTAGACAGGCACTTTCTTACTTCAGTGGCCAAGCGGGTGCCTTTAGCACTTAATAGCACGATGGTGGAACGCCTATCTTCCTTATTAATTTGGCTTTTTAACAAACCCAATTCAGTCATTTCCAAAATAAGCTTGCTACTTGCTTGTTTGCTTACACCACAGTGCTCTGCAATTTGGACCGTTGTACTTCCCTCTTTATACAAAAGCAAAAAGATAGGAAGGTAAGATGATTTAAACGCAGTGTGTCCCCTGTAGTGCAATTCCGCTTCAATCTGCGCATCTAGCTTTCTCCTGAGTTTTGAGACCAAAACAATCAGGTTGTGAAAATTCAAATTTGGATTCTGAGGCCTAGGCATGGTGTATATGGTTTATGAACGCGCAGACATTGCTTGTTCGATTTCTTCTACTTCTATTGGCATTCCAATTTCATCCATCAAATCAATTGGGCCATTATTGCTTAACAAAATATTGTTTTCAATACGAATTCCGATTCCTTCTTCAGGAATATAAATACCAGGCTCGCAAGTAAACAAATGATTGGCTTGCATTGGTTCATAACGCATGCCCACATCATGAACGTCTATACCCAAGAAATGGCTGGTTCCGTGCATGAAATACTTTTTATAAGCCGGCCAAGCTGGGTCTTCATTCTTAATGTCATCCATGCTCAACAGACCCAAATCAACCAATTCTTTTTCCATTAATTCTTTGCCCACAACTTTATGGTATTCCATTAATTGTGTACCTGGAACCAATAATTTTGTTGCCGCACGCATTACCCTTAGCACAGCATTGTAAACATCTTTTTGTCTGGGTGTAAACTTGCCATTCACAGGAATTACGCGGGTCATATCACTGGCGTAATTACCATAATCAACCCCGCAATCCACCAACAACAGATCGCCATCACTACACACTTTGTTGTTGTCTATATAATGCAAAACACAAGCGCTTGCTCCACTCGCAACAATTGGGTGAAACGAATGTCCATTGGCTGCATTGCGAATGTATTGGTGAATCAATTCTGCTTCGACTTCATACTCCATCACACCTGGCTTGGTAAATGCCATAATGCGTTCAAAGCCCTTTTTAGAAATTGAAATTGCATGGCGAATTAAAGCCATTTCTATATCCGACTTTACACTGCGCAGTCTTTGAAGTATTGGCGCTGCTCTGTGGTAAGTATGCAATGGAAAATCATTTTTCAACCCACGTGCAAAATCCAAATCGCTATAGGGTGCTTTGTAGCTGTAACGGTCGTTTTCATTTAAAGTTAAATATACATTTTCTGCATAGTTAATTTTGGAGCGTATCGCTGTTTGAAACACATCGTTCCAAAATATATTTTGTATACCTGAACTTGCTTTTGCCTCTTCTTTGGTGTATTTGTGTCCATCCCAAATAGCAATAGTTGGCGAGGTCTGTTTTAAAAACAAACATTCGCGGTAAGCTTCTTCCGGACAATCTGGATATAAAACCAAAATGCTGTCTTCTTGATCAATTCCACACAACCAAAAGAAATCTGAATTTTGCTTAAAATCCATAGTGGCATCTCCATTGCGGGTAAATTCATAATTGCTTCTAAAAATAGCGATACTATTGGGCTTCATTTGGGCCACAAACTTCTTACGGTTTTCTACAAACAAACGGCTATCAATGCTTTGGTATTTCATATTACTTATGCGAAGGTAAATAATTTTGATAAAAATTTGAGTTTTTAATAAAAAGTGTTACTTTTGATTTAAATAATCAAAACAACCTCTATCTCTAATCATGAAAAATCATTTCTCAAAAATCTTATTTGCTGGTTTATTAATTATTGCCTCTTTGCAAATCCAGGCCAAAACAATCCCTGCACGTTTTAGTCAATATGAATTAGGGGCTTGGGCTTACAGACAACACATCGCGATTAGTGAAATGATACTTCCTGCAATTTTAAACAACAAGTTAAAGGCTTTATCATATAGCGGCAAGTCATTAGCCGCAAACGAAGGCCATAAATTTTTTGAGCAAGAAGTAGTTGCTTTTATATCGACTGACAACGACGACCCCACCAAGGGTTATGACACAACTTTCATTGCGCCTATTACAGAACCTTTCTATTCTTTCGAAATATACAAAACAAGAATAGATGTTCAAACCAGTAAAAACGCACCGAAAGTAAGCTTTGATTATTTGCAATTTCAAAAACTCATGAACGAAGAAATGAAACAGTATTTGGGCATGTATGCGGTAAACCAAGTTGTCTATTTAGAAAGCATTCCCCAAAGCAGTGCTAATATTTTAATCCGATTCAATAAGCAATTGTTCGATGAAGGTCAAAAACCAACAAGCATCTTGTACAAAACAGATTCCCTTATTTCTACTTTTACCGCGAGCGAAAAATTGAGCAGAGGCAGTTACGACTACCCTGCCTTTGTATCAACAGATCCAACCGACCCAAGCAAAGGGCATGACACTTTAGTTACTGTCCCTGCAAGTGTTACACTCAACGACAGCAGCAATTACCAATACCTATATTATGTGCTTAAAGGCAATGCCAGCAACCTACACCTTGAGGCAATAAGTGCGGCTTATATGTTGCCAATTCAAGATTTCCAACTAAGTTTCTACCAAGGTTTTATGAAATACAAAAGCATCGCATCACTAACTGCATTTGAAAAAGCCTTTTTAGAATCAATGGTTTTGTTTCAAATAGAAACACGTTTACTACCACAAGGAGGGGAATTTGATTCTTATATTGAAAAGTTCAACTTAAAAGAGGAAGAGGAAGCCCGAAGATTTTAAGCACCCTCGATAATCAGTCCATCGCGCATCACCAATTTTCGGTCGGCCATATTGGCAAAGTCTTCATTGTGCGTAACGATTACAAAGCTGTAGCCAAAGTCTTTTCTCAAATTTAAAAACAACTGGTGCAATTCATTGGCATTGCGGCTGTCTAAGTTTCCACTGGGCTCATCAGCAAAAACAACTTTAGGCTTGTTCATTAATGCCCTGGCAACTGCGCAGCGTTGTTGCTCACCACCAGAAAGTTCGCTCGGTTTATGGTTGTATCGGTGGGACAAACCCAAATAATCCAACAACTCTTTGGCCCTTATTTCACTGCTCTTTTTGTCTTTTCCGGCAATAAAAGCAGGCATGCATACATTTTCTAGGCAAGTAAACTCAGGAAGAAGTTGGTGAAATTGGAAGATAAAACCAATATTGGCATTTCTGAAATCTGCTAGTGCTTTCGATTTTAGCGCTTGAACGTCCACCCCATCGTAAAGAATTTTACCTTTGGTAGATGAGTCTAAGGTCCCAAGAATTTGCAAAAGGGTGGTTTTCCCGGCACCGGAATCTCCAACAATAGAAACAATCTCGCTGTCTTTAATCTCGAGATTTATGCCTTTAAGAACCTGCAATTCTCCATAGTATTTCACAATTTCAGTGGCTGTAATCATCGTATTGCGAAAATGGATTTTATTTTATTCAAAACAAAACAATATTTTTTTGTATTTTCGCCCACGTTTTTTAACCCAGATAAATATAGTCATTAAATGAATATTCACGAATTCCAAGCCAAACAAATCTTAAAATCTTATGGCGTAGCCATTCAAGAAGGCATCGTAGCTGACACGCCAGAAGGTGCTGTTCAAGCAGCCAAAGACATTCAGGCACAAACCGGCAGCAGCTGGGTAGTACTTAAAGCCCAAATCCACGCAGGTGGTAGAGGTAAAGGTAAGATTGAAGGCAGCGAGCAACGCGGTGTTGCTATTGCCAAAAACCTAGACGATGTGAGCAACATTGCTAAAAATCTTTTAGGAAACACTTTGGTTACCATACAAACAGGCCCAAAAGGCAAAAAAGTAAACCGTGTATTGGTTGCACAAGACGTTTTCTACCCAGGTGAAAGCGAACCTAAAGAATATTACATGAGCGTATTGCTTGACAGAGCAAAAGGTCAAAATGTTATCATCTACACCACAGAAGGTGGAATGGACATCGAAGAAGTTGCTGAACACACGCCTGAAAAATTACAAAGAGAATGGATTGATCCAAAAATTGGATTCCAAGGTTTTCAAGCTAGAAAAATCGCTTTCAACTTAGGCTTAACCGGCAAAGCTGAAAAAGAAATGGAAAAATTCGTTACTGCTTTATACAAAGCATACGAAGAAACCGATAGCGCAATGTTCGAAATCAACCCTGTATTAAAAACATCTGACGATAGAATTATCGCAGTTGATGCTAAAGTTGACTTAGATGAAAACGCTTTATACCGTCACAAAGACTACGAAGCTTTAAGAGACGTAGAAGAAGAAGATCCAACTGAGGTAGAAGCTAAAAAATTCAATCTTAACTATGTAAAGCTTGACGGTAACGTTGGTTGCATGGTGAATGGTGCTGGTTTGGCTATGGCTACCATGGACATCATCAAATTAAGTGGTGGCGAGCCTGCTAACTTCTTGGATGTTGGAGGTACTGCGAACGCTGAAACAGTTGAAGCTGGTTTCAAAATCATTTTAAGTGATCCTAACGTTAAAGCAATCTTGATTAACATCTTTGGTGGTATCGTAAGATGCGACAGGGTTGCTCAAGGTGTTGTTGATGCTTACAACAAAATGGGAAACATACATGTTCCAATTATTGTTCGTCTTCAAGGTACAAACGCTGTTGAAGCTAAAAAACTAATCGACGAAAGTGGCCTACAAGTTAAATCTGCTATCTTATTAAAAGAAGCCGCAGAACTTGTTAAGGAAGTTTTGAGATAATAAAGAACTAGCTAATAGCTACTTAGAAAGGGGGCCTAGTGCCCCCTTTTGTATTAATTAATTTTGCGAAATAAATTTTATTATTCTTGAATTTCCTTTAGTTTCGAAACATTAACAAGCTCACTATGGGATTCATATCAGAATTTAAAGAATTTATTAACAAAGGAAATGTTATCGACCTAGCCGTTGCGGTTATTTTAGGTGGTGCTTTCCAAAAAATTGTCGATTCGTTGGTAAACGACATGATCATGCCAGTTATCGCTTTAGTTGGTGGTTTCAACAAAATTGAAGATTTAAAAGCAGGGCCATTTACCTATGGAAAATTGCTTGCATCAGGCATCAACTTCTTGCTGATTGCTTTGGTGTTGTTTAGCATTGTGAAAATAATGAACAAAGCCAAAGAAAAAATCTAAAAACCTTAACGTATTTAAGTGCCAAGATTTACGCTTGGCACTTTTTTTTATTTAAAAATTTTTAACAAAATGAGAAAAACACTTTTATTGTGCGCCATAGCTGCGTTTGCGATTCCAGCATTTGCCCAACCATCCGACGAAGATGTAAAGAAAAAAGCATCAGAAGGCAATGTAATCAAAGAAATCAAGGATACCGGCTGGGTTAAAGGTGGATTCTTTAGCACCAACCTATCCAGTACCACATTCTCTAATTGGTCGCAGGGCGGAACCAACAACATGGCCATTATTGCCAACTCCAGTTTGTTCGCCATCAACAGAAGCCGCAACGGAAAAGGGATATGGGAAAACTATTTAGATCTTGCTTATGGTGTGATTAGAAATGGCGAGGGTAAAATTAGCGACCCAAGCGACCCGAATAAAAGTATAACGAACCCATTTGTAAAAAACGAAGACAAATTGGTCTTCCTTTCAAAATACGGTAGGAAAATAAACGACAAGACCAATTATTCAGTCCTTTTAAGTTTGAATACCCAAATGTTTCCCGGCTGGGCAGCCACTGATATATTGAGACGCGACAACCATGTTTCAAATTTCTTAGCTCAAGGCTTTGGCTACTTTTCTTTGGGTATCGATTACAAACCTAAAAAGCATTTATCAATTTACCTCTCTCCTGTTACCGCAAAATACACCTTGGTGAGGGAGCAACGCTTGGCAGACCTTGGTTTGTATGGCGTAGAGGCGGCTAAATACGACACCACTGGCGCTTATTTGGGAAATGCACCAAAGAAACTAAGTGATGGTCAAAAACTGCGCACAGAACTCGGGGTTTATATCAACTTTACATTCAATAAAGATGTGGCAAAAAACATCAATTACCAATCGCGATTGGAATTGTTTAAGAACTACAAAAGCCTTCCTAGTGGCGGCGCCTTTGAGCAAATTGACTTAAACTGGCAAAACACCTTGAACATGAAAGTGAATAAATACATTTCTGTGGTTATCATCAACCAAGTGATATGGGATTACGATGTAGATACCAACAGCAATCTAGAAGGCACTCAAAGAAATTGGCAATTAAAAAACTTTTTTGGTGTTGGCTTTTCAGCTAAATTTGGAGATAAGTTATAGCACCTTGTAGTCTGTAATGAATCTGCCATGTCAAGCCTAGAAATCAGAGAACAAAATCCAGACGACCGCAAACTGAAGTTGGTTGCAAACGATTTATTGGCGGGCGACATAGCCATTTGCCCAACGGATACATTGTATGGGTTTGTATGCACACTCTCCAACAAATCGGGCATAGAAAAGATTTGCAAACTGGTGGGCAAAAAACCAGAAAAAGCGAACCTATCCATCATCTGCTCTGACCTGAAGCATATCAGCGACTACACCCTGCAATTTAGCAAAAGCACCTACAAGCTCATGAACCGAAATTTGCCCGGTCCTTTTACCTTTATTTTAAGGGCAAACAACAAGGTGCCCAAACTTTTTTTAAGCAACAGGAAATCTTTAGGTATCAGGGTGCCTAATTCAAAAATAGCCATGTCTTTGGTTGAATTGTGTGGAGAGCCCTTGGTTGTGGCCTCAGTTCACCATCCCGATTCGCCAGACATCATCTTAAACAAAATAGAAGACATTGCGCATCAATATGGCCACCAAGTGGCTTGGACCATTGACGCCGGAGAGGGTGGTTTGATCGGATCTGCCATCATCGATTGCACAGGAGAAGAACCTGAAATTTTGCGTGAGGGCCCGACCCCAATCTTGTAATCGTTTTTGTTCTGAAACAAAGTCAATTAAGCGACTTTACCTAAGCATAAACCGTAGGTATTCTTTTATTCGGCATGGTGTTAATATGAAAAAAAATCCTTAAAATTGCATTTGAATAAGCAAAATAAGAATTCGCTTTAAACGCAAGTAAAACAAATGGCTAGTCAAGATATCTCAATAAAGGTCAATATTGGTGACAGGATATACCCCTTGAAGATACAAGCCAAGGAAGAAGAATATGTCAGAAAAGCAGCAAAGCTTCTGAACGAAAAGATGGGATTTTTCAATAGTAATTTTTCTGTAAAAGACAAAATTGACGGTCTAGCAATGGCCGCATTAGAGTTTGCAGTTGATGCTTTGAACAAATCAAACGAGAACACTCAATACAAAGAACAAAGCATTGACTACTCCCCTATTGAAAGTCAAATTGCAGAGATTGAGAATATTCTAAAACCATAAACGCGCGTTGAAAAGATAATTTATCACTGGCTTGTTCATTTAAACCCTTATAAATTAAATGAGCATATTATTGTACATCATCATTGGGCTTCTTGGACTTGCCGTTGGATATTTCGCCGGCATGCCAATTATCAAGAAACAGTTGCAAGCGCAAGCCAACCTGTATCTTGAAGAAGCAAAATCAAAAGCAGAAGCTGTTAAACAAAGCAAGATGCTTGAATCTAAAGAACGTTTCTTATCGCTAAAAACAGAACACGAAAAAGAAGTTCAAAAACGCAATTCTGAAATCCAAATTTCAGAAAACAGAATCAAACAAAAAGAACAATCTTTAGACGACAAAATCAAAACCTACAAGTCTAAAGAAGACGAATTAGAAAAATTCAAAAGCCAAATAGCAACGCAGCAAAGTGCGCTTGCTAGAAAAGAAAACGAAGTTGAGCAAAGCCGTCAACAACAAATTAAAATGTTGGAGAAGGTTTCCAATTTAACCGTTGACGAGGCGAAGGCACAAATGATTGAAGCGGTTAAAGCAGATGCCCATACCGAAGCAATCACACAAAGCAAAATCATTGTTGAAGAAGCAAAGTTAAATGCAACCAAAGAAGCAAAACGCATTGTTCTTCAAACCATCCAAAGAACAGCTGCTGAAACAGCAATTGAAAACACGGTTACGGTATTTAACTTAGAAAACGACGACATCAAAGGCCGTATCATTGGTCGCGAAGGCCGTAACATCCGTGCTTTAGAAGCAGCGACTGGAATTGAAATCATCGTTGATGACACCCCTGAAGCAATTGTTCTTTCTGGATTTGATCCAGTAAGAAGAGAAATCGCCCGTTTGTCATTGCACAAATTGGTTGCCGATGGCCGTATCCACCCTGCCCGTATTGAAGAAATTGTTGAAAAAACCAGAAAAGATATTGAGCAAGAAATTATCGAAATTGGACAACGCACCGTTGTTGATTTAGGTATTACTGGTTTGCATCCTGAATTAATCCGCATCGTTGGTAGAATGCGTTACCGTTCATCTTACGGACAAAACTTGTTAAAGCACAGCCGTGAGGTTGCTAATCTTTGTGCCACCATGGCAACGGAATTAGGATTGAATGCTAAATTGGCAAAACGTGCAGGACTTCTACACGATATTGGAAAAGTACCTGAGGATGATGCAGAAACTCCACACGCATTGTTGGGTATGAAATGGGCTGAGAAATACGGCGAACACCCTGAGGTTGTAAACGCTATTGGTGCCCACCACGACGAGATTGAGATGACTTCAATGTTGTCTCCAATTGTTCAAGCATGTGACGCCATCAGCGGTTCACGCCCAGGTGCAAGAAGAGAAGATACTGAAAACTACATCAAACGTTTGAAAGACTTAGAAGCACTGGCAATGAGTTTCAAAGGCGTTGACAAAGCTTTCGCTATTCAGGCAGGTAGAGAACTTCGTGTGATGGTAGATAGCGAAAGAGCGACCGACCTTGAAGTAGATAACCTAAGTTTTGAGATCTCTCAAAAAATCATGAAAGAAATGATCTACCCAGGTCAAATTAAAATTACTGTTATCCGTGAAAAGAGAGCAGTAAACTTTGCTAAATAACTTGTTCTTCGAATTCTGAAAATTAATGTCCAACCGCATTGGTCATAGCTTAAACATTACCTCCTTTGGCGAATCACATGGCAACATGGTAGGTGTCGTTATTGATGGTCTTCCTGCAGCTTTTCCAATAGACTTAGACTACATTCAATCAGAACTTAACAGAAGAAGGCCCGGCCAATCCGATATTACCAGCGCCAGAAATGAAGGGGATAAATTCACCATCGTTTCTGGCGTTTTTAATGGACTAAGTACAGGTGCACCGATCTGCATTCAAATACCCAACGAATCTCAAATTTCAAAAGACTACGAACACCTTAAAGATGTTTATAGACCTGGGCATGCAGACCAAGTGTACGATGAAAAATATGGACATAGAGATTACCTAGGTGGCGGACGAAGCAGTGCCCGTATTACGGCTGCTTGGGTAGCCGCTGGTGCAATTTTCAAATCCTATTTATTGCACAATTCTGGTATCACCATCCAAGCGGTGGTTTCGTCTGTGGCTTCACTTTCCGTTCAAAATGTTTTTGAAATGGATTGGTTGCACGCAGAACACAATCCCGTGCGTTGCCCAGACCCAAACACAGCCAAAGACATACAAGAACTCATTAAACAAACGTCCAGCGAAGGCGATAGCCTCGGTGGTATTATAAGCTGCAGAGTGAGCAATTGTCAGAGTGGCTTGGGTGAACCTGTGTTCGATAAATTAAATGCGGATATAGCAAAAGCCATTTTCAGCATCAATGCGGTGAAAGGCATTGAATTTGGAGCAGGCTTTGAAAGCAGCAGGCACAAAGGCAGTGAAAACAACGATGCCCCAAATAGTTCCATGAACAACGACGGTGGCATAACTGCAGGCATAAGCAATGGAAAAGACATCTTGTTTAACACCGCATTCAAACCCGTATCAAGCATCGCAAAGGAACAAATGGCGATGAACACCAATGGAGAAATTGTTCCCTTACAAATAAAAGGCCGCCATGACCCCTGCGTATTACCGCGCGCTGTACCTATTGTTGAGGCGATGACAGCCTTGGTGCTATGCGACCATTTATTGCTAAATCTAAAATACAAAAAATGACTGAATGATGACAGAACTAAATATTAACTTTCAGTCCAATACAATAGAAGAAAAAATTTACACCCCGTATAATAGAAAATGAAGAAATTAATCCTTGCAATTGTTTTAATCCAAAGTACATTAAGTGTTTATAGCCAATGTTTAACGGACCATTACCACAATGTTGCAAAAGCAAAAGATCCAAGCATAGAAGCTGCCGAAAAAGCATTCAATGAGAGTGTGGTACAAGTGGGCAACAACAAACGTGCAACCAAATACATCATTCCAGTTGTATTCCATGTTATTCATACCAACGGCCCTGAAAACATTTCTAAAAAACAGATAGAAGATCAAATTAGAATTCTTAACGAGGATTTTAGTTTTACAAACTCAAATAGAACAGCAATTAGAGCAGCCTTCAAAAATGTTACGGCTGATTGTCAAATAGAATTCAGATTGGCGCAAATTGACCCGAGTGGCAATTGCACAGATGGAATTAACCGCGTATACTCCCCTTTGCATTTTGACGCGAGAGATAATGTAAAATCTATTCCAGGTGCGAGATGGGACAACAAAAAATATTTAAACATTTGGGTGGTTAGCACCATTCAAGACAACAGTGGTTCTGGAGGAACAACCCTTGGATACGCTTATTTACCAAGTGCTGTAGCTCAAGGCATGAGCGCACTAGATGGCATATTGGTTCGCTCAGATTATGTAGGAACAATCGGCACAGGAACACCTAGTGGCGCCGGCAGAACGCTTACCCATGAAATAGGTCATTACCTTGGCTTATTGCATACATTCGAAGGTGCGTGTGCTGGCACAGGGTCAAGCAACGGCGACTTATGCGCCGATACACCTCCAGTTATTGGAACATTTACCAATGCAAGCTGCCCTTCCAATGGGAATTCCTGCAATTCAGATGCCCCAGATTTAATTGACCAGTGGGAAAACTATATGGACTATTCTTCAGGAACTTGCCAAAGTATGTTTAGCCTAAACCAAAAAAGCAGAATGCATGCAGTATTAACCAACTACAGCTTTAGGGTCAACTTGGTATCCACTGCAAACCTAATAGCCACTGGTGTTAACAAATCAAATGTTGCTCCAGTTGCATTTTTCTCTAGCAGTTCTAGAGTAGTTTGTGCAGGAGACCCAGTATACTACTATGACAATTCATGTAAAGCACAAGTAACCAGTAAACAATGGACTTTCACAGGTGCGAATATCACAAGCACCAACAAAGACACTCCAGTTGTTGTATACAAAACGCCTGGTATGTATAAAGTAACTCTAAATGTAACAAATTCATTCGGAAGCAATTCAAGCAGCATCGACAATTATATTGAAGTAAAACCTAGAGTGGCTGTTGACAAACCAAGTATGATCCAAGATTTTGGCAAAGCAACTTGGAATATTGGCACGGGGTGGAAAATACTCGACCAAGGAACGGTTAAATTTACCCGCGACACCACCACAGGTTATAGAGGCAACAATTCCATTGTGGCACCTATTAATAGTTCTGTGCCTGCCGGTCAGCGCTTCCAATTGGTGACTCCCGGTGTTGACCTTAGACCATTGATTGGCAAAAATCCAAAAATCTCAATGATGATTGGATACTTAAGACAAAACACCACATCATCTGAGGAACTCCGTTTATACCAATCAAAAGGCTGCGACTACAACTGGAACCAATTCCTTTACAGAAATGCGAGCTTTATCGCCTACAACGCCACCACTTATGCGCCAAGCTTCAAACCGTCTTCTCCATTGCATTGGAAACAAGTTACCTTTAGTTTATCAAGCTATGAAAACGACAGCAACATCTCATTCATGATAGAGGTTGTAAGTGGATCTGGAAATGCAGTATACATTGATGAGATTAATATTGGCATGTACAATACCGCAGTTGAAGGCGTTAAAAACATTCAAAATTTAAACATTTATCCAAACCCAAGTGAGAACGAAATCAATGTTGCATATACCAATCTTGAAGGCGAAACTGAGGTTTGGTTAGAAAACATCGAAGGAAAAAGAGTCGCTAACATTATGGAAAGCAGCAACGAAACTGGCGATATACTTGTGACTTATACCAAAGACCAATCGATAAGTAATGGAATTTATATTTTAAAAATAAGATCGAATGACCAAGTTATCAATAAAAAGGTAATATTTGCAAATTGATTCCAACCCTATAATGACAAAAAACTTAGTAATTGTTGAGTCGCCTGCAAAAGCCAAAACCATAGAAAAATTTCTTGGCAAAGACTATACAGTGCGATCAAGTTTCGGACACATTCGCGACCTAGACAAAGGCGACAACGCCATTGATATCGCAAATGGATTTAAACCGAATTACATTGTTTCACCAGATAAAACAAAAGTTGTAGCTGAACTTAAAAAACTAGCAAAAGAAAGTGAAATGGTTTGGTTGGCATCGGATGAGGACCGCGAAGGGGAAGCCATTTCTTGGCACCTATTTGAAGTCTTAGGCCTTAAAGAAGAGAACACCAAACGCATTGTTTTCCATGAAATCACTAAGCCAGCCATTGAAAACGCGATTAAAAATCCGCGTAAGATTGACAAAGCTTTGGTTGATGCACAGCAAGCTCGTCGTATCCTCGACCGCTTGGTTGGTTTTGAACTTTCTCCAGTTTTATGGAAAAAAGTAAAACCATCTCTATCTGCAGGCAGGGTTCAATCTGTTGCCGTTAGATTAATCGTTGAGCGTGAGCGTGAGGTTAACCAATTTAATTCAGTTAGCGATTATAGAATCACTGCTGAATTCACAAAAATTGGAAGCAATAAGCCTATTAAAGCGGAGCTTCCACAGCGTTTCAAAACAGAGCAAGAAGCACTAAACTTTTTGCAATCCGCTTCAGAAAGCAATTTCACAATTAACAATATCGAAGTAAAACCAGCGCAAAGGAAAGCTGCTGCGCCATTTACAACCAGTACTCTACAACAAGAAGCCAGTAGAAAGCTTGGCTATCCTGTTGCCAAAACAATGCTCTTGGCCCAAAAACTTTACGAAGCTGGACATATAACCTATATGAGAACGGACTCTGTTAACTTGTCGCAAACCGCTATAAGTGGTGCTGCTGCTGAAATTAATAGAGCCTATGGAGCACAATACAGCGCGCCTAGAAATTACACCACCAAAAACGCAAGTGCTCAAGAAGCGCACGAAGCCATACGTCCTACTTATTTTGAAAACCACACCGCAGGTGCAGAAGCTCAAGAGGTGCGTTTGTATGAGTTAATTTGGAAACGCTCTATAGCAAGTCAAATGGCCAATGCTGAGTTGGAGAGAACTGTGGTTGACATCAATGTAAGCAAAGCAAACCAATCAATGCGTGCTGAAGGTGAAATTATCAAATTTGATGGCTTCCTAAAAGTATACCTTGAAGGAAAAGACGAAGAGGATGAAGACGAGGATACTGGCTTATTGCCACCATTGTCTCAAGGTGAACAGTTGAACTTAAACCAAATGGTTTCTGAACAAAAATTCAGCCGTCCTGCACCTAGATATACAGAAGCAAGTTTGGTTAAAAAACTCGAGGAATTGGGCATTGGCAGACCATCTACTTATGCG
Source organism: Bacteroidota bacterium (assembly GCA_947451105.1). Taxonomy (GTDB): domain Bacteria; phylum Bacteroidota; class Bacteroidia; order NS11-12g; family UBA955; genus JABMMZ01. Next base: position 7,069 of record CANFXY010000014.1, on the reverse strand, counting down.
CCAACCATCTCTACCGTTCAAAAAAGAGGTTATGTGATCAAAGACAACCGCGAAGGAACTCCGAGAAACTACCAAACCGCATTATTGAAAAACGGCGAAATCAAAGTAAAAACAGCAACAGAAAACACTGGTGTAGAAAAAAGCAAATTATTCCCTACCGATATTGGAACTTTGGTAACTGATTTCTTGAATGAACACTTCGGTGACATCATGAATTATAGCTTCACCGCTAACGTTGAAAAAGAATTTGACGAAATAGCTCATGGTATGATTAGTTGGACCAAAATGATTGATGGTTTCTACAAACCATTCCATAAAGATGTTGACAAAACTCTAGCCAATGCAGAAAGAGTAAAAGGTGAGAGAATTATAGGAATTGATCCAGAATCAGGCAAACAGATTAGTGGTAGAATTGGCCGCTATGGACCATTGGTTCAGATTGGAGATTCTGAAGATGAAGACAAAAAATTTGCTAGTCTGCGTGCTGGTCAATCATTAGAAACACTAACACTTGAGCAAGCTTTAGATTTATTTAAATTGCCAAGAACCATTGGAGAATATCAAAATCTAAAAGTTACTGCTGCCATAGGTAGATTCGGCCCTTATATTAAATACGGAAGTATGTTTGCCTCTATTCCAAAAGACAAAGATATTTTCGAAATCAACATGGAAGATGCGGTTGAAATCATTGAGGCAAAGATCAAATCTGAAGCCGAAAAATTAATTCGCTCTTTCCCTGAAGATGAAAATTTAGAAATATTAAAAGGCAGATGGGGACCATACATTGCCCATAAAAAGAACAATTACAAATTACCTAAAGATGCCGCGGTTGATACATTAACCTACACACAAGTAATGGAAATTGTAAGCGCCCAAGCCAAACCGAGCGATAAGAAAGGCAGTAAAGTTGCTGCTGAAAGCAAAGTTAAACCAAAAGCTAGAGCAAAGGCGAAAGCCAAAGCAAAGGCGAAATCTAAAAAATAAGTTAACTGAATGACCTGCCCGGTGAAACAATACTGTTTTACTGGTCTTGTATGCAAAAAAAACAAAAAACGAACGATTGATTCATGCTAGAAGCATCTAAAATAAAAGCATTATTATCATTACTTGACGACTCTGAAAAAGAAGTTTGGCAAGCTGCCTACTCCGCCTTGGCCACTCTACCCTATTCAGAAATCGATACCTTACAAAATTACTTATATGAGTCTGTTGACTCACCTGAAACCCAGACGAAACTAGAACAATGCATTGTTGATATACGCATTAAGCATTTCGGAGAACAAATTATAGAATGGAAAAACAAAGGTGGAGAGAATCTTTTAGAGGCCTTAGTTTATGTCTGTCAATTCAGGTACCCAGATGTTTCTGAGGTCGAAATGCTTGAGCAATTAGAGACTTTAAGACTTGATGCTTGGCTAGAGTTCCATTATGACCTAACCTCTTTTGAAAAGGTTAAAATCCTCAATTACATTTTGTTTCAATTGCATGGCTTTAGAGGCGATGAAGAGAACTTCTTGCACCACGACAACAGTTTTATCAATAAAGTCCTTCAAAACAAAAAAGGCAACCCTATTTCGTTGTCTATTATCTATATGTTGGTGGCACAGCGACTAAACATTCCTGTATACGGCATTAATCTACCTAGACATTTTATCATGGCCTATGTAGAAGATGAAGAAACAGAAAATTTAGAGGGTTTTAACGACAAACAAAGTATTGGTGGCGAAGCTCATGGTGAAATAAAGTTTTACATCAATGCCTATAACGGTGGTGGTGTTTTTAACCAAGAACAACTTTTGAGCATTCTAAAAGAAATGGAACTTGAAGAAAAGCCAGAATACATGCAACCTTGCAGCAATCCAGACATTGTATTGCGCGTCTTAATGAATTTATACAACAGCTACAGCGTTGCAAAAAAACCTGAGGCTGAATTCATAGACCGAGTGGTTCAAAAATTCAGAAATTAACTTCTAGTAAAGTCTGTAATAATTGATTCTAGATTGGGGAATTCAGATATCAATTGACTTCTGTTAGCCAATTCAAAATCTTTAAAGTCGAAGCCTGGCGCAACTACACAACTTAAAAGCGAAAACGAATTTAGATCAACTATTTGAGCTGCAAACCAAGTATAGGCTGGAATAACGGTTTGCAAAACTTCCCCATTAAACACATCTGCACCTAAGCGTATTGTTTTTAGTTGACCGTCTAAAATACAGTGTATATTAAGCGCAGTACCAGAATGAAAAAACCACATTTCATCATTCGCTATGCGATGAAAATGAGAACGGTCATTTCCTTCCAATAAGTAATAAATGGCCGTGCTTACGTTCCTTGCCTCCCCGTTTAAGTTATTTAAGGTATCTGCTGCCCTATATGTTTCTTTATAGTAGCCGCCTTCAGGATGCTTGAAAAGACCGAGTGCTTCAATTAATGTTTTTGAATCCATTTTTACAAATTACTTGATTGCAAGATAACTGCTTATTAAATAATATCAAGTTATTTATTAAAAACGATACCTTGCGGAACAAATTTAGAATAGTCCCCATCGTTGACAATGATATCACGAACGATGGTACTGCTTATGTTAGAAGTTGATGGGCTGGAAAGCAAAAACACTGTTTCAATACTTGGTTCCATTTCTTTATTGGCAAATGCAATGCTTTGCTCATATTCAAAATCCAAACCTGAACGCAGCCCCCTGACGATAAAACTAGCGCCTATCTCTTTACAGAAAGCAATGGTTAGGCCAGTATAAATTCTAATCTCCAATCGAGATTCACCTTTAAATGCTTCATGTATCCAAGCAATGCGCTGCTCTACAGAAAACAAGGATTTTTTAGCCGAGTTACTGCCAATGCCGATTACTACACGGTCGAACATTAACAGAGATTTCTTAATAATATCTACGTGCCCATTGGTAATTGGGTCGAATGAACCGGGAAACAAAGCTATTTTTTCCATCGTTTAGATTGTGTTTTTTTCGGAATTAAAACAAGTGAATGCGGTGTTTCCGTATTGCTTTTTCAAAAATACATCTTTATGCTTAAATACCAAGCGGTCGACATGCTCTAGCACGAATATTGAATTGCTGTTTTTAAACCACTCTGCAGACAAAACATCTTGCACCAAATTGTGAATAGGCGCATAGTCATATGGAGGATCAGCAAAAACCAAATGCGCACTTACCTTGTTTTTTGCGACAAAATCGAGTGCATCCAGTTTAAGAATTTGCCAATCGGTAATGCTAAGATTTTTTTTTAAGGCATCCATGTATTTTATATTTTTAATTACATGGTCAACACTGATTAGCTGAGCTGCCCCTCTAGACAGACATTCTAACCCTATATTACCAGTGCCTGCAAATAGATCGATAACCGTTATATCTTGTAAATCAATTTGAGCTTCAAGGATATTGAACAAACTTTCCTTAACCAAATCGCTTGTTGGTCTTGTATTGTCGCCATGAAAAGCAGGAAATTGAAAACCTTTATACTTTCCGTGAATTATACGCATAGAGACATGGCGTAGTTAATAAATAACAACTCAGGTAAATTCAAAATTTCTTCATCCAGTCCTTCTCCTTCGTAGCGCAAAGCAGAAACAGATTTGAAATATGGCATTAAGAATGCGCTAATAGGCTTATGCACGCCCAACTCAAAGTCTAAAAACACATTTGCATGCTCTTGGGCACAATCAGATGCTTCGAGTGCTGCTATGACAAAATACAATATTTCAGTTTCATTATGACAGGTAAAGGCATTTGAAAACAAACACGTCCTATCTTTAAAAATCAGAACATTTAAAATAGATTCAGATTTAAACAGATAGACTTTAACCGATTCAAATCTTAATGCGTTATACTTTGCAACACCATACACAAAGTGGTTTTGTCTGATGTGTTCACCTTCTATTTTAAACCCAAACTCAGCATCGTTTGAACCCAAAGGATTATAAAATTGAGAAGGAATAAGTTTGAAATTTGGATTAAAGTCAACCGTTATGGTGTTGTTGAATTCAGTATCAAGCCAAGCATCATTTGCATCGGCATTTTGATGAAGAATTTTATATGCCAATAAGCGTTTGCTTAAATCAGAATAAAGAGAGAGTACTTTGAAATTTGAATAATTGCAAACAAATAGATTAGTCAAGCTTTCAGCGACACCTGTTTCAAGGTAACGCTCAGCCAATATGTGTTTTTTACTACCTGCCTCCATTTAACTAAACTAAAATATATGCGTTCAAATTGATTTATAATGGGAATTGAAGTTCAAGTACAAAGCCGATTTTCATATCCAATAATCTAGTGCAATGATACTAAAATAAAGTCAAAAAAGCATAGGGAAAGACAAAGCTTAGAAAACATTGGACAACAAAAAACCCTACCAATAAAGGTGGGGTTTTTAATTTAAAAACAAATTTTAAAATGATGATTATTAATTATCCTTTTTTAGCTTTCAAAGCGATTTTGATACTCAATTCGTCTTTGATTGCATTGTCTCCTAATTTCTTCAACAAAGCTGCTGGAGAAACAGAAACAGAGTTATAAACGATACCAAATTGAAGTCTGTTGATCATCGCAGTACCTTCAGCAGTTACCTCGTCACCATTGATGACAACTTTTGCTGGGAAAGTGATGTTTTTAACAGAATCTTTAATGGTAAGGTTACCGCTGATGTTGTGGGTATTTCCAGCTGCATCAGCTGTTAAAGGTGTTACAGCAGTGATTTCGAATTTACCCGTTGGGTATTTGGCTACATCAAAAAAGTCAGGGGCCATTAAGTGACCAACCAATTTGAAGTTCATGCTGTCTGGACCAACAGGAATGTCAGTATCAGCGATAGTTGTCATGTTGATGGTAAAGCCACCTGATAGGATGTTACCGTCTTTAATGTTGAAGTTACCATCGGTTAAACCAATAGTTCCTTTGTGTCCACCTACAATTTTGAAGGCTTCCCAGTTGATCGTTGAAGCAGCTGCATCAACTGTGTAGTTTACACCTGTTGAATCAGCACTTACAGTAGCGGCGTCGGTAGCTTGATTAGCTGAATTGCTGCAAGCTGCGAATAGACCAGCAACAGCAAACATTAAAAATACTTTTTTCATATATGGGTACAAATTTAATAAAGAATTCAATACAATACTCGTTACAACATATATCTATTGCCTATCCATATATAACGTTTATTTATAAAATCGGCATTTGTAAATGTAGCATTACCTGCAGGATTTCCGCCACTCACGTGAAGATCGCTAAATGCTGCATGTTGGTTAACAAAAGCTGCGCCGGTAAAATTAAATGAAACCGGTGTAAATGCACTGTTCATTTCCTCTTCAATTTCCTTCATTTTATCGTCTGAAATTGTATAAGCCAAACAAGTTATCGCGCCATGCTTTTGTGCACTGGTTTTCGTTAAAGCCAAAGATTGATTATAAGAATCCGTTTCAACAATGAAAATCAATGGTCCAAAACATTCTTCCATGTATGTTTTTTCATCAGCCGCTGTTGTAGTAATAATACTTGGCACCATCATCCTTGCTGAGGAAAACTCTGCATTTTCAACCTGCACATTAATGCTGGTGGTTTGGGCCTGATGCTGGCTAATTTTATCCTCAATTCTTCTGATGGTGAAATCATTTTGAATAGCACCTAAGGTTGGAGCTGCTGCTTTAGGATTTTCCATTAAGGCTTTAATTGCATTGCTAATTTTTGCTTTAGCATCTTCAAAAGAAACAATTCCGTCTGCTGTCTCAACACCTGTTTTGGATATATAAATGTTTTGTGGTGCAGTGCACATTTGACCTGAATACAAAGACACTGAAAAAGCAATGTTTTGAGCAACAGCATCAATGTTTTTACAAGAGTCGAGTATGACAGAGTTTATACCAGCTTTTTCAGTGAAACAAGTTTTTCCTAATGATTCAATATAGTTACCAAAAGCTGAACCACCTGTATAGTCGATAAGAGACACTCCTGGGTGTTCTGCGAGCTTCTTAGTTAAAGGATTGGCACTTTCATCTGCAGCCAATTGAACCGTATTTGGATCTAAGCCTTTTTCTGTTAAAACTTTTTGAAGTTCTTCAACAAAAATCGCAATTGGATATACCGCTTTAGGATGTGGTTTAACAATGGCTGTGTTTCCAGTAATTAAATCTGCATACAATCCAGGCACAGTGTTCCATGTAGGGAAAGTGGAACAACCAATAATTAGACCCAATCCTTTGGAAACAGGCTTGTATGTTTTGTGTAAGGTTAAATCAAATTTACCCATGTTCTTTACCCAATCTATTTTCTCTGGGTAATAGCTCATTTGTTCGTAGGCTGCTACCATAACTTCTAATGAACGGTCGCAAGCATGTGGGCCTGAGGCTTGAAAACTCATCAAAAAACTTTGACCGGTGGTGTGCATGGTTGCATAAGCCATTTCAAAAAAGCGTTTGCTTACATTTTCAAGAGAAGCATAAAGAATTTCAAAACGTTGGTCTAAGCTGGTGTTCTTCCATGATTTAAATGCATGTTGACCATTGTTTACCAAAGTATCCGCATCCAATAAAGGATAATGTATACCTAAACCCGTTTGTAAGTATGGAGAAACCTCTTCACCGCATCTAGATGCAGGACTTGGATTGGCAGGAAGGTCGTAATTGGTATTTAATCTGGTTTGAAAATCTAATAAACCTTTAGACGCTTCTTCTTCTGAATACGCTTTAGGATTTTCATTAAAGTTAAAGAAGAATTTTCTGTCTTTATTGGCTTGAATGAGTTGAGAAATTGGTAAATGCATGCTGCAAAAATGAGATAAAAAACTGATTAAAAAAAAGTGTGGGAACAAGTTTAGTTTAAAAGTTTCAGAACCATTACGAAAAACCAATTATCAAGAATAATGATGGACTATAAATGGTTTATTGCTAAGATTTGAATGGTTTTCGGGCATAAAAAAAACCTTTACTGAATGAGTAAAGGTTTTTTAATAAATTTGGCAACGACATACTTTCCCAGTTTTAACACAAGTATCATCTGCGCTACGGGGCTTAACTTCTCTGTTCGGGATGGGAAGAGGTGAACACCCGT